>CAMSEM010000113.1 GCA_947057505.1 uncultured Clostridium sp. | reverse complement strand
ATTCCATTTTTTTGTTAAATCTTCTACTATAATTGCTTCGGTTGTTGTTTCTGTTTTATTTTCATCTGCATCTACCGATAATACATGTAAATAATAAGTTCCTTCTTTAGCAACTAAGTTTATTGTTTCCCCATTTTCATTAAAACTATTTGCCTCGTTCCAATCTATATTGTCTACTCCTAATTCTTTATCATTTGCACTGTATAACCATTTACAACTACCAATTTGTATACCACTTCCGCCTTCATTATCTTCATGAATAATAGTTGCTTCTACTGGTTCATCTGGATTAGTAGTATTGCTACATAATTCTATTTTAGCTTTTTGGGGTGGAATTTCATCCAAATTTTCTCGCACTAATATTTTACATTCTTTTTCATAAGAGCCATAGTTTACTATTATTTTTGTTGTTCCTTCTTTTTGGTTGGCCGTTATTTTAATTATATTTTCTACTTCATCTATTGTTGTTACATTTACTACATCAGTGTCATTACCGCTTGCAGTTAAAGTAGGTTTTTCCATGCTATTTTCTATATTTTCACTTTCGGTTCTATCTATTTTTACCATACCATTATCAAAATGCATTTCATATTTCTTTCCATTTACAGACACATAATATCTATATAGTTCATTTGAGCCTTGTAATATTACCCTAATTGTTTTTTCTTGTTCAAATGTCATTTTTATACTTTGTTTATCCAATGCAATTCCTGTTATTTGACTATCTCCTGCTAGTATTGCCTCTATTTCATATTTTTCTTTTTTTAATTCTTCTACTATATCTTGCATTTTTGGATTACTTTGCAAATTATTTAATACTTTTTGCATCTGTTTATTGGTATAAATTATATTTGCCTTTTCTTCTATTTCAGCCAGTTTAGTATTTAAAGTACTATCTGTAGCCATTTTGATAATACCATTGTCTCCAAATAGTACTACAATACTTACTCCTGCTAAAATTAAAAGTACTACAATTGTCACAACTAGTGCAATTAATGTAATGCCCTTTTCTTGTATGTTTATGCTTTTTGCATTTTTTTGTTTCGTCATTTTTCTTCTCCTTCTTCTTTTGTTTATTTTGTTTCATTTTAATTTTTTTATTCTTTTTTCATTATTATATATTGGTTAATAACTGTTTACAATAAAAGACTTTTATTGTTTAGTATATTGTATACATAACTCATGTTTGTGCTATGTATATTGCTACTATGCATAATATATTAATTCATTTCAATTGTCAATACGCTTTTGCCACACTACAAATATTTTTTTGAGAGAGAACTGTGATTATTCAGCCCATTTCAAACAAAAAACTACCATTTTTCGAGTTTTTTCTCCAAAAAGCATTACATTTTTCATAGTTGTTTCAACAAAACAATGTTTTTTTGTGCTATACGACTGTTTTCTACAGCTTTCGACAGTGTATTTATGCTATAATGACATCATAATAAAGAAATCTAATTTCGATTTTACGTTTCTAAATTATTTTATTCATTTTACGTTTTATTTCTAAAAATAGCTATGCTTTGTTTTCTTCTAGCATTGCTATTTTCTCTTGCCACTTATTCTCTTCCTTAATAAAAAGTTTAAAACAAATATTTACTTTTTCGTAATTATTCAACTCCTTTTCGTAAATTTTTCCTAATAATGCTTGTTTTTGAAGTTTTGAAAGGTACTTAAGCTGTTTTTCTTTTTTGAACAAACTAACTGCCTTTGGCATAAAAAAACAAGAAAGCACACATTGTTATAATTATTAAGATAACTATTACTGAATAATTACCTTTTTTCAAGAATTTTCTTGCCTTTTTATCTTTACAAAATGAATATATTAATATAAAATATGCTTATCAATTATTTATATTAAGGAAGGAAAAATATGTATCAATTTATTTCAAAATGTGAACAAGATACCATTGATTTTGCTACTAAAATAGCAAAAAAATTGGAGCCTAAAGATATTATTGTTTTATCTGGCGAGTTGGGTAGTGGAAAAACTAAATTTGTACAAGGTATTTTAAAATATTTTGGCTTAGAAAATGAAATTTCTAGTCCTACGTTTACGATTGTAAATGAATATAATGCTACTATTTGCCCTATTTATCATTTTGATGTTTACCGCTTAGCAGATACGGATGAGTTTTATGCGATGGGTGGAGAAGAATATTTTGAAAATGGTATTTGTTTTATTGAATGGGGCGAAATTATCGAAGATATTTTACCACCTGATTACATTAAAATTACCTTTCAAAAAGATAGAGTTAACGAGGAATATCGTCAATTACAAATTGAAACTTTTGGCAATAAATATTTAAACTTATTTTAAAGGTTATAGGAAATTCACCTTATTGTTTTAGAAAATGTAGTATTTTTCTATGCAATTAAACCCTAAAATCAAATATGTTAGGACTGTAAAAATGAAAATTTTATCTATAGATACTTCTTCTAAAAATGCCTGTGTTGCCATTTTAGAAGATAACAATGTTTTAATTGAATTAAATAACGAAGATGAAAAAGGAAACAACAAAACATATGGATATGACCTATCAGGCTATGTAGGA
>CAMSEM010000112.1 GCA_947057505.1 uncultured Clostridium sp. | reverse complement strand
AAGTAAGAGCATATGAAAAAATAAATAGAACCAAATATTATGGAGAATATTCAAATGAAATAAAATTTACTACTGACTATACTTATAACAGAGAAATAGGAAAAGTTAAAAACTTATATGCAGATGTAGATGGAAATAAAGTATCTTTAGACTGGTCAAGAATATCTAATATAGATGGCTACGAAATTTGGGTAAAAAAAGGAAATGGTTCTTACCAATTATATTCAGATGGTATTAATGATAATTATGCAAGCATTTACCCATTAAATGAAAATACCACTTATCGTATCAAAGTAAGAGCATATGAAAAAATAAATAGAACCAAATATTATGGAGAATATTCAAACGAAGTAAAATTTACAACAGGTTATGATGAAAGCAAACAAATAAGCAATGTAAAAAATGCCTATGCAGATGTAGTTAATAATAGAGCACTAATAGGATGGTCAAAAGTATCTGGTGCTAAAGGATATAATGTATACTTAGCTAGAAAAAATAGTAATAGCTATGAATACAAAGGAACTACTACTTCTACAAGCATGACATTAGATCGTTTATCATATAGCACTACCTATAAAGTAAAAATATGTGCTTATCAAAAAATAAATGGCAGAGAAAAAGAAACAAGTGGAACAATTGTAACATTTACTACAAAATCTAGTACAGATTCTCAAAAAGAACAAAATACATGGGAAAGTAGCACTAGTGTTCCTAAAGTAAGTGGCGTAAGAGCAAATGTAGTAAAAGATACTGTATATTTAACATGGAACAAAGTACAAGATGCTGTAAAATATGAAATAGAATTTACTGTACCAGGAATTGGTGGAAGCAATAAATTTACAGTTTACACAAACAGCAGAGAAATTTCAGGACTAACAAATAAACAATATAACTATACAGCCAAAATAAGAGCATACAAATATGTAAATGGAAGATTAGTAGCAGGACAATATTCTAATATTGTAGAATTTAGAGCAAAATAAAGCAATAATAAAAAAGAGGCCTTAGCCTCTTTTTTATTGTATAGAGAAAATCTTTGAACTTTTTATGTGTACAATAAGGTTAGGCTATCTTAGGCTGTGCAGTTTACCAAACAAATTGACAGCAAAAAAGGATATTATTATCAATAAATTTAGTATTCTTATTAGCTATGAATTGTAACTTACCAATAATATAAAAAATATATGTTTTTTTCCTTGCTATTTTTCATACTTTATTGTATGATATAATGGTAAAAAATTAAAAGTGAAAGTAAAAAGAAAAAACAAGGAAGGGGCAAATAAATTTATGAAAAAAGTAATAGCAATTTTATTTGTATTTTTAATTTTATTTGGAAGCGTTTGCGTATATGCGGCTGCTACACCACAAAACACACTAACTACAAATACAGCAACCACAAACTTAGTAGAATTAAAAGATAAAGCACTAAAAAGTTTAGAAGATTATCAAGCAACATATGGAAATGATACCTATGGGCTTGCAGCCTATATTTTAAATGTTATTAGAATATATAGTATACCCTTTGGGTTTGTAGGAATTGTAATTGCGGCAGTATACCGTTATGTAATAGGAATTAGAAAATTAGATGTACAAGATAAAGGCTTTGGTGTATTAGTTGCCATTATTACAGTTATGGTGATTTGTCAAGTATTACCATTAATTTTTGCAATTGTTGTAAAAGGTTGGAGGGGTTAAAACAAATGAAAGTATTATTTGCAGTAAATAATGAAAATATTTCTGAGTCAATTATACAAAAATATCAACAAGACTATAAAGAAATAATTTCAGTAAAAAATGTATATTATTTTAATGCAATTATTAAAGAGTTACAAAGAGATAAAAGTTACGATAGAATCGTAATTAGTGAGGATTTACAGCCATTTTCAAATAATAATTATGATGCTATTGATAAATTTATATTTGAACAAATGGATAAAATCAGTGATGAAGCAGCTGATCAATTAGGAAACGATATTCCAATTATTCTAATTTGTACTGATAGAAGAACAAAATCAGAACCATTGTTAGTAAAACTATTTGGAATAGGGGTATATAATGCTTTACTTGGAAAAGATAGAAGCATTACCAAAGTATGTGAACTATTAGCCAGACCACGTACAAAAAAGGAAGCAAAAGTATATTACAACATAGATTCAGAAGATGTAGATTACAAAGTAGAAAATGAAGGTGATGTTAGCGAAATTGAAATTCAAAACATTGTAAGCCATTATAAAAAATTAGGTAATAATGAACAAAAATATGTAGAAAGTTTTGATCATATAGCTAGTCAATATACAGATTCTCAGTTAAGACTAATTGCTAATTTTTTACCATTAAGTGTAAAAGCTGTATTAGAAGCAAATAGTCCCAAATATCAATCAGTAGTTTCATTTGCAAATCAACCAAAAGTAAACAACGAAAAAAATAGAAAATTTAATGATTATCAAAAAAATGCAAAGAATGAAAAAAATAAATATAATACCAAAAAAGAAGAGCAAGAAATTGACTTGATTGAGAAAAACTTAAATAAAAGCAAAATGACAGAACCTGTTGTTATTCCTTCTACTATGAATGACTTTCAACGAAGGCTGTCCACATCAGTTCAAATTCTTTAAAGCAGA
>CAMSEM010000111.1 GCA_947057505.1 uncultured Clostridium sp. | reverse complement strand
ATTTTATTTTAATCATGCAATTCAACCTTTCTATTTTAAAATTTCTGTGGGGAATTTTGTCGTATTTTGTCTTATACTTGTATTTTACCACGAGATGTATTAAAATTACATATCAAGACTCAAACATAACGACAGAAGTAATTAAAAATCATGTAAAAGTAATAAACGCGAAAAGAGGTGTATATATGTTCAAATTTAAACAAAAGTACACAAAGGATAAAAAAGAAAATAGACGCGATTGGAAAGAAAAAAACAAAAGATATTTAAGTCAATTACAAAGATTTTTAGATGCATCAGATAGCATCGAAAATGAAGAATTAAGAAATCATATTATTGCACAAATGTTAAAATGTGATTTAATATTAACAGAAATTGCAGAAAAAGAAATTGAAAAATATAAAGCAAAAGAAGAATAAAATCCAATATATGGGGAATACTAAAGAAAAATAAAGAATAAGAGGAATTATGTGGAAAAAAATATTAGTTGGTATCATAGCTGGAATAATTAGTGGACTTTTTACAGCTGGTGGAGGACTTATATTAGTGCCAGCTTATATATATATATTAAAAATGGAACCAAAAGTGGCAAGAGCAACTTCCATTTTTTGTATTCTGCCAATGGTAGTGGTAACTAGTATTTTTTATGGTAAAAATGAATTTATCTATTGGGAGACAGGAATATTATGCGCAATTGGTGGTATTGCTGGTGGATTAGTGGGCGCAAAAATTTTAAACAAAATATCAGATAAATATTTAAAAATTGCTTTTGCACTATTTTTAATTTATGCTGGTATCAATATGATAATAAAGTAAAATGAATGGAAAGTGAAAAAATGTTTGAATTACTAATAGGTTTTATTTCTGGAATTGTTAGTGGAATGGGAATGGGAGGAGGAACAATATTAATTCTCCTTCTTTCATTTTTTGGAGGGTTAGATCAACACATAGCACAAGCAACAAATTTAGTATTTTTTATACCTACAGCAATAGCTTCTATTATCATAAATGCAAAAAATAAAAATATTTCATGGAAAGAGGCAATTCCTATTGTAATTGTAGGTGCAATAGGAGCAGCTGTTAGTGCACAAATTAGTAGTAAAATGAATGTAGAAATTTTAAGAAAATTATTTGGAGCTTTTTTACTAATGGTTGCAGCGTATGAAATATATTCTTGGTACAAAATGTATATAAAAGAAAAAATAAGACATAATAACAATAGATGAAAATAAAAAAAGGAGGCTAAAAAATGAGATTTGTAAAAGGTATGTTGGTAGGTGGAATAGTAACAGCAGGAATTGCCATGATATATGCAGAAACAATGGATCAAAGTAAAAGAAAAATGATGAAAAAAGGAAAACAATTTGCTAAAAGAATGGGAATCATGTAATAAATTAAAAATTTTAAAACAAAAAGAGCATATACTAAAATAAAAAAACTAAAGCAAAAATTCCAGCGAAAAAATCGCTGGAATTTTTGTATGCTTTTAGAGTTTTAATAAAGTATATAAAAATACATAATTAATACTATCTAAAAATTATTTATTTGCAAGGTCTGTCGCATGGTTTTTCATGTGGTTTTTCACATGGTTTCATTTCACATGGAGGGCAATCAAGCTCAACGCCTTTTAAACATTTGCCTTCATGTTTTGTAGAAGTACATACTTTACAATGTTTAACTTGGTCAACCCATACTTCAATTTCATATAAACGGTTAGCACATAGAGGGCCAAAAACGAATTCTCCATTTTTATCAGTAAAAGTATGAGAAACTGGTCTTCTTTCCTCTTTACCACACTCGCAAACTACTTCAATTAGTTTTACAACTGCATCACAAACAGGGTCTTGATAACAGTCTTTAATGATACCATAGATAACAGTTCTGTTATCTTCTGGTAAAGTAATGTCTAAATCGTATTGTTTACCAGTAGCCATTACTCCATTTACATTTAATACAGGGCATACACATTTTTCGTATTCCATATTATTTTTCATTCCTTTCTATTTTTGGTTTTCTAGAAAATGCTTGCTATATAGAAAAAAGTTTCTACCTTAAGCAATTGCTTTCTTTTATATTCTATGAGAAAATACGACAGAATGTGCTAAGAAATATAAAAAAACAAAAAACTATGGAAAAATATGAAAAGATACAGTATAATAGTAAAGTCAAAATTTTAAGTAATAAATAAGTGAAAATAATCGTAAAAATAAAAGAACGAAGAAAGGGGAAAGTATTAGGAATTAAAACCAATACATACTAGAAAAATGGATAATAGACCAATAGGCGTATTTGACTCTGGTGTAGGAGGAATGACTGTTCTAAAAGAGCTTATGAAACAGCTACCAAATGAAAACTTTATTTATTTAGGAGACACAAAAAGGTTTCCATATGGAAGTAAATCAAAAGAAACTATTATAGAGTTAACCAAAAATGCAGTGGAATTTTTAATAAAAAATAATGTAAAAATGATTGTAATTGCTTGTGGTACAGCTACAAGTCAAGCTTTAAAAGAAGTAAAGCAATTATACAACATTCCTATTATTGGTGTGCTAGAGCCAGCAGCTGTATACCTTAAAGAAAGCAAAAAGAAAAATATAGGGGTAATTGCAACAGCAGGAACCATTCGTAGCAAAGGATGGGAAAAAGTAATCTTAAATAAAATACCAGATGCTAATGTACAAGCAATAGCATGTCCACTACTTGCACCAATGGTAGAAGAAGGTTG
>CAMSEM010000110.1 GCA_947057505.1 uncultured Clostridium sp. | reverse complement strand
GTACGGTGGTGTGAGAGGGAATAAATAAAATAATTATTTATTCTCTACTCGATTAATAATTTCTACTTTAAATTTCTTAAAGCTTCAATTCTATCTTCTATAGAAGGGTGGGTAGACCATACACTACTTGATTTCTTCTTTTTATCTTTCTTAAATGGATTTACAATATACATATGGGCAGTAGAATTATTAGCTGTTTTAAGCTCATTTGCATCTGCCTCTAATTTAGTAAGAGCAGAAATTAATCCATCTGGATTTCTTGTAAATTCCACTGCAGTAGCATCTGCTAAATATTCTCTCTTTCTAGAAACAGCGAGCCTCATAAGCTCTCCAAAAAGAGGGGCAAGAATGACTGCAATTAGCCCAATCACCATTAAAATAGCATTTCCCTTGCTGTCATTATCATTATCTCTGCCACCACCCCAGAAAAGCATTCTAGAAACCAAGTCAGAAAGCATTACAACAAGTCCAACCATAACTGTTACAATAGCAGATAAGCGAATATCATAATTTTTTATATGAGAAAGTTCATGAGCAAGTACACCCTCGAGTTCATAATAATCTAATTTATCTAATAAACCAGTTGTAACACAAATAATAGCATTAGCAGGGTTTCTACCAGTAGCAAAAGCATTAGGTTGTGAGTCTTCTACTATATATAGCCTAGGTTTATGCTCTAGTCCAGAAGAAACCATAAGACCATCTAAAATATTTAATAATTGCCTATTTTCCTCATGAGTAGCAGGACGAGCCCTATTTAACGATAAAATAATTTTATCGCTATAATAGTAAGAGCTCCAAGCAGATGCAATCGAAAAAGTAAGAGCAATTACAATAGAAGCAGTTCCTAAATCAAAAGCCATACAAACATAATAGACAATTAAGGTTATTACTAAAATAAAAATACTAACAATAAAAGCTGTTTTTATTTTATTTTTTCTAATATCAGAGTACATTTCTTAGACCACCTTTTAGTAAATTTTAAAATTTAACATTTTTGATAAAAGTGTATATTATAATTTTTTCAAAATAATATACACTTATTTTTGAAGTAACAATAAAAGATTAGAACAATTTCTAACTAAAATCTACTTTTACATTTTTTCTAGCCTCATCACTTTCAGCCTCAAATAAAGTTTCAGCTGTAAAATGGAACATAGAAGCAATTAGGTTAGATGGAAATAACTCTAACTTTATATTATATCTAGTTACACTATCATTATAAAATTGTCTTGAATAAGAAATTTTATTTTCTGTATTTCTAAGTTCTTCTTGTAACTCAGAAAAGTTTTGACTAGCTTTTAAATCTGGGTAATTTTCTGAAACTGCCATAATTGTTTTTAAAACACCAGAAAGCTCGTTATCTAAAGTAGCTTTTTCTTGTACTGTTTGAGCTTTAGCCCAAGAAGTACGAAGTTCAGTAACTTTAGCCAAAACGTCCTTCTCGTGTGCCATATAACCTTTTACACACTCAATTAAATTTGGAATTAAATCAAATCTTCTTTGTAATTGAACATCAATTTGACTCCAAGCATTTTTTACACGTTGCCTTAAAGTTACTAAACTATTATATAAAGCAATAACTGCAATAACTATTACAGCAATAATAGCTAAAATAATCCACCACATAATTTTTTATTCACTCCTTTTCTTTTTTGCTTATCATAGCATAATTTTTGTTAAAATACAACTACAAATAATTATATTTACTTTATAGCATATATATAAACTATGTCTAACATATTAAAAAAATGTTAATTTTTTGTGAAAATTTTCATATCTGTGTACAAGCAAGCATATAATATAGTATAAGCCAGTACTAAAAAAACATTCATAAAACAGACAAAATTAAAAGCTAAGCTTCCGTAAGGTTTGCAAAAATTTGACAAGGTACTTAAAAAATGGTATAATATACTTGTTGCTTTTAAAGGAGGGAACAAATTTAATATGAAAAATAATGATAAAGCGTCAATATCGCTGAGAAAAATTATTTGTATTAGCATTATATTTATCTTCATTATGACAGTAGTTGTTAGTGCTACCAATATGAAACTAAATAATGTTAAAATTATTCTTGCAAGCGGATATGAAATGAACGTATTAACCAGCAAGAAGAAAATAGCAGAGATACTTGATGAAAATCATATTATTGTATTAGAAGATGAAAAGGTAGTACCAAGTTTAGAACAAGATCTACCAGACAATAACACAATAAAAATATCAAAAAGCACAGAAGAAGAAATTGAATTACCAGATGTAATAGAAACATCTAGTGATGTTACGATAGAACAAATTTTACAAAGCTATGATACAATTGTAGAAAAAATAGTCATAGAAAAAGTAAAAATACCATATGAAACAATTACAAAAAATGTAGCATCAGGCTCTAAGGCAAAACAAGACAAAATTGTACAATATGGAGTAGATGGCTTAAAAGAAGTTACTTATAAAGTAAAATATCAAAACGAAAAAGAAATTGAGAAAAAAGAAATCTCATCAAAAATTATTCGTAAGCCAGTAGACAAAATTGTAGAAGTTAGAAATAAGCAACAAATCACATCAAGAAGTAGCCAAACAGTTAGATATGCTGGAAAATGGAGCTACTCAGATGCAGAACTTGACCTTTTATGTGCCATTACTGCACAAGAATGTTCATCTAGTTATAACGGTTCTTTAGCAGTTATTACAACAGCATGTAACAGAGCACAAAGCTCAAAATGGAAAAGTAGAGGTTCTGACCCACTAAGCCAATATAAAGCAAAAGGGCAATTTTGTTACTCAATTGATAATCATTGGAGAAAAAGGCTTAATGGAAAATATCCAGCCCATGTAAAACAAGCTGTAATAGATGCCTTAAACGGTAAAAGAAACCATAACTACTTATCATTTAGAGCAAGAGGTTATGCAAACGGTGTTAACATAGGTGGAAACGTATATTTTAATGCAATGTAATACAAAAAAGACAAAAAACGGCACGGTAAAAAACTGGATAAATGTTTTCATCATC
>CAMSEM010000109.1 GCA_947057505.1 uncultured Clostridium sp. | reverse complement strand
TTATTTTTTATATTGATACTAGTATCAATAATTTGACAATTGTAAAATATAATATTAATTATTAGTGGTAATAACAAGTACAGTTTCTAATTTTTCAAAGTCTACAGCTGCTTCTACATATGCATAACGATCAATACTATTTTTTGTTGCTACAATTTGTTTAATTGTTCCTATATGGATTCCTTTTGGATAAATTCCACCTATTCCAGAGGTTTCAATGTTGTCATTTTCTAGTAGAGTGGCATCTGTTGGAATATAGTTTGCTTTTAACATACTATTACTTTCTAGCGTTCCATTGACAATAATGGCTTCTCTAGAGGTGCTAATAACACTGCTAACTGCTGTTGATGTATCTATAATAGTTTGTACTTTAGCAGTATTTTGTGTAGTTGATATAACATGCCCTACTAGTCCTTTATCTGCAATAACTGTCATTTGTGGTTTTATACCATCTTTTTCGCCCACATTTATTGAAATGGTTTTTGTGTAGTTATTAATATCTCTATTAATAATATAAGCTGGTATTGTTTTATACTCTGGGTATTTATCTTTTAAATCTACATATTCTTTTAATGTTTCATTTTCAGATTTTATAATTTCTAGTTCTCTTAATGACTTTTCTAAGTTACTATTTTGTTCTTTTAATGTTTCATTCTCTGCTTTTAAATTTTCTATATCAGTAAAAAAACTATTATTTCCTGCTATTTTATTCTTTAAGTAAGTTAGTCCATTTTGGATTGGCATAACAATACTATTAAAAATATTTTCTAAATATGAAATTTTTTGAATATTGGTATTGGACAAAATTACTACTAATATTAAAATGATAATTGTAATAATAATGCCAATCATTCCAGTTTTTTTATTTTTGTACATATTTTTACTCCTTTTTTCTGGAATTTATTTATGATATGGTTTTAAATTTTATCTTCTTCTAGAGCTTGTTAATACAGTTCTTAACTTTTCTAAGTCTTCTAGGGTTTTTGCTGCTCCTTTTGCAACACATTCTAATGGATTTTCTGCTATATATACAGGCATTTGCGTTTTTTCAGCTAACAATTGATCAAAATTTTGTATTAGTGCACCACCACCTGCTAATACAATTCCTTTTTCCATAATATCTGATGCAAGTTCTGGTGGTGTTTTTTCTAAGGTTTGTTTTATAGTATCTACAATTTTGTCTATAGATTCTTGTATTGCTTCTTGTACTTGTGTTGAAGTAATGGTTAATGTTTCTGGTAAACCTGTTGCTAAGTCTCTACCTCTTATTTCCATGCTTTCTTCTGCTAATAGCGGTTTTGCACAGCCTATTTTTATTTTTATTTGTTCTGCTGTAGTTTCTCCTATTGCTAAGTTTAGCTCTTTTTTTACATAATTTATAATATTTTGATTTAACTCATCACCTGCTGTTCTTAATGAATTACATACTACAATACCACCTAATGAAATAATAGCAACTTCTGTAGTTCCTCCACCTATATCTACAATAATATTTCCAGCAGGTTCTGATACCTCTAAGTTTGCTCCGTATTGCTGCTGCCATTGGTTCTTCAATTAAATATACTTCTTTTGCACCTGCTTGCATAACAGATTCTTGTACTGCTCTTTCTTCAACCTCTGTAATGCCTGATGGTACGCCTACTACCACTCTTGGTTTACCTGCATTATATCTTTGGCATACTTTTTGTAGCATAGTTTTTAGCATCATTTGAGTGGCTGTATAGTCTGCAATAACCCCATCTTGCAAAGGTCTTATTGCTAAAATGCTTTCTGGAGTTCTTCCCAACATCTCTTTTGCTTCGTTTCCTGTTGCTAAAACAATACCAGTTTCTTTTTCTATTGCTACAACAGAGGGTTCATCTAATACAATTCCTTTTCCTTTTACAGTAATAATAATATTGGCTGTGCCTAAATCTACTCCAATATCTTTTGAGTTCCATCCTAACAAATTCATTTTACTATTTTCTCCCTTTCTTTTGATAAATATTTTTTTATGCTTGTATATTGGTTATACCCAATAACAATATGGTCTAATAGAAGTATTCCTAACATTTTTGATACTTCTTCTAATTTTCTCGTAAAATTACAGTCTTGTACACTTGGCCTTGCGTCTCCACTTGGATGATTATGTATTAATATAATTTTGGGAGCTCCCATTTTTACTGCCTCTAATAGAATATCTTTGGGAGATATATTTACTGCATTGACGCTACCTTGTGTGATAGTTTGTATTTTGATTATTGCATTTTTAGAGTTTAATATTACTACTTTCACTATTTCTCTTTTTTCTGTTTTCAATTCGTCCATTACTATATTTGCTATGTCTGCTGTACTTTTTATTATAATTTTTGAAATATCTATTGGTTTAGATATTCTTTTGGCTAGTTCACATACTGCTTTTATTTGTATTGCTTTTACCTTACCGATTCCTTTTACTTTCATAAGGTCTTGTATGGACAATTCTTGTAAAAATTGCAAGCTTCCGTGTTTCTCCTAGTGATAGTATTCTTTGTGCTAGCATAACTGAGCTTTCTTCTTTTGTTCCACTCTTTATTATGATTGCTAGTAATTCTGCATTAGATAGTGTATTTTCTCCGTACATTTCTAGTTTTTCGTATGGTCTTTCTGAAATGGGTAACTCTTTCATTTTGATTGCCATCATTAATAACCGCCTTTCTTTTTTTGAAATAGCCCCCATTTAAAATTACTTTTGAATCAAATTTTATAACGACTCTAAATAAAGTTTTTCCCCTTATGTTTCTTTTTTATTCATTTGTCTAAAACAAACTTTGCTTTTCTTTTAGTACTTAAATTTTTTTATAAATAAATATTGCTAAAACAATTCCTATAATGCTTGCAATATTTATTTTGAATACAAGTCCAAAGGTTAATTTAATTACATTTAAATTTAGTTCTATTGGTGATGAAAATCCAAATTCTTGCCCATAAGCAAGCCAAGACAAAAATTCAACTTGCGAGGCTAGTTCTCCAAGTAACCCACCTACTACAATACCACTTAAAATAAATAGTATTAATATCCATATATTTTTATCTTTCATTGC
>CAMSEM010000108.1 GCA_947057505.1 uncultured Clostridium sp. | reverse complement strand
CGGCGACCACCGAGATCTACACTCTTTCCCTACACGACGCTCTTCCGATCTTAATATTCCAGCTATAATAGTAGAAACAGATGCCATTAGTGCTATTAATATAATTGATTTATTTTTAAATTTATCATTAAACTCTTTCTGCTTTTTTGATGCATATGCACTAGCTACGCTTAATATAGCAGATATAATTCCTATTAAAAATACAGGTGTTCCAATTTCTTGTATAAGATTTGTTTGATAATTTAATAATATTGCTAAAAGGCTTACTATTAATGATGATGCTAATATTAGTGCTTTTAACCTTTCAGACTTTATTATGAATTTAAATCCTTCTTCTATTTCCTTTATTTGTTTCGCTACTGAAATTTGTTTATTCCTACTTTTGTTCTTTTTTATCGGTTCTATAAAGCATATTGAAATTATACTAACTAAAACTAATACTACTAAGGAACATATGGCAGGTAAATATCCATTTATTTCAAATAAGAAACCTGCAATTACTTTGCTTGTAGCACCTAATAAATAATACCCTGAAGCTCCTTTCGAATTTATTTTAGAGAATATATTACTTTTATACTTTGAAGGCGGAATAGAAGTATTTAGTAGACTTGGTTCTGCTATGCCCTTTATAGAAAATGCTAGAGAAGAAATAAATTTTGCTATCATTAAGTCGAATACATTGCCTGTCATCATAAATAGTACCATATAAATACAATTTAATATATTGCCTAATATGATACTATTTTTCCTTCCTAAAAATTCTACAATGATATTGGCTGGTATTTGCAAAAATATTCCAAATAACGCTTTTACAGAATTGGCCAAAACTACATCTGCTGCACTAATATTTTTTATTTGCGTTAAAAATAAAAAGTCTATAGAATAATAGAATAAATAATCCCATGCTAATTTTTTATATGTTGGAAATAACTTCATATTTCTTTTTCTCATTTGTATATCTGCATCTTTTACCATTTGTATATCTCCCTTTTTATTTATTCTTTGTTTTTAAATAAATAGCTTCACCATACAATTTTTCTTCTTTAAATTTATCTACACTCATTTGAGATACTTCTCTATTCTAATTATATAATCCATTCATATTTTGTTCTCATTATATCATTCACTAAAAAACATTGCAATCTATTTAATAGCACCTTTTGTATATAATTATTCAATGCCATTTAGTAAGTTTATCCTAATAAGAAACTACAATAAAATATTTACTTTTATATGAGTTGCAAAGGAATATACTACTTGAATTCTTAGCCAAGATATGGTACAATTTTTCGCAGAAGAATGTCATAATAGGTCTGTCCCTATTGGCGCCACATGTGGCTTTGGTTGGGACTGTCCTCAATGGCGACATAAAAGGAGGTATTATGTTAGAGCTAAAAGACATCTCTTTTGCAAGAGATAATAAACAAATTTTAAGTCATATTAATTTAAAAATAGATAATAGCAAATTAGTGGCAATTACAGGGCCTAATGGCTCTGGTAAGTCTACTCTTGCTAAAATTATAATGGGTATTTTAACACCTGATTCTGGCAAAATTTTCTTTGATGGTAAAGATATTACGCATATGAGCATTACAGACAGGGCTAAGCTTGGTATTGGTTTTGCTTTTCAGCAACCTGTTAAGTTTAAAGGGTTAACTGTAAAGGATTTAATTGAGCTTGCTTCACGGAAATACCATTACGCTTTCAGAGGCATGTAATTTTTTATCTAATGTTGGACTATGTGCTAAAGATTATTTAAATAGAGAAATCAGTTCTTCTCTTTCTGGTGGTGAATTAAAACGTATTGAAATTGCTATGCTTGCAGCTAAAAAGTCTAAACTTACTGTTTTTGATGAACCAGAGGCTGGTATTGATTTATGGAGTTTTACTAGTTTAATTGGCATTTTTGAAAAAATGCATCATGAAATTACTAATTCTTCTATTGTTATTATTTCTCATCAAGAAAAAATTTTGAATATTGCTGATGAAATTATTTTACTTTCTAATGGAGAGGTTGAAGCTATTGGTCAAAAAGAAGAGATTTTACCTTTACTTTTAAATGAAACAAAAAGACCTTGTAAAGTTATGCTAGATAAAGGAGGTAATTACTAAGTATGAATCATGAAATAATAAAAAAATTAGATAATATAGAAAAAAACTTATTAAAAGAAATTGCAGATATTGAAAAAACACCAATGGGTGCTTACAACATTCGTGAGAATGGGAAAGGAATTGCTAGAAATACTACTGCTAACATTGATATTGTAACCAAAGAGGATAAGCCTGGTATTGATATTATCATTAAACCTAATACCAAAAAGGAAAGTGTACATATTCCAGTTATTTTAACTGATGCAGGATTTAATGATGTAGTATATAACGACTTTTATATTGGTGAAAATGCTGATGTTGTTATTGTTGCAGGTTGTGGCATTCATAATAGTTCTTGCGAAACATCAGAACATGATGGCATTCATACTTTCCATTTAGAAAAAGGTGCTAAAGTAAAGTATATTGAAAAGCATTATGGTGAAGGTAATGGTACTGGTGATAAGATTTTAAATCCACAAACAATTGTGTATTTAGAAGATGGCAGTACCTTAGAAATGGAAACTGTTCAAATTAAAGGTGTTACTTCTACTGTGCGTGAAACCAAAGGAGAACTTGGAGCTAATACTAATTTAATTATTACAGAAAGAATTATGACTCATGATAATCAAACTGCAAAAACAGTGTTTGATGTAAATTTAAATGGAGAAAATTCTAGTGTACGTGTTGCTTCTCGTTCTATTGCAAGAGATCATTCTACCCAAGAATTTATTTCAAATGTACATGGAAATAATAAATGTTTTGGTCATGTGGAGTGTGATGCTATTATTATGGATACTGCAAGAGTAATTTCAACTCCTCAAATTGTAGCAAATCATATTGATGCAAGTTTAGTTCATGAGGCTGCTATTGGTAAAATTGCAGGCGAACAATTAATTAAACTTATGAGTCTTGGACTTACAGAAAAGGAAGCTGAAGAACAAATTATTAATGGATTTTTAAAATAAGAATCTCGTTATATTTATAATAAGAAGTGATGGGAAAAGAAGAATTGTTTTTAAAAGTAAAAATAATTCTTCTTTTCCCATCACTT
>CAMSEM010000107.1 GCA_947057505.1 uncultured Clostridium sp. | reverse complement strand
ATCTCCATTATGTAACCAAAAAACAATATCAGGAGCTCCATCTCGTTCATAATTCTAAATGGCATACAAAATGGTGATGAAAATGGGAATATAGATGCAAATATATTTAAGTTACTTGTTGGGTTCATCATAGTAAAATAGGATAGGTAAAAACCAACTACTGCAACTATTGCAACAGGTCCATTTGCAGTTTGTACATCTTCTGGTTTACTTACGGTAGAGCCTGTTAATGCATAAAGTAGAGCAAAAACGCTATATCCTAAAATAAAGTAAACTACAGTAAGAATACCTAGCATTGGTGTGATTTGAGACATATCTAATACACTCTCTAACACCCCTTCTGGTAATGAGTATTTTGCACAAATTAGCGCTACTGCTACAATAATCGCAACTTGAATAAAACCTACAACTCCTATTCCAATTGTTTTTCCAAGTACAATAGTTCTAGGTTTTGTTGATGTAACTAGTGTTTCCATAATTTTTGATGTTTTTTCAGTTGTAATAGAACTTGATACTTGGTAAGCACAAAAATAAATGGCATAAAATAAAACTAAAGATAATAGCATAATTACTATTACATTTCCTTTTACTTCTTGTTCTTCTGTTTGGCTTATTTCAAAGTTTATATTAGGTTGTAAGCTTTGCATTTCTTCTTGAGTTAATCCAAGTTTCGTAAGTTGTACATTGGTATATAGGCTATTAAAAGCATTTGCATAACTTTCTGGAATAGATTCCATCATGGTCATATTTTCTACAATATATTGTACTTTTATTTTTTCTCCTTGTTTTGAAATAATAAAGGCTTCTTCTATTTCTTCCTTTTCTATTTTTTGCTTTATTTCTTCATAAGGAACTTCCCTATTGTTTACTATTTCAAAATTGTAGCCTAAGTTCATAGAATTTAAACTATTTAGCATTCCTTCATATATATTTTGACTATCTACTACTAATACTTTACTTTCTCCATTTGTTCCATCCTCATTAGAATCAAATGCATTTAAAATGTTAGGAATATTAAAACCAACAATAATAAATAATAAAATAATTAAGTTAGAAATTAAAAAGGTTTTCTTTTTTAACATTTCTTTAATCGTATACGAAATTACAATTCCTATATCTTTCATTTTTACTCACCCACCTTTTCAATAAAAATATCATGTAAACTTGGTTTCATAATTTCAAATTTTTCTACTTGAATATGATTTTTAGCTAGTAAATCAAATAATTTATATCCATCTTCTGCTCCATTAATATTAATGGTATAATCATTATCTTTGCTATGGTAAATTTCAAGCCCTAATCCTTGTATAATAGAATCTACATTTTGATTAGTGCTTAATGCTAGCCTATTTGCTGCATATTGTTCTTTAATTTCTTTTAAGTTTCCTTGTAAAACAGTTTTTCCCTTATTTAAAATTAAAATGTTAGATGCAAATTCTTCTATGGAAAACATTTGATGACTAGACATGATAATATAAGTGCCTTTTTTTATAAGCTCTATGATAACATTTTTAAGTAATTGCGTATTAACTGGGTCTAAACCACTAAAAGGTTCATCTAATACCAATAGTTCTGGGTCATGCAAAATTGCTGTAATAAATTGTATTTTTTGTTGATTTCCTTTTGATAGTTTTTCTGGTGTCATTTGTAAATATTGCTCTACTTCTAATTTTTTTGCCCAATATAGTAAGTTTTCTTCTGCTTTTGCCTTACTCATTCCTTTTAATCTTGCAAAATACATTAATTGGTCATGTATTTTTGTTTTTGGATATACGCCTCTTTCCTCTGGTAAATAGCCAAAGTTAACATGTTTTCTTTGTACTTCTTTTCCATTCCAAGTAATTTCTCCGCTATCTTTTTTCAAAATCCCTAAAAGCATACGAATAGTAGTTGTTTTTCCTGCACCATTCGTACCTAAAAGACCATAAATACCTGGCTCTTGTATTTCAAAACTAATGTTATCTACTACCTTTTTAGTTCCAAAACTTTTATTTACGTTTTTTACAATTAGTCCCATAACAAAACTTCCTTTCTTTTCAAATTCTTTCTTATTATATACATATTTTTGTAACAAATCAAGCATAATATAGCATATATTAACATAAATGTGCAAAAATTGATATAATCGTTTTTTGTCATTTGTTGACATTTTATGTAATTTGTGCTATAATAAACTAGTTAGAACAAATCAAGAGATAAAAGGGGGATTTTATATGACTGATAAAACTTTCGTTTTCGGACATACAAATCCAGATACGGATTCAATTGCATCTGCAATTTCTATGGCAAATTTGCAAACTGAGATGGGAAGATATGCCGAAAGCTTTCGTTTGGGAGATATTAATAAGGAAACACAATATGCACTAAATACATTTAGTGTAGCACAACCAGAATTACTTACCACTTTAGATAATAGTGCTAAGGTTATTATGGTTGATAACAATGAATTTTCTCAAAGTGTATCTAATATTGAAAATGCACATATTCAAATGGTAGTAGACCACCATAAATTAAACTTACATACAGCAGAGCCTGTACATTGTATTGCAGAACCTGTTGGTTGTGCTTCTACTATTTTGTACAAACTATATAAACAAGATGATGTTGTTATTACTCCAAAAATTGCTGGAATGATGCTTAGTGCTATTCTTTCTGATACTTTAATGTTCCGTTCTCCAACATGTACAGAACAAGATAAAATTACAGCTGAAAGATTAGCTAAAATTGCTGGTGTTGATTTATACAATTATGGTCACAAATTACTAGAAGCTGGTACAGATATTAGTGATTGTACTGGCGAAGAAGTTATTAACATTGATGCTAAACCTTATGAACAAGATGGTATATCAATGGTAATTGCACAAATTAACAGTTCTAATTTAGATGAAGTATTTAAAAGACAAAATGAATTTGAAAAAGCAATTGAAGCAAAAATTCAAAAAGATAACCTTGATTTATTTATTTTTGCAGTAACAGATATTTTAAATGCAGATTCTAAAGCAATTGTTTTAGGTAATAGAACTGATATTTTTGAAACAGCTTTTAAAACAAAATTAAATTCTAATACAGCTCTTTTAAAAGGTGTTGTTTCTAGAAAAAAACAAATTTTACCAGCTCTTATTGAAGGTTATGGAAGTCAGGAAATTAGAGCTTTGGGAGCATCCGGACAGCAGGA
>CAMSEM010000106.1 GCA_947057505.1 uncultured Clostridium sp. | reverse complement strand
AGTAAAAACATGAGAAGCTATCACTTATTTTCAGTTATATTTTCACTATTTTCTTAAGTCCAAAGGTAATAAAGTAAATTGCTCCTGAAATAATAACAATCATTGGTCCTGTTGGAATGTTCCAGTAGTATGATACAATTAATCCTGCTATTCCAGAAAATAGTGAAAATATAACTGAAAATAAGTGATAGCTTCTCATGTTTTTACTAATATTTCTGCTGGATGCTGCTGGCAAAATAAGTAAAGAGTTAATTAACAAAATACCAATCCAACGGATAGAAATCATAACAATTACTGCAATTAGAATCACAAAAATATTATCTATCAATTTTGTGTTTACTCTCCTACTTTTGGCTAGTGTAGTATTAATACTAAGTACATTTAATTTATTAAATGTAAAATACCAGAATGCAAATACAGCAACAAACGCTAAAAATAAATATAAAATTTCTGTATTGCTAATGCTTAATATATCACCTACTAAGTAGCTAGAATATTTATTGAAGTTTCCACTTTGAGCAAGCATTGCTAAACCAATTGCAATAGCAATAGAAGAAAATACACTAATGATGGTATCTGCTCCATAGTTTGTTTTATTTTTTACAAAATTTAGTACTAAAGCAAAAACTACTGCAAAGAAAATCATTGAGATGTTCATGTTGGTAATTCCGCATTACCATTCCTATGGCAATTCCTGTTAAGGCTGAATGACCTAATGCATCAGAAAAGAAAGCCATTTTATTATTAACAATCATTGTTCCTAAAATAGCAAAAATAGGTGCTACCAAAATAATGGCTATTAATGCATTTTTCATAAAAGTATATTGCATAAATTCAAATGGTAAAATAGCTTCTAATATACTATATATTGCTTCCATAACTACTCCTTTTTCTATAGTCTTTCATTAAATTTTTATTCTCCAAAACGATTTTTAAATTCTAAACTGTGAAATACTTCTTCTGGTGTTCCTTCTTTGATCACTTCTTTTTCTAATAGTATGACTTTATCTGCATATTTTTTAACTAGTTCTAAATCATGAGATACTAGTAAAATTGACATATCATATTTTACCTTTAAATTGTTTACTAATTCATAAAAATCTTTTGTTCCATTTTTGTCAATACCAGAAACCGGCTCATCTAAAATAAGCAAATTTGGTGCTGGCTTTGTAGCAATTGCTAGTAGCACCCTTTGTAACTCTCCACCAGACAAGTCCCCTATGCTTTTATCAATTAGTTTTTCTACTCCAAATACCTTTAACTGTTCTTTTATTTCTTGATAAATTTTTTTATCTTTTTTTAAGAAAACTGGTACATGGCAAATGCAAGAAGCAAATAAGTCATAGACTGTTGTTGGCATATTTTTTTCGATATGTATTGATTGTGGCACATAACCAATTTTTATTTTTTTAGTTATTTTTTCCTTCATATCAGTAAAAGCTATATTTCCTGTGTGTTCTACTTCTCCTAAAATTGCTTTTAATAAAGTAGATTTTCCCGCCCCGTTTTTTCCTATAATAACTGTCAATTGACCACAATGAACATGAATATTTACATTTTTTAATACGACCTCTTTTCCAAATTTTACCGTAATATTGTTAATTTTGGTGCAATGTAGTCCGCAAGCTACTGATTCACTCATTTTTCTCACCTATCTTCTTTTTATATTTGTTTTAATATTTCTAAATTTTTTGTCATACTTTTTATATAACTATCTATATCATTCTCTCCAGTTAAACCTGTTTCTAGCTTATATATTTTAGCACCAGTTTCTTTTTCTAATATTTGTGCGTTATTTAGGTTATCTTCATTTCCTACTAAAATTACTTTTATATTTTCATTTTTCATCTTTTGAATAGTATTTTTTATAGTTTCTGCAGATAGTGTACTTTCTTCATGGTTTGTTATTATATTGATGGTTTGTATTTGTAAATCTTTTGCCAAATAGACTAATGCTTCATTTAAGCAGATTGCTTTTGTTCCTTTCAAATTTTGTAATTGATTTTCATAATTTGCTTTTAAGTTATTTAATTTTTGTATGTATGTTTCATAGTTGTTTGTATATGTTTCTTCATTTTGTGGATTTTCTTTGCATAATTGTTGATAAATATTTTCTGTTTGTTTTATATAGTTATCAATACTTGTCCAAATATGTGGATTATTTTCTTCTTCTTGTTTTATAATATTGGTTATTCCATTACTACTATTAATAATATTTAAATTTGGGTATGCCATTTGTATTTTATTTATAAAGTTTTCTAAGCCTAAACCATTTTGTATAAATATATTGGCTTTTTCTATTTTTTTCATATCTGTTGTAAGTAATGTGTAATCATGTAAACAGCCTATATTGTTTTGTGTTAGGTTCTGTAGCTCTATATTTGGTACACTTTGTGTAAGATTTGCTGTAATAATATAAATTGGATAAAATGATGTTATTATTTTTAAGCCATCTCTTTCCTCTATGTTTTTATTTTCTTTAGAAATGATAGTTATCATTAGTGTGATAATGGCAATCATTAATATTGCAATAACTGCAATTTTTCCTTTGCTTTTCATTCTTTTATTTCCCTTTCTTTTTTTACTTTATTATCATACCATAATATTCCATTTTTTTCAATAGTATCAATTGATTGGAAATTTGCTTTTTTCTATACTTTATGTTACAATATATTTGTTTATGTAATACATATTTAAAAAATTCATATTAGTAAAGGAGGCATTATCATGGCAATCTCGTTAAAAGAATTTGAAGTGGCAATGGAAGTATTAGGCGCAACAAAATTGTATGACCGGGAGTTGTCAATATTTGATGACATCTTGGTTCCTTGTTTCAAAGTTGGTGGTATTACCTTAACCTATTCGGGTTTTAGCTATGTAGAGCCTTGGGGCGGTATTATCCCTAAAAATATATTATCCCAAGCAATGGCTAAATTTGGTGAAAATTATTTAGGTGGTTCCAATTTTGGGTGCGGTACTGTTCTTACTATTCAAGGATTGGTAGTTCTTTCTCTAATGCTTGAAAATTGTTATAGTAAAGAATTGGCTGATAACTTAATTGATAAAATTTATTTTTATCTTCTTAATTATCCCAAAATTAAATCCAACTTTGGCGCTTCGTTTACTTCTGTTAGTTCTGCTAAAATGCAAGAACTTTGTAAGGTAGTTTCACAGTATGACAATACTGTAAAACTACCTTACAAAGTTCTTGCATTTTAAGATCGGAAGAGCACACGTCTGAACTCCAG
>CAMSEM010000105.1 GCA_947057505.1 uncultured Clostridium sp. | reverse complement strand
ACCACCGAGATCTACACTCTTTCCCTACACGACGCTCTTCCGATCTTATCAAGAGGAATAATGGTAATACCAGCAGTAGCTACAGCTAAATAACTAGTACACCATTCATAACGGTTAGGAGCAATTAAAGCTACTTTTTTACCCTGCATACCTAAATGAAGAAGAGCAGTTGCAAAACCCTTAATATCTTGTACAAACTCCTGATAGCTAATACAAATGTGTTTCGTAGACTTAGGTGTTTTTTTATAAATAAAAGCGGTTTTATCTGCATACCTAGTTTCATACCTATGTACAAGCTCTCTAAAATTAGCTAATTTTTCACCCTCATATAATTTATCTTTTTGCTTTGGCATAATGCTCCTCCTCATATTTTCAAGATAGGTATATTGTATACCAAAATGTGGAAAATAGCAATGAGAAGTCGAAAATAAAAAAATAATAATTTTATTGACATTTTGATTAAATAATATTAAAAATATTATTTAATTTTTATTCGTTAAAATTTAAAATCCTTTATAAAAAAATCCCACTTGTAAACCCAAAGCCAATATGGTAAAATTAGAAAAGAAATTTAGGTAAAAGAGGAAATAAAAAATGAGAATACGATATAAACCATGGGCTAGAAAAGAACTAGAAGAAAGCAAGTTTTATAGAGAGCATCCAGAAGAAATTATAGGAAATTGGAAAAAAGAATTTAAAAATGAAGAAAGTCCATTTTTTGTAGAACTACGGCTGTGGCAAAGGCAGTTTTATTGCGCAAAAAGCAGTAAAGCACCCAGAAAATAATTATTTAGCCATTGACTTAGTAGATCCAATGCTAGGCTTAGCAAAAAGAAAAATAGAAGAAGTATATCAAAATGAGAAAAAAGAAATTGATAATGTCATTTTAACTCGTTTTGACATTGAACGTATTTTATTAATATTAAATGAAAACGACCAAGTAGATGGTATTTATATTAATTTTTGCAATCCTTGGCCAAGAGGAAAACATCACAAAAAAAGGCTAACTTATACAAGGCAATTAGAGCATTACAAACAATTTTTAAAACCAGAAGGAACCATTTACTTTAAAACAGATGATGATAATTTATTTGAAGACAGCATACACTATTTTGAAGAAGCAGGGTTTCAAATAGAAAAGATAACTAGGGATTTAAAAAATGAACAAGACTTTTGGGAGAACATAGAAACAGAGCATGAAAAAATGTTTAGTGAGCAAGGTATAAAAATAAAAGCTTGTATTGCCAAACAAAAAAAACAATAGTACTTACAAAGTCATAAGTGTACCGAAGAAATGCTAAAGTGAAGCAAGTGGAAATTATGCTATACTACTTTCTTATAGTAAATTATGGAAAAGTTACTTTTGAGCGAAAATAAAAAATACAAGGAGAACTAAATGGATAAAATAAATAGTATGATAGAATTTTTTCAAAACATGACACAAGAAAAAATAATAGATATTGTAATTGCACTTATCATAGCAGGAATATTTTGCTTATTAAGCTCAAGTTTTTCCTATTTAGTGATTAAAATTTTTAAATGGAAAGAAAAAGATAAAAGCAAAATAAAATCAAACGCCTTTTATCATCCTGTAAAGGCAGCAATTATTGTATTAGGTATTTATTTGGCAATACTAATTTTAAACTTGCCTAAAGATGTTATGGAATTTTTAGATAAGTTATTAGAAATTGTTATAATTTGCACTGTAGCTAAAGGACTATCTAATATATTTGAACCAAATTCTCTTTTAATGCAAAAAATAGAGGAAAGCAATCGTGTTGGAAATAAAACGCTAGCCGGCTTCATAGGAAAAATAGCAAAAGCTGTTATTTACATAGGAGCAGGTATTTTAATCATTACCAATTTAGGATACAATTTAAATGGTATTATTGCAGGATTAGGAGTAGGAAGTGTTGTGGTGGCACTAGCAGCTCAAGACTTAGCTAAAAGCTTAATTGCAGGAGCCTCTATTTTATTAGATAAACCATTTGTAGTAGGGGATTTTATTCAAACTAAAACCTATGAAGGAACAGTAGTAGACATTACCTTTAGAAGTACCAAAATTAAAACAGCAGATGACACAACCGTTACAGTGCCAAACTCAAAATTGGCAGAAGAAGCAATTGTAAATTATGCTAAAATGGAAAAAAGAAGATATAACTTCAACTTAAAATTACCATTACAAACCAATACAGATACTATAGAAACCATTATTAATAGAATAAAATTTGTGTTGGTACACAACAAAGACATTATAGAAGATACCATTGTAATAGGATGTAACAGCATTTTACAAGATGGAATTAATATTACAGTTTCTATGTATACCAATATAACGCCATATGCAGACTATTTAAACTTTAGAACAAATGTAAATGAAGCTATTTTAAATATAGTAGACTCAGAAGGAATCAGGCTATCTAATCCATCTCAAGATGTATATGTATATAAACAAGAAAATAAAGAAGAATAAGAAATAAAAAATAGGCAAGAATGATATTGAAAGGAGAAATCAATATGTTCTTGCCTAAAGCTATTTATTATGAAAAAGAAAGTGAAAATTATGAATTAGGGAAAAAACTTTTAACGAAATATAGAGAAAAAGGTATTCCTTGTATTGAAATAGAAAACCATAACAATATAGAAGAAATGAGAAAAAAGCAAAACAGCGAATTTCCAAGTATGAAACAAAACTTAATTATTGGCATAAGAAAAACTCATAAATTTGTGCCAAACCATAAAACATCAGACTTTTTAGTACCATATACATCTTCTGGCTGCATTGCTATGTGTTTATACTGTTACTTAGTGTGTAATTATAACAAATGTGCCTATTTAAGGCTATTTGTAAACAGAGAGCAAATGCTAGATAAAATAAAAAAGGTAGCAGATGAAAGTAGCAAAGAACTTACCTTTGAAATTGGTAGTAATAGTGATTTAATTTTAGAAAACACCATTACAGGAAATTTAAATTGGACTATTGAAAACTTTCAAAATCAAACAAAGGGTAAATTAACATTACCAACAAAATTTGATATGGTTGACCCAATTTTACCACTAAATCATCAAGGAAAAGTGATTATTCGAATGAGTGTTAACCCAAAAGAAATCATTCGTACCATAGAAATAGGAACATCACCATTAGAAAGAAGAGTAGAAGCAATTAATAAATTGGCAGAAGCGGGGTACCCAATAGGTATTTTAATAGCACCAGTTATTTTAGTAGAAGGTTGGAAAGAAAAGTATAAAGAACTAGTAATGTATTTAGCAGAAAATCTAACTGCAAAAGCGAAAAAGAGTGCATTTTTTGAAATTATTTTTATGACCTATAGCTACATTCACCGCAAAATCAATGAAGAGGTCTTTCCAACTTTACTAAACTTATATAACCCCAATATTATGACTGGAAGAGG
>CAMSEM010000104.1 GCA_947057505.1 uncultured Clostridium sp. | reverse complement strand
AACAGTGGTTAATTGGTCATGAGTATACCCAATACTTTTTTGTTTCTAATGAGGCTATGAAACAAGATATGATCAATTATGGTGTTTTAGCAGATAAAATATATGTAACTGGTATTCCTATGTCAAATAGATTTTTTGAAACTTTTGATACAACTAGTGTTTATAAAAATTTTAACTTAAATCCAGAAAAAAAAGTTATTTTATTTTTTGGT
Source organism: uncultured Clostridium sp. (assembly GCA_947057505.1). GTDB lineage: Bacteria > Bacillota > Clostridia > TANB77 > CAG-508 > CAG-273. The sequence goes on along the minus strand of CAMSEM010000104.1, from coordinate 3,205 downwards.
GGTGGGGAGTTTGGTCTTGGAAAAGAAAAAACTGTTCAAGTTTTAAAGGCTATTATAGAAAAAGCTCCTGATTTTCAAGTAGTAGCTGTTAGTGGAAAAAACGAAAAAATGAAAGAAGCTTTTGAAGAGTTAGTATCTTCCCTTCATGCACAAGACAGAGTTCGCATTCTTGGTTTTACCAATAAGGTTCCAGATCTTATGAGTGTTGCTTGTGCAGTAGTTAGTAAACCTGGTGGTCTTACTACAACAGAGAGCTTATCTTGTAATTTGCCAATGCTTGTGATAAACCCTATTCCTGGTCAAGAAGAAGAAAATGCAGAGTTTTTAGAGAAAAATCATGTTGGTATTTGGCTTAAAAAGAACGATAATCCTGAGGAAATTGTTTTTAGCTTTTTTCATTCTTCTAAAAGTTTAGAAGATATGAGTAATCATGCAAAACTACTTTCTCATAAAAATTCGACTGCAGAGATTTGTAAAATTGTACTTGATTAATTTTTATAAAAGCTCCTAACACAATTTATGTGCTAGGAGCTTGAGACTTACTTCATGTTATAACTATTTAAATTTCTAGTAGATTTCTCTACTTTTTAATCATATCCATAAATACTATTGCTGTGGAATTTGCTACTTTTTTAATAGCACTTGAGGTACAAGATTCAAATCCTAATTTTTTGAATCCTTTTTTATTGTTTCTTGAACATTCGCTACTTAAATAACCAAGTATTTCTTTCAATTCTTCTTGCTTACGTTCTTTGTTTTTTTCCAACTGTTCCATAATAATATCATAGGCATATGAATTTTCTTCTAATTCTTTTTTTAGTTGTTTTTCCGCATTAGTTTTCACTGCATAACGACAGCCGTAATTGAATTGTGGATGTATTTTCTTATATTGATAAATTAATTCATCTAAGAAAATTTTTGCCTCCTTTTTGGACTCTTCTAATCCACTGGTAAGCCGAACCCCCATTGCTTGGCAAGTCATTACAGGGCTTCCTACAAATAGCAATATTATTCTTTTAAGAAGCTTTTCTGACCCATACAGATATTTGCTTATTATTTGCTGCATATTATCAACTTTTCTCCGACTTTCTGCTTTCATGAGTTTTTTTACAGTTTCATCTGTTAATGCTACTTTTTCTTTTTTCATGATGTTAGCCTCCTCTAAAAATAAAATGTGCCTTTATTATAACATATCTTTTGCCATTTGAACAGTAAAACTTTTTATTGAATAAGTACATTATACCCCACTTTTCTTAATCTCTTCATATCTTTTTACTTTTTGTGTGGTTGTTTTTGTAAGTGGCTCTTCTGTAGTAATTACTTCCTTAATATGTTTTACATCTGGCAATGTTTTGTTAATTTCTTTTATAGCTTGCCAAATGATTTCTTGTATTTCTTCTTTGTTTTTTTCTCCATATAATTCTTGTATACTTTCTTTGCTATATACCACTTTGGCACATAGTGTTGTGTCCATCGAATTTTTATTACGTGCAAACACCATGCTTTCTTCTACCATTGGTAATTGATTAATTAAAAATTCTAATTCTTGTGGATAAATATTTTTTCCATTTTTTAAAACAATAATATCATTTTTTCTGCCAGCTATAAATAGGAAACCTTTTTTATCTATATATCCATAGTCCCCTGTTGAAAACCACCCATCATGCATTGCTTTTTTAGTTGCTTCTTCATTTTCATAATATCCAAGCATAACGCTTGGTCCCTTTACTGTAATTTCTCCTATTCCCTCTTCATTTGGATTTTCTATTTTTACTTGTAGATTATATAGAGGAAGTCCTATAGAACCTGGTCTTTTTTCTTTATCTGTTTCTGCAGATACTACTGGTGATGTTTCTGTTAAACCATAACCCTGAACAAGTTTTACTCCAAAGTCATTGAATCCTTTAATAATTCTTTTATCTAATGGAGCTGCCCCCACAAATACTACTCTTAGCTTTCCACCAAACTGATTTAATACTGGCTTAAATATTTTTCTTCTTATATCAACCTTTACTTTTGAAAGAGCTCTTGTAATAGCCACCATTGTTTTCATTAATGGCTTTTTGCCTTGCTCTTCAATACCTTTCCACACTTTCTTGTGAATATTCTCAAGCACCAATGGAACCGATACAAACACAGTTACATGATATTCATTCATATTTTTTTGAATATATTTTAATCCATCACAAAAAGCTACTGTTACACCAAAGTAAATTCCATAAAGAAATGTAATAGTACATTCAAAAGTATGGTGAATAGGTAAAAAGGAAAGTAGTGTATCTGTTGGATACATTTTTACATAACTTGCAATTGCAGCAATATTACTACAAATATTATGTTGCGAAATCATAACACCTTTAGAAACACTAGTAGTTCCTGAAGTAAATAGTAAAATAGACATTTCATTTGGATTAATTTCTATTTCTTCATATTTTCTATTTCCTTCTTTTCTTAATTTTCTTCCTTCTACACGTAACTCTTCATAAGATAGTACGCTTTCTTCTTTTGTATCATCCATGCTAATAATATATTTTAAATTGCTATTTTGCATTTTCAAAACAGAATCTAAATATTTTTCTTCACATACAATTGCTTCTGCTCCACTTCTCATAATTAATGATTCTAATTCATTCTCTGGTAGTGCTTTATCTAGTGGAACAATAATCATTCCACCTGTTGTAACTGCTAAATAAGTAGTACACCATTCATAACGATTATTGCTAATAACTGCTACTTTCTTTCCCTTTAGATCTAAGTCAAGTAATTTTGTGGCTAATGCTTCAATATCCATTTTGAATTGTGAATATGTTTTATTTATATATTCTACTTCTTCTTTTGACTTTCTTACTTTATATTTATAAGCAATTTGATCTGGATAATTTTTAACAGTTCTTGCAATTAATTCTCTAAAGTTCTTTATTTCTTCTGCCTGATATACTACTCTACTCTTTTCCTCTTTCATCACTTTCGTTCTCCTTTTTTCTTTTGCCTTTATTTTATAATAACATGAATAGTTTTGCAATAATTTTTCCATTTTAAGTAAAAATCCCTTGATTTTCTATTTAATGTATATCTCTCAGTCCCAGTAAATAGAGTGACTGCTCCCTATCTCTATTAATTCTCGAAAACTCATTGACCATTTAAGTTTGTTAGTATATACTTTTCCTTAGAAAACATACCCATCTTTTGTTTTCAATATTGATTT
>CAMSEM010000103.1 GCA_947057505.1 uncultured Clostridium sp. | reverse complement strand
CACAAATTAGTTTTCCATTGCTTATTTCTATTATATTCTTTATAGTTATTTTTTTATTCATTTTTACTTCCTTTCTTTGCTTAAGATACACCTGAGAACAAAAGCTTATTGCTTTCAGTTTATTCTCCTTGTATGTTTTTTTCTTATTATATGCTAATTTGTGCTAAAGTGCAACCTTTAAAATAAGGAAACCTAAAATATTAGATTTCCTTAACTTAAATTTGTGCTAAAGCTTTCTAGTTTTTATTGTGTTGCACGATTTGCAATTTCAATTGCTTTTGTTACAATATTACCACAAGTTTTAGATGAGACGTTTCCCCATCCTCCATCTTGTTTTACTTGGTCATATACACCAAGCTCTTTTGCTATTTCTTCTTTTAACTTATTAGACATGATTGCTTTGTTATTTGACATTAGGCTTACCTCCTAATTAGTTAATCTTTTGTGAAAATATTTTATTTCTTACTTGATTAGCATTTTAAATTTTTTGCTACTTTTTTATTTTCACATTATTATTTTGCACTTTTTTATTTTAATTATTAATTTAATTTTTTCCAATTTTAAAAGAAAGAAAAGTGGATTCATTTTTATATTGTTAGAACTGGACTAAATCCTATACTTCCACCACCAGTTTCCTTTGATAGATTTGACATAAATATACCTTGTACAAGATTCATTGCATTTCCACATCCACCTCTAACAACAAATTGATGTGATGAATTCACATAATATGAAGCAATTTCTCCATATCAAGCATATGGTCCACCATACCCATATGAAGAAATTTCGTAATTTCCATAAATATTTCCTGTTGTGTTTTGATTTGGTTTATTAATACATACATCATTAATTCCACCACCTGTATGATAAGCACCTGAATCAAAACTTTTACTTACTGATATCTTATCATTTTTTCATACTTGCTTTGTGATAAATATGCTACTGCTCCCCATTCTGTATTTTTTATTAGATGACTACTTAGTTCTAAATTATATTCTATACATTTAGTGTGTTAATGTTCCATTTGGTGTATTTACAATTACTAAAATGTCTTCTTCTTTGCCTGTTTGGCTATTGATATATACTAAGAAATCAGTATCATCTACTTTTCCTTTAAATTCCCAACATAATACTTCGGTCTTCCATTCAGTTGGAATAATGGCTAAGTTTTGGCTTTTTATTTCTAATTTAGGGTTTAGTCCTTGTTTTGCCTTTTCTTGTGAAATTTTAATTTCTGGAATATTCCTTTTTTCGTGTGAGTTTAAATATCCTGTGGTTTCTATTCCCATTATTTCACCATTATCTAATGCTACTTTTAATTTTACTAAGTCTGGATAAACTACAATTCCATCTTGTTCATAAGCATAATTAATAGTTACTATTCCATCTTGTTTTAAGTAGTAGGTTTCTTTCATGTTTGGAAAACCATGAGTATCTAAAAATTGTTTTCCTATTTCATCTGCCCTTTCTTGTGTTACACTTTCTGCTTGAATATTTCTATTATAATTCATAAATACTACATGTCCACCTTTTTCAGAAATAGAAATCACTAAGTTTTGGTCTTGCTCTCCATTTACTTTTACATTAAAATCAAATGTAACCATCTCTGTATTTTCTGATTTACTAGATAACGAAATTTCCTGTACTTTATCTGTTCCTATAAATTCTGTTGCTATTTGTTTTGCTTTTTCTTCATCTATATTATCTCCTGTTAGACCTTTTTTCGTGTTTGATGTCATATGTTCTGAAAAGGCTCCGTCATAAATTAATCCTGAATATTCGTGGAAGTTTTCTTCTAAATTGGTAAAACTATCTTTAGAGATATTACTTACTTCTTGTGCAAATGCTATACTTCCCTTTTTCGTTAATTCTCCCCAACTAATTCTTCCTTCATACATGTCAGTAGATAACTGATTTAGGGTATTTTCTAATTCTATACTATAATTGTGTAATTGCTGTAAATTATCTAAATCTTGTTGTGATAGCTTTTCGTTATAGATATTTTTTCTAGATAGAGAATAGCTATAATCACTTACTTGGTTTAAGAATTTAGCTGTTTTTTCTAATTCTCTACTTTCTATGGGTAGTCTTGATAAATATGCTTGTGCTAGATTAGCTTCTCTCCATACATGGGTTAGGGTTTCTGCTCCATGTTCTGGAGTACTTGATATGAGTGATTTTGCAAGATATGTTTCTACATTTTGTACATAGTCTACTAACTCAAAAAATGCCATATTATATTGGTTTTCTGAGGCTTGCCTATAATCGACTTGCTTTTTGTAAATCCAAGCTCCTAGTGCAACAATAATAGCAATTAGTACTACTATTACACTTAACATATGTCTATCTTTTAATCTATTTTTCCAATCTATTAATTTATTCATTTTATTTTCTTCCCTTCTTATATATTTCCCCTCTTACCTGCAAAACCTATGCTTTCCAATAGTTTTAATAAGTGGTCTTGACCAAATCCACTTGTTGGTTGCAGTGTTTGGGTTAAAATAGTAGATTGCACCATCTGTTGGATCCCAACCGTTTAATGCATCTTGTGCTGCTTTTACTACTGATGAGGATGGGTCAATCGGCACATTGATTTGACCATCTGCTACTGCTGTGAAGGCTCCTGATTGATAAATGACTCCTGCAATGGTATTGGGGAAACTAGCATGTTTTACACGATTCAAAATAACTGCTCCCACTGCAACTTGCCCTTCATATGGTTCTCCTCTTGCTTCTCCATTAATGGCTCTTGCTAAAAGTTGTACATCTGAGGTATTTCCACTTTTAGATGCCGCTTCTACCTGTATATTTTCTCCTAATACATTTAACATGCTTATTATTTCTATTATTAGCAATAGCATAATGATTAAAAATAGAATACTTTTTATAATTTTCTTCATTTTCTCATTCCTTTTTATGATATTATTTTTATTGTTTTTATTTTGTCCCATTTTTGTAAAATTATGCAAAATATTTTACATTTCTATACATTTTAAAATTTCTATGATAAAATATTTTTGAATTTTAAAAGGAGATTTAAAAAATGAAAAAAGTAATGATTTTTTATGCTTCTTATGGTGGTGGACACCTATCTGCTGCTAAATCTATTAAAGAGCATATTGAAAAAAACTATACAGATACCGTAGTAGATATGGTAGATTGTATGAAATATATTAATAAAACAGTTGAAAAATTAACTACTGGTGCATATAGAGAAATGGCAAAAAAAGCTCCCAAATTGTGGGGGAAAGTTTATTCTAGCTCTAAAAAAGGTATTATTTCTAAGTTTAGTACTAGTAGTAATAAATTAATGGCAAGCAAATTAAATAAACTTCTTCAAGAATTTAATCCTGATTTAGTTATTTCTACTCACCCTTTTAGTAGTCAAATGGTTAGCTATTTAAAAAAGAAACAAAAGCTTAATTGTGCCTTAGCTACTGTTCTAACAGATTTTGCAATGCATAAACAGTGGTTAATTGGTCATGAGTAT
>CAMSEM010000102.1 GCA_947057505.1 uncultured Clostridium sp. | reverse complement strand
AAAGAGGGATTTTTATTAAGGTTTTCTTAAGTAAAAAAAAATGTTAGCTTAAGAAACTTTTCCTAAACTAACATTTTTATACTATTTAATTGCTGTTGGAACTACATCCATTACACACCAACCTGTTGAATCGTAATCTGGTTTGCTTGGGGTTAACAATATCATAGAAAATGTTAACGGGTGTATAAACCCTTCTGTTGCATAGTTTGAACCACAACTGTAATATTTATATTGCATATTTTGTTCAGCTATCACAATTTTTCTAGTATTACCTAGGTCATACCATTTTCCAATTTTTCTACTTCCACTTGGTTCTTTTACACCATATTTAGTAGTATACCTTGGTGAGTCCCAACAGTTTGCAATTTTACTACTGTCATTGCACACCTCGTACCATGCCCTTTTTAGGTTATATTGACGTTCTTCTACAAGCTGCTTAATCAATAATCCTAAGAAAGCAGAATATTGTAATTTTGTGCCCATGCGACTATTCATTTGAGGCAAAAAATTCTTTAATTCTTTGTCCCAATCCTTAGCTGATTTTTTAATTTCTGCATTACAATATTCTTCATAGCAAACTTCGCCTTTTGCATTAATATAAGGATCCATTGCTTGAGCTCTAAAGTCTGGCATTCCCATTTTAGCAATTCTTTGTAAATCTACTTTTAGTTGAGCCTGTGCCATATTTTGGGGCTTATACTGCAAAATTGAGCTATTTGTTGTAATAGTACTTGCAGGTACAATTGGAAAGTATTTGTCAAACCATTCCTGAGGATATTTTAGTTGACTAAAATCTACCTGTTGTAATGTGGTGGTCTTTTCCCGTTTACAGGTTTTCCCCTGTTCTTCTCGTACTGTTTGTATTTTCATCATAAAGTATGCCTCCTTTTGTTTTAGTACAAACTACAGCAATTATTCTATTTGAGATATTTCTCATATTTTATATTTTATCACATATTTACATAATTTTCAAATTTTAATGTATCAATTCATTTTTTATCTAATTATTTACTTAATTTGTTAGTATAATTCTGTGTGTTCTACTTTTTCTAAATGTTGTTTATATGCTATATATTCTTCTATTAGTAGTTTTATTACTGTACATATTGGTACCGCAAGGAACATTCCTAATACTCCAAAGTAAGCTCCACCTACCGTTACTGCAAATATAACAAGTAATGGGCTAATAGATAGTGAGTTTCCAATAATTTTTGGGTTAATAATATTAGCATCAATTTGTTGCAAAATAATAACTACAACTCCCATTAAAACAGCCTGGGCAATTCCGCCTGTAAATAGTGTAATAATAATGGCAACTGTTACTGCAATAATGGCTCCTAAGTATGGTATTAGGTTAAATAGCCCTATCATAAAGCCTAATAGTATAGCATATTTTACACCTAATATAGACATAGCAACAGATGTTAATATTCCCACTATTATTGCATCTAATACTTGACTTGCAATAAACCTAAAAAATACTTCATTTGATTTATTAAAATATCTACTTATCATAATATAGCTTTCTTTGGCAAAAATGGCACTTGCTAGCTTTTTAAAGAATTCTAATATTTGTTTTCTTTCTAATAGTAAATAAACAGAAACAATAAATGCTACAAAAATATTAAATACACTACTTACAACGTCAATAGCACCTTTTGCATATTGTGCTAACTTTTCTATATTTAAGTACTGTTTTAAGTCTATTTCACTTATATTTTTAGCAAATTGCATTATCATATCGTTTTTCAAAACTGAATCTTCTGGCAAGGTTTCTATATGTTCCATTGTGTCATTATAATAGTTTCCAAAGTTATTTACAAAGTCAGTAATACTTTTTGATATACTTGGTATAACAAAGTTTAGGGCAAGTATGATAATTAAAATGGCTATCATATATACAGTAATAACAGATAATAATCTTGCTTTTTTTACAACCCATTTAGATTTTTTCACTTTTTTATAAATGTTTTCTACCTTCCTACATGGAATGTAGAATAAATAGGCAATTAGTAAGCCTACAATAAATGGCATTAAAATACTAAATAATCCTTTTATCCAGTCTGCTATTGGTCCTACATTATCTAATAGTTTATAAACTGCTATAATAGCTACTCCTAATAAGAACCAATACAGCCATTTGCTAATTCCTGTTTTTTTATTTTCCATTTTTCTATTTGTATGATGTATTTAATCATACACTCCTTTCTTGTTTTTTAACATCTATTTATATTTTTATTTGTATTCCTACTGGGCAATGATCACTTCCTAGTATTTGCTGGTAAATTGTGCTTTCTTCAATTTTTTGTTCTATAGACTTTGATACGATAAAATAGTCTATTCTCCATCCTACATTTTTTTCTCTTGCATGGAACATGTATGACCACCAAGAATAACAGTTTTCTTTTTCTGGGTATAAATAGCGAAAACTATCTGTAAAACCAGCTGATAACAGCTGTGTCATTTTATTTCTTTCTTCATCTGTAAATCCTGCACTTTTATGGTTTGTTTTTGGATTTTTTAAGTCTATTTCTTCATGTGCTACATTAAGGTCTCCACAATAAATAACAGGTTTTGTTTTATCTAGTTTGCTTAAGTATTTTCGAATTTCATCTTCCCATACCATGCGGTAATCTAGCCTTTCTAGTTCTCTTTTAGAGTTTGGGGTATAGCAGTTAACTAAGTAAAATTTTTCATATTCTAAGGTAATCATTCTTCCTTCTTGATCATGTTCTTCTATTCCTAGTCCATAGGTTACATTGATTGGTTTTTTCTTTGTAAATACAGCTGTTCCAGAGTAACCTTTTTTTACAGCGCTATTCCAGTAGCAATGATAGCCTTCGAAAGTTTTAGCTATTTGCTCATCTATTTGTTCTTCTTGCATTTTTGTTTCTTGAAGGCAAAATATGTCTGCATTTATTTCTTTAAAAAATTCTTTAAACCCTTTATTTATAGCTGCTCTTAAGCCATTTACATTCCATGAGATTAATTTCATTTACATTAATTCCTTTCTTTTAACATATAGCATACTATACCATAGAAAATTGGTAATTTCAATATGTGGTTTAATAGATGGTTGCATTTTTACATAATGTGTGTTATGCTTATTCTATGCTAAATATAGCTTATTTTTTGTTCCTTTTAGGAAAGTATGTACTGCCAGGCATACAAAAACACCGTTGTTATTTCATTTTTTATTAAAGAAAGGAGCTTTTTTATGTGGTCATTTCTTATATTCTGCGCGGTCTTGGTTTTTGGTCTTGCGATAATTGAATGGTTAACAGAGTTCGATTCTATAATCAATGAAAAAAAACACCAAACATTTATTAAGGATGCGTTTTATGATGGAACAAAGCCTCTATGCCACGTTATATTAATTAACCCTACTGATGGCCGTATTATTCGGCAATTAATTGTACAGGTTTACCAATGCGATGAATGTTCTATCCATTATCTGGACCCAGAGGACCATAAAAAACATACTTTGTTTTTTGAAAATGCTATTGTTGGCATTGTTGGCGCTCTCCCGCAGCTTTCCGTTCAGCTCCTTAAAATCCTGT
>CAMSEM010000101.1 GCA_947057505.1 uncultured Clostridium sp. | reverse complement strand
AATGACATCCACTCCATTTTCTTGAGCCCAAGCGATTGCCTCCACCCCTGCTACCTACAAATGGAATGGCAGCATGTATGCAATGCCAGAAGGCACAGTAGCCTATCCAAACGAACAATTGGTTAGAATTAAATGTGATACTATTGGGGCAATTCTTATTGAAACCTATTTGCTCCAAACGATGAACTTTAATAGCCTTATCACTACAAAATCAACCAAAATTGTTCGTGCCGCAGAAAACAGCGGTGTTATGGAATTTGGCGGAAGACGTGCACAAGGTGCTTCTGCTAGCTTGTTTGGTGCAAGGGCAGCTATCCTTGGTGGATGTGTTGGAACTGCTAATTGTTTAGCAGAAATTGCTTTTGGTGAGCCAGTAACAGCTCTTGGAACAATTGCTCATGCATGGGTAGAGCTCTTTCCAACAGAATGGGAATCCTTTAAAGCTCTTGCAGATTTGTATCCTGATAATGTATCAATTTTGATTGATACTTATAGTATCTTTGGAAGCGGTGTGCCCAATACGCTTAAATTGGATGATTATTTGATTGAAAAATATCCTAATGATTCTAACAAGTGTGTTAAAAGTGTACGAATTGACTCAGGCGACCTTGCTTATGAATCTAAAAAGCTTCGTAAAATTTTTGATGAAGCAGGAAAGCCCTATATCAAAATTGTTGCTTCAAATGGCTTGACAGAAGATACTATTCGGAGCATGAGAGAAGAAGAAGGTTCTAAAATTGATTCTTATGGTGTAGGTGAAAACTTAATTACTGCATCAGACTGCCCTGTATTTGGCGGTGTATATAAACTGGTTGCAGTAGAAAAAGGCGACAGCTGGGAACCAAAAATGAAATGCTCTAACAGTCTTGAAAAAGCAATTATACCAGGTTATAAAATGGTATATCGCTTGTATGATGAAGAGGGCAGAGGCTATCTTGACTTAATTGCTATGGAAGATGAAATTATTGAAGTTGGTAAACCTATCAAAGTTTATACAACGGATTTAACTGATACGAAAAAAGAATATACCATCACTCCAAAAGTTGTTAAGCCACTGCTTGTTCCATATATTGTAGATGGAACATTGGTCCGCAATATGCCAACGGTTACCCAAATTAAAAACTACATCAAAAATCAGCTAGAAAATGAAGTGTGGCCAGAAGAATTGAGAAGCTACAATCCACATAGACATTATGTAGATATGACCCAAAAAGTTTATAACCTTCGTACCAAAATGTATAAAGAACTGCATGGACAAGATTAAGTTTTAAATAAATGGCTCTAGAAAATTTCTAGAGCCATTTAATATACAAAGTTATATTAAAAACTTAAAATATAGAATTATCAATCAATTTAGGAATAAAGAAGTTAGTAAAAATATTAAAAAATATACTTTCCTTTTTTTATTTTTTATGATAATATAAAAACAGTTTTTAATACGAATTATTATAAAAATATTAATTAATAAATAAAAGGAGAAAATATTATGATACTTTCAACCTTATGCTATATAGAAAAAGATGGAAAATACTTAATGTTACATAGAACTAAAAAGAAAAACGATTCCAATCAAGATAAATGGATAGGGGTAGGAGGAAAGTTTGAAAAAGGCGAAAGCCCAGAAGAGTGTATCATAAGAGAAGTAAAAGAAGAAACTGGATTAGAGTTAAAATCATACAAACTAAGATGTGTTGTAACATATGTATCAACAACTTGGGAAAATGAATATATGTATGTATTTACTTCAAATGATTTTACAGGAAATTTAATAGAATGCAATGAAGGTGACTTACAATGGATAGATAAAAACGAAATTACAAATTTGAACATATGGGAAGGCGATAAAATTTTTATTGAAAAAATGCAAAAAGATAATAACTTTTTTACTGTCAAATTTGAATATGATGGTAATAAATTAATGAAATATGATTTAAATAATTATTAATAAAAAAGGAACATTTTTATAAAATTAGAATAAATACAAAAGAGGAGGAAAACAAAATGATACAAAATGTTAAACTAAATTTGAAACATAGTGGAATTACAGAAAAAGAAATGATGAGTTATGCAGATAAAGTAGCTCAAATACATGAAGAAATACATCAAAAAAGTAAAGATGAAAAAGAATTCTTAGGTTGGCTAGAACTTCCAAAAAAATATGATAAAAGAGAGTTTGAAAAAATAAAAAAAGCTGCTAAAAAAATACAAAGTGACTCTGAAGTACTAGTGGTAATTGGAATAGGAGGCTCTTATTTAGGAGCAAGAGCAGTTATTGAAGCATTAAATCATACCTTTTACAACTATTTACCACAAGAACAAAGAAAAACTCCTCAAATATTATATGTGGGAAACAATCTAAGTGCAAATTATATCAATGACTTAATAGAATTAATTGGCAATAGAGATTTATCTATTAATGTTATATCAAAATCTGGAACAACAACAGAGCCAGCAATTGCTTTTCGAATTTTTAGAGAATTATTAGAAAATAAATATGGGTTAAAAGAAGCTAAAAAAAGAATTTATGTAACAACAGATAAAGAAAATGGAGCATTAAAGCAAATTGCTAAACAAGAAAAATATACAACATTTGTTATACCAAACAATGTGGGAGGAAGATATTCTGTACTAACAGCAGTAGGGTTACTTCCAATTGCAGTAGCTGGAATAAATATAGATAAATTATTAGAAGGTGCTCGTTTTGCACAAGAAAAATATTTAGATAAAAATTTAAAATATAATGATTGTTATAAATATGCAGTAGCTAGAAATATTTTATATAAAGAAGAAAAAAATATAGAAATTTTAGTAAGCTATGAACCAAAATTTCATTACATGATAGAATGGTGGAAGCAATTATTTGGAGAAAGTGAAGGAAAAGAAGAAAAGGGAATTTATCCAACTGGAGCTGAATTTACAACAGATTTACACTCTTTAGGTCAATATATTCAAGAGGGAAGAAGAAATTTATTTGAAACAGTAATTGAAATTAAAGAGTCTGCATCTAATTTATCAATTAATCAAGATGAAGATAATTTAGATGAACTAAACTATTTGGTTGGTAAAGATTTAGATGTAATAAATCAAAAAGCAATGGAAGGTACAATACAAGCACATGTAGAAGGAAATGTACCAAATTTTATTATAACTATGAATAAACTAGATGCATATAACTTAGGACACCTTATTTACTTTTTTGAACTTGCATGTAGTATCTCGGGAAATTTATTAGGAGTAAATCCATTTAATCAACCAGGTGTTGAAAAGTACAAAACCAATATGTTTCAACTACTTGGAAAACCTGGATATGAAAAAGTAGAAAAAATAGAAGAAAAAACACAAAATAAACATCGTGAAAAAAAGGCAAATAAAGATATAGAAAGTAGCAATATTGAAGTTGAAATACCCAAAAAAGCAATAAAAAAAGAAGAAACAGAAAACTATGAAATAGTAACTAAAACAAAAATGAAAGAAACAAAAGAAAAAGAGGATAAAAGTAAAAACAGAACAAAGAGAAAAGCAAAACATGCAAAATAAGTTGAACAATTAATTAGGGTAAATTAAATTAGTGACCAAACTGTGACTAAATTAAAAAAAATATAAAAAATCTGTTGACATGGATAAGCAAAATGTGCTACAATAATCAATGTTAGCAGAAATATGCGGATGTGGCGGAACTGGCAGACGCGCTGGTCTTAGGAACCAGTGTCAACGACGTGGGGGTTCGAGTCCCTTCA
>CAMSEM010000100.1 GCA_947057505.1 uncultured Clostridium sp. | reverse complement strand
CTAGGGCAGCCTTCTACAACACTTTCTGGAGGAGAGGCACAGAGAATTAAGTTACAATTGGAAGAAACTGAAGAAACCTCTGGTTGGATAGAAGGTATTCCTGCCTCTGCCCTTTCCTCTTCTGAAACAATTGTTATTTCATAATTAATATTAGTAATAAAACTAAAAGTATTTTGAATTAAGGATAAATATCTTGTTACTAACATATTTTTTTGCATACTATTTTGTGTAAGAATAATAATATGATTATCTTGGATGTTTTCGATTTCAAAATCTTTAATCCAGGTACGGTAAGAAATATCTGTTACTTCTGATTTTAATAATTCTTTTGCTTTTGTAAGTAGTTCATTAATTTCTGCTCTTTGCATTGTATTCAACCCTTCCAGCGATATAATAAAAATAAAATGATTACGTAAAGTTATCCACAGAGTTATCCACAACTGTGCATAAGTAAACTTCATAAATATTTGTAAATAAGCAAACTTGCTAATTTGTGTACATAAAAACACATAAAATAAAAAACGCTAGAAAGCCTATTTCCCTATATTGCATTATCATATCAAAGATTGCAAGGATTAGTCAATACTATAAAAAATAAAATATGAAAATTGTCTATAAATATTGACATAATTATAGCAATTGGTGTATAATATCAAAAGTGATTTTGTCACTTTAAAAGTTTAAATAAATCCATTCATGGTTTTATAGAGAAGAAAGTAAGTAGGAGGTGCTAAAATGAAAAGAACATATCAACCTAAAAAAAGACAAGAACAAAAAGAGCATGGTTTCATGAAAAGAATGAAAACAGCAGCTGGAAGAAATGTATTAAAAGCTAGACGTGCAAAAGGAAGGAAAAAACTAAGTGCGTAAAAACAAAGGTCACGTAAAATAAAAGTGACCTTTTTTGAATTGAGTGATTTAAATTGAAGAAAATAAAAACATTGAAGAAAAATTATGAGTTTGAAAATGTTTTAAAAAAGGGCAAGTTTTATATTGGAAAACAAATTACAATATACATAACTAATAATAAAAAAGAAGTTAATCAAATAGGAATTGCTATTTCAAAAAAAACATGCCATGCAGTAAAACGAAATTGGATAAAAAGAAAAATAAGAGAAAATTATAGACTAATACAAAAAAAGTTAAAAAAAGGATATAATATTGTTTTTATATGGAATAAAAAAGTACCAATAGAACAAACTGATTTTCATATAATAGAGAAAGATATGCAGAAAATATTTCAAAAGGCAGGATTATTATAATGAAAAAAGTATTTATTTCCTTATTAAAAAACTATCAAAAATTTATTTCGCCTATATTAAAACAAATAGGTGTAAACTGCAAGTTTTATCCAACTTGTTCAAACTATATGTTACAGGCTATTCAAAAATATGGTTCTATAAAAGGAATTTATTTAGGAACAAAAAGATTATTAAGGTGCCATCCATTTGCAAAAGGAGGGTATGATCCTTTAAAATAGGGAGGAATTAAATGGGAATAATATCAGAATGGTTTGGTTATGTATTAAACCTACTATATTCTATTTTTAGTAATTATGGTATTGCTATTATTTTATTTTCAATTTTATTAAGAATAATTTTAATACCAATTACAATTAAACAACAAAAATCAATGAAAAAGTCAGCTGCATTACAACAAGAAATGATGGAAATGCAAAAAAAATATAAAAATAATCCAGAAAAATTAAATCAAGAAACAATAGAACTATATAAAAGAGAAAAAATGAGTCCATTTAGTGGTTGTTTAAGTTCTATCTTACAAATTATTATTATATTATCTGTGTTTTGGCTTGTAAGTCAACCACTTACATACATGAAGAGAATAGATAACACATTGATTGAAAAATATACTAATGAAATGAAAGAAGAAGGATATAATCAAAACAATGCTTATGCTCAAATTGGTGTATTGGATTATGCTGAAACTAAATATAAAGAACTAGAAGAACAATTAAAACAAGAAAATGTAGAAAATAGAGCAGAACTAGAGGAAAAATTAAATGAATATAATCAATTAAGATTAAATATGGAATTCTTAGGACTAGATTTAAGCAAAGTTCCAACACAAAGCTTAAATGATTGGAAAGTTTATATTATACCAGTTCTTTATGTTATAACATCTGCAATTTCTATTAAAATAACAACAATGACACAAAACAAAAAGAATAAAAAAGAAATTATTGTTCAAAATGAAAATAAAACAGAACCAGATCCAATGGATCAGATGCAACAAATGAATAAAAGTATGATGTATATGATGCCAATGATGGCTGTTATGATAGCAATTATTGCTCCACTTGGCTTGGCTCTATATTGGCTTGTAAGTAATATTCTAATGATTTTAGAAAGATTAGTAATTAATAAAATAATGGAAGAAAAAGAACAAAATAATTAAAAAGGAGAGAAAAAAATGGCTAAAACTATTATTACACAAGGAAGAACATCAACAGAAGCAATAGAAGCTGGATTAAAACAGTTAAAAGTTTCTAAAGATAAAGTAGAAATAAAAATATTAGAAAATGAATCCAAAAGAAGCTTTTTTAGCATTTTAACTCCAAGAGTAGTAAAAGTAGAATTAACTTTAAAAGAAGAAGTACAAGAAAAAAAGATGGTAGATTCTCAAAATCATGTAGAAAAAGAAAAGAAAAATATATTAAACGAACAAGAAATAAAACAAATAAAAGAAAGAATAACTAATTTTTTAGAACAATTTATTAAAAATCAGCCTTCTATTAAATATAAAATTGAAGAAGAAGGGGATTATATCTATATAGCACTAAATGGAGAGCAAGCGGGAAGTTTAATTGGATATAGAGGCGAAACATTAAATGCAATGCAAGTCATTTTATCTTCTATAGCTAATAAAGGCATTGATAAAAAAGTACATGTTATTTTAGATATAGAGCACTATCGTGAAAAAAGAAAGCAATCATTAGAAGAGCTAGCAGATAAGTTAGCAAGAACTGTTATTAGAACAGAAAAAAAAGTAACTCTAGAGCCTATGTCTGCCTATGAAAGGAAGATTATTCATAATCGTCTGCAAGATAGTCAAAGAGTTAAAACTTATAGTATCGGTGAAGAACCGCATAGAAAAGTAGTTATTATAAAAAAATAGAAAAATCGGAAGTCAAAGTTCGGATTTTAGTTGTAAAAAGCTAATTCTAACTTTGGCTTTTTTGAAAATATTATGAGTTTTTTTATAATTTATTTAAACTAAATATATTACTTTATTTGACTTTCGTATCATAAGTCTATTATAGTAAAAAGATAATTGTTTTTTTGAGTAATTAGTATGAGGATTACTTCGATTTAATACTTCTTTGTTCTCCAATATTAAAAAGTTGGCTGTTACATTGATAATATGTTACTTAATTATATAGATGAAATTATACAGTCTACACTTAAGAATATACTTAGTTTAAATACAATAAGAATACAATGAAAGGAATGATAAAGAATGGATACAATAGCTGCAATTTCAACTGCTTCTGGAAATGGAGGAATAGGAATTATACGTATAAGTGGAAAAGAATGTTTTGAAATATTAGATAAGATATTTTTACCAAAGCAAAAGCAAAAAATAGAGGAAATATCAGGATATAGCATAAAATATGGACATATTATTAATTTGCAAACAGGAGAAAAAATAGATGAAGTACTGGTATCTTACTTTAAAAACCCAAAAAGCTATACAACTGAAAATATGTGTGAAATTAATTCACATGGTG
>CAMSEM010000099.1 GCA_947057505.1 uncultured Clostridium sp. | reverse complement strand
ATTTATACCGTATGTAAAACAGGAGATGCTACGAAAGAGGTTTACGTAAGTGGAATTACTGGCTGGTTCAGCGACTGCTCTGACTTCGTTTATTCGAGCAATCCGTTCTTCGAACGCGGTGGACATCACAATAATGGGAGTAATGCTGGTGTGTTCTATTCGGACTACTACGGTGGCGGTTCTAGCAGCGGCTACAGTTTCCGCGCGGTGCTCGGCTTTGAGGCACTTTAATCTTTGAGAGTGTAAGAAATTTTGTGTAAACTGAAGAAATAAAGATAAAAATACCTTTTATGATATAATAAATATAAATATCAAGGAGGTATTTTTCTTATGGAAGAAGAAAAAAGAAATATGCAAGAAAAGAATCATTTTGAATTTAGAGTGATTTTTTATCTTGACCCAAAAATCACCAAGCAACCTATTGAAAAAAATATAAAAAACTGATATAACTAAGCTAAAGAAAAAAAGTTGAAAAAATTAGTA
Organism: uncultured Clostridium sp.; assembly: GCA_947057505.1. Taxonomy (GTDB): domain Bacteria; phylum Bacillota; class Clostridia; order TANB77; family CAG-508; genus CAG-273. Next base: position 3,287 of record CAMSEM010000099.1, on the reverse strand, counting down.
ATTTTTCAACTAAATTTGTCCCTAGAAAAAGGAATGAAAAACATGAAAAGAATGATAGAATTTAAAGCAAAAGAAAATAAAATAAACCATAAAAAATTAATCATTACAATAAGTATTGCAGTATTAGTACTCTTACTTATTGTTATAGCAGTCATATATAATGCCAATAAAGACTTTCGTGGCTTTATGGATAAATATATTTTAGGAAAAGATGTTATAGAAGAAAAAGTACCTGTAATAGAAATTGATTATGATTCTAATGCAAATGTAATTCCTTATGGTAAATATATTTGTGTATTAGCAGAAAACACTTTATTTCAATATAATGCTACAGGAAAGAAAGAAAAAGAAGTTAAAATAGAAGTAAACAATCCAGTGTACCATGTAGAAGGTAAATATTTAGTTATAGGGGAAAAGAACAACCAAAAGCTATATCTAATAAATGGAGAACATATTATTTGGGAAAAGAATATAGAAGGCAATTTAAATAAAGTAACTGTAAATAAGAATGGATATGTTAGTGCTATTGTCACAGGAACTACTTATAAATCAGTTATCATTAATTATGATGCAAAAGGAAATGAAATGTTTAGATCATATCTATCTAGTACAATTGCAGTAGATGCCTGTATATCACCAGATAACAATGAACTTGCTTATGCCGAAGTCGATACATCAGGAACCTCGCTACAATCCAACATCAAAATTATTTCTGTGAATGATGTAAAAGAAAAAGAAACACAAGCTAAATTTACTTATACAGCTACACCAAATAGCCTAATTATGAGAATAAAATATCAAGATAAAAATCAATTAGTATGTATGTATGAAGACAGTATTCATATCATACAAAATGAACTAGATACAGAATTTATAAACTTAGTAGAAGAAAGTAAAAAAGTTACATTTGCAGATATTCAGCTAGAAAACTATGTTTTTCGTGTAGTAGAACAATCTGTAGGCTTATTTAATGCAAACACAGTAATTGAAATGAAACATGTAAATGGGCAAAAAGAAAGCATATATACAATAGAAGAAGTTGCCAAAAGTATGGTAAGCTGTAAAAATATTATAGCAATTAACTTAGGGGCAAAAGTAGAGTTTATCAATACCAATGGATGGCTTGTAAAGCGTTATACCTCAACGCAATTAATAAAAAATATAGTAATTGCAGATGGATTAGCAGGTATTATTTATAGGGATAAAATTGAGTTGGTTAATTTATAGACGAAACAAATAAATATAAAAAATTAGTACTATACATAGAAAAACTGAATAATGATCAATAAAAGGAGGAAGAAAAATGGGAATTATGATAGACCTTATTATAATAGGTATTTTCATAGCCTGTATTGGAATAGGTTATATAAAAGGACTAACAGGTTCAATGCTTAAAATTATCTCTTTCATACTTGCATTAGTAATTGCATTTATTCTATTTAAACCAATTGCTGCCTTTGTTGTAGAACATACAAACTGGGACGAAAACTTAGAACAAGCCATCAAACAAACACTTATAAAAGAAGAAATACCAGAAGAAAGTAAACAAGAAGAAGCTGAGTCACAAAGTATGCCAGATGTTATGCTAAACTATGTCAATAACGCAGTAGAAAAAGCTGGTACAGAAGCAAAAAATGCAATTGTAGAATCTACAGCTAGAAATATGGCAATTACTATTATTAATGTTGCTGTGCTAATTGCATTGTTCATAATTAGTAGAATCGTTTTATTATTAGTAAAAGGACTAGCAGCCCTATTAACCAAACTACCAGTGATAAAACAATTTGACAAATTAGGTGGTATTTTTTATGGGCTATTAGAAGCACTTATCATTATTTATGTTTTATTAGCAATTCTATCATTTATAAGTCCAATGATGGAAGGAACTAATATTATCAAAGGAATACAAGAATCGTTCTTAGGTGGAATGCTATATAATAATAACCTATTATTAAAAATTATTTTTTAATACAAACTAAAATAGAAAAGCTAGAAAAAAAGATAACCTTAAGTAAAAAATTCTCTTTATATTTTTTACTTAAGGTTATTATTATGTAAAAACAATATACATGAATGGAACTCCTAGTATTGTTTGAAAACATTAGACAATATATAATTAAGACAACCTTTTAAAAATTTTCAAATTAAATTGAAAATTTGATTACTTTTTTGTGTTGAAAAAACGTATATATTTACTTTGTTATGTGTCCGTGAAGAGCCTTTATTCTCTAAAATTGAGCCACTTTCATACAATAAAGAATTTAAATTCTTTGCAACATTAAAAATGAATAAAAAATATGCAAGCAGCACATCCCTAAGAAAATTTGACAAAGAATCTCCAAATTTTCAAAAATATCACAAAAGTGTAAAAAAATGTAACAAAACTTACAAAAGATATATCCATAGTGCAAAACGGCTCATACCAAATATTGCCAGGAATATAGATATTGAAAAAATTGTAATAATATTCTGTGATAATATATGAAGAACTATACATAAAATATATAAATGTTTTAGAATCCAATGTGCATATTTATGAGGCTATAAGTAAACAAGAACTACAACAAGGATATATAGGAACAGGAATGAAAATAGCATTTGACAATCATGAAACAATCTATACAGCAAGTGTAATAGGAGACCTAAATGCAGATGGTCAGATAAATCAAATTGAAATAAACTGAATTATTAAACATGTTGTTGGACTAACAGGCGCTACTTTAAAAGCAATAGACTTAGTATCAGCAGATGTTAGTGGGGATGGAAAAGTAGACCAAATAGATATTAGTATTTTAATTAGATACATTGTATTTGGTAAGTTAGAACTAGGAGATTTAGTAAAACCAGCATCACCTATCATAGAAATAGTAAATGGGCAAAAAGGAGAAAATGACTGGTATACCTCTAATGTAGTGTTAAAAATAACCAAACCAGAAACTAGTCAGCTACCAATTACAAACTTATATTGCAAAGTAATAGGAACAGTAGAAATAGAAGAAACAGAGATTTTAGATGGCAATACTATTACAATTGAAGAAGAAGGAATTTACGAGTTAACAGCCTATAGCGTAGACTATGCAGGAAATGAATCAAAAGAAGAAACTGTAGAAATCTATTTAGATACAACAGCCCCAATAGCTGGAACAATGAACATGTATATAAACAACAAAGAAGGCGAAGTATATGTTAACAATGAGTGGACAAATCAAAGTGTATATGCAGAACCGGTAGATGGAAATGATAACTTAAGTGGACATAGTACAACTGTATATAAAGTAACAGGATAA
>CAMSEM010000098.1 GCA_947057505.1 uncultured Clostridium sp. | reverse complement strand
GGATATTCTAAAAGGTTTTGTGTAAAAGATTCTTCTTTGGTTGATTCTTCTTTTAGCACTCCTTGTACATACCTACTAACTGAGTCTATTAACACCATAGCAGCAAGTTCTCCGCCTGTTAATACATAGTCCCCAATTGATATTTCTTCATCTACAATTTCATCTAAAACCCTTTGGTCTATACCTTCATAGTGACCACATAATAAAATAAGTTGTTGTTCTTTTGCAAGTTCTACTACTTTTGATTGATTTAAAGTTTTTCCTTGTGGCGTTAAGTAAATAACTTTTGCGTCTTTCGTTTTTGGAATAGAGTTATATGCATCATATACTACATTTGGCATCATTACCATTCCAGCGCCACCACCATATGGTGTATCATCTACTTTTTTGTGTTTATCTTTAGAGAAGTTTCTTATATTAATTAAATTAATTTCAATTATTTTTTTATCTACTGCTCTTCCAATTACACTTTGTTTTAATGCTTCAAACATTTCTGGAAAAAGAGTTAATACATCAAATTTCATATTTTCCCTTTCTTTTTATAGAAAATTAATTCTTATATTCATTGATGAAAATACTTTTCTAAGCATCTTCATAGGCTATTAAATAAAGTACATTTTCTTGTGTAAAATGCTAAACTTAAATTAATCCTTTTATTAAGTGTACTATGATTTTTTCTTGCTCCATATCAATTTGTTTGATTACATCTTTTATAGCAGGTAATAAAATTTGTTTACCCCTTTCATCTTTTACAACATAAATATCATTAGCACCTGAATTATAAATATCTGCTACTGTTCCAAGTAATACTTGTTTATCTGTATAAACTGTAAGTCCAATTAAATCTGCTATATAGTAAGTTCCTTCTGGAAGCTCTTCCATATCTTTTCTTGCTATTTTTAAATAACAACCACGATACTTTTCTGCTTCTTCAATGGTATTTACTCCTTTAATTTTAAGTAAAACTTGATTTTTACTATATTTTACTTCTTCAATTTGAATGGTATTTAGTTTTCCATCTTTTTCAATTAGAATACTCTCTAACCTTTCAAATTTAGAAATATCATCAGTAAAAGGATTTACTTTTATCATTCCCTTAATTCCAAAATGATTTACAATTTGACCTATTTCAAAATATTCTTGTTTCATGTATGCTTTTTCCTCTAATCCATAAATTCAATGACTACTTTTTTATGTTCTTGGGTAGCTAAAGATTTCATAACAGTGCGAATTGCTTTTGCAACTCTACCTTGTCTACCAATTACTCTTCCCATGTCTTCTTTAGAAACTTTTACTTCAAGTGTAATTGTTTTTTCATCTTCTTTTTCACAAATAGTTACTTGCTCTTTGTTTTCTACCATATTCAAAATAATACTTTCCAAAATTTCTTTCATGACTTTTCCTTTCTTGCCAAAATAAAATTTGATTATGCATTGTTTCAAATTAGTTTTTAGCTGCTCTTTCGATTAAGCTTTTTACTGAGTCTGTTGCTTTCGCACCATTTTTTACCCATTTTTCTAATTTTTCGTTATCAATTACGATTGTAGAAGGCTCTGTCATTGGGTCATATGAACCAATTCTTTCGATGATTTTTCCATCTCTTGGGCTTCTAGAATCTGCAACTACGATATGATAGAATGGAGCTTTTTTAGCACCTTGTCTTTGTAATCTAATTTTTACCATTTTTATTTCACCTCCTGAAAATTAAGTTGCTGTGTAAACAAAGCGAATTATAAATAACTTATGTCAAATACAATAAGCATTTTGTAATCCTTGTTTTCAGCTATATATAAAATTAAAATATTAAAAACATGATTTACATTTTAAACCCTTTTAGGTCTTTTGGGTCAATACTATTCATTAACTTTTTCATGCCACCTTTATTATTTTGCATTTGTTTCATCATTTTTTGAGTCATTTCAAAAGATTTCATAAATTTGTTAATTTCTTGTACTGTAGTTCCACTTCCTTTTGCTATTCTAAGTCTTCTGCTTCCGGTTTAAAATTCTTGGATTTCTTTTTTCTTCTTTTGTCATAGAGCAAATCATTGCCTCTATTCTAACAAATTCTTTATCATCTACTTTTACATCTTTAAGTGCATTCATTCCTGGTATCATTTTTAATAAAGAAGAAAAAGAACCCATTTTTTTAATTTGCCTTAGTTGTACTAAATAGTCATCTAAGTCTAATTCTTTTTTCTTAAGCTGTTTTTCTATTTTCTCTGCTTGTTCTAAGTCAAAGCTTTCTTCTGCCTTTTCTATAATAGATAGTACATCGCCCATTCCTAAAATTCTGCTAGCCATTCTATCTGGATGAAAAACTTCAATATCGCTTAATTTTTCACCTGTTGCTGCAAATTTGATTGGTCTTCCAGTAATTTTTTTAACAGATATTGCTGCACCACCACGGGTGTCACCATCTAATTTGGTAAGTACTACACCGTCAATGCCTAGCTCATCATTAAATGATTTTGCTACATTAACAGCATCTTGACCTGTCATACTATCTACTACTAATAAGATCTCATGTGGTTTTACATTTGATTTTACATTTTTAAGCTCATTCATTAGTTCTTCATCTATATGAAGTCTACCTGCGGTATCTAAAATAACAACATCATTTAATTTACTAATAGCAGTAGACATTGCTTGTTTTGCTATATGAACTACATCTTTTGATTGTTCATTAGCAAATACAGGAATGTTTAACTGTGCTCCTACTACTTGTAGTTGTTTAATAGCTGCTGGTCTATATACATCACATGCAACTAATAATGGCTTTTTACCTTGTTTGCGAAGAAGATTTGCAAGTTTTCCAGCTGTTGTGGTTTTACCAGACCCTTGAAGTCCAACTAACATAATAACAGTTGGTGGGTTTGGCGTAAAGTTAATTTTACTTTCTGTTCCACCCAAAAGCTCTACTAATTCATCTTTTACAATTTTAATAACTTGTTGACCTGGTGTTAAAGACTTTAGTACATCTTGCCCTAGGGCCTTTTCTTGTACTCCGGCAACAAACTCTTTTACAATGAGATAGTTAACATCTGCCTCTAAGAGTGCTAGTTTTACCTCACGAAGTATTTCTTTTAAGTCTGCTTCTGTAATTCTTGCTTTTCCTCTTAGTTTTTTTGTAATTTCCTGAAGTTTTGAACTTAACCCTTCAAATGCCATTTTCTTATACACCTCTTTCGTTATTTTTGTATGATAGAACTTCTTACGAATTTTGGTTTAAGCTAAACAACTTAGTTCTTCTCGTACATGGTCTAAAATTTTTGCAACTTTTTTATCAGAAGATGTATCTTCTATTTTGCTTAATTCTTGAAGTATTTGCTTAAAGACCTTTTCTTGTTTTAATGTTCTTTCCATAAATGTAAGCTTTTCTTCTAACTCGAAAAGTTTATTCTCCCCCTTTTTGATAATATCTCTCACTGCTTGCCTTGTAATATTGTTATTTTCGGCAATTTCTGAAAGTGATAAGTCATTGTTGTAGTAGTCGTTTATAACCTCGTATTGTTTATTAGTTAACATTTTGCCATATATTTGGCATAGCATACTAATTTGTACGTTTTTTTCCATTTTGACTTTCACTCTCCTTTATCAAATGTGCAAAAAATATTAGCATTATTTTGTAATGCTAATATACTTTACACTATTTTTTGTGATTTGTCAAGGCTTTTTACGGATTTTGCTGTATTTTTTCGTAATTATTCAGTACTAAAAAAACAAAATCTCTAGATAATTACATTTTGCCTATACCATTTCTTCTGCAATAGCTTCTTCTGCTTCTTGGCTAATCTCGCTTAGAACCTCATTTTCTTCTATACTATTTTCTACAGTAGTTTGAGGATTGCTAGCCGTTTGACTTGCTCCAAAAGTAAATGCTTTTCTTTGTGTTTTTGCTTTTCCTTCAAATTTTCTAATATATTCTGCTTTTGCAGTATCTAATGCATTTTGCATTGCAGTAAACATTTCTTCTACATCTTCTTTGGTAAAATCATATACACTACTTCTAGACATTGGTTCTAAAATTTCAATATCATGTATTACCTTAT
>CAMSEM010000097.1 GCA_947057505.1 uncultured Clostridium sp. | reverse complement strand
GCCACCTCTTAAAGGTCCTAAACAAATAGGAGTATAGGTAGATGCAATTAAAACATAAATCATAATATGGTCAAATTTACGAAATACTTTTGTTCCAGTTTCACCTAAATTGAGTAAATGATATAAACTACTAAACGTATATAATAAAATTAATCCTGTACCAAAAATAGTAAAAGAAACAATATCCCATGCACCTTCTCCAAAAAGAGCAGCATATATAATTAAAAATACTAAGCCTGCTACAGATAAAATAGCACCAGCTAAATGAGAAAAACCACTTACTGGATCCTTTATTTTTACCATAAGATAACCTCCTTCAATTTCCAGCTTTTAACAATTAATAAACTATACTTTACTATATTTAAGTAAGAAAGTCAAGTTTTGACCAAAGGGTCTATTACGATTGTTGTAATAGATAATTTTTTGGTTACACCACAGATGATCATGTTATTTTCATTTTGCTAAATAGTAAAATGAAAAAACTTAGCTTCACTAAAGGTTTAATATAAATACGTATATAATCAAATAACAAATTAGTTCTAAACTATTTGGGTCAAGCATAACAATAGAAAAAGAAAGTACAAGTTAAAAGGAGAGGATAAAAATGAACAAAAAAACATTTATTTTAATTGCTATTATATTATTGATAGCTATTATTGGAATAGGAGGATATTTGCTTCTGCAAAATAATAAAGAGCCAGAAGCAAATGAAATAAAGCCAGCAGAAGAAATTAGTGATGAGCAAATGAGGCAAACGATAGTTACTTTATATTATCAAAATAAAGAAACAAAAGAATTAATACCAGAAGGAAGAATGGTAGATGCAAAAGCATTATTAACAGACCCCTATACAACATTAATTCATTTACTGTTAGAACAACCAAAAAATGAAAAATTGCAAGCTGTTATTCCAAATGGAACAAGAGTATTAAAAGCAGAATTAAAAGGTGATATTGTTTATTTAGATTTATCAAAAGAATTTATTGATAATCATACAGGAGGAATGGAAGCAGAAAATGCCACAATTTATTCTATTGTAAATACGTTAGCAGAATTAAATGAAGTAAATAGTGTTAAAATTTTAATTAATGGAAAAGAAAATCAAAGCTTTAAAGATGAAAAAATTAACTTTAAAAATGCATTTATTAAAATAAATAAACAACAATCAAAGGAAGAAAACAAAAATAATACAATTGAAAATAAAGAAAATAAAAATACCATAAAAAACGAAACAAATAAACAATAAAAGCATTATGCTAATAAATATAAAGCAAAAAACAATATAAAAATTATTTTTTCAAAAATTTATAAGCTTTAAAACCTTTCATTACACTTTTTAAATTACCTAAAAAATGTTCAACTTCGAAAAGGGAATGCACTGTATTCTCTTTTCTTTTTTTAAAATCAAATTTTTCTTTTTTCTTCTTTTCTTCCATAAGGCAACTCCTTCTACTATATAATATGAAATAGCATTTAAAAATGTGTAGTACATAAAAATATTTACATACTTTTTTATTTGATAAACAGTTCAAAAGTATATCAATTTATGATATACTTGAATTATGCATAAATTAGAGAAGGAAAAAACAATGGAAATAGAATTAAAAGAAAATGAAAGAATAGATGATTTAGAATTAGAAAATTTAAAAATAATTCAAAATAAAAATGGATTTTGTTTTGGAATAGACAGTGTACTATTATCAGACTTTGCAAAAAAAATAAAAAAAGAAAGTAAAATCATAGACCTAGGAACAGGCACAGGAATTTTACCTATTTTATTATCTGCCAAAACGCAAAATACTAAAATAGTAGGTGTAGAAATTCAACAAGAAGTAGCTCAAATGGCAAATAGAAGTGTAATTTTAAATAGCCTACAAGATAGAATTCAAATTATTTGCGAGAACATTAAAAATTTAAAACAAATATATGAGCCAAACAGTTTTGATGCAGTAGTAACAAACCCACCATATAAAAAAGAAGGTACAGGAAAAATAAATGAGCAGGAAAATAAATTAATTTCACGCCATGAAATTACAGCAAAGTTGGAAGATTTTATTATTACTGCAAAATATTTATTAAAAGATCAAGGAAGTTTTTATATGGTACATAGGACAGAAAGACTAGTAGATATATTTAGTTTATTACGAAAGCATAAATTAGAGCCTAAAACCTTAAAAGTGGTACAACCAAACAAAGAAAAAGCACCTAATCTAGTATTGATAAAAGCTATCAAAAATGCAAAACCATTTTTAAATATAGAAAAACCACTATATATTTATAAAGAAGATGGAAACTATACAGAAGAAGTTTTAAAAATATATTATAAAAACTAGAAAAGAATATACATAATACTAATATGTAAACCAAAAACAAACTAAAAAATTATTTTTATAAATGCAATAAAAATAATTAAAGAAAAAAGAAAGGAGAGTATGGTATTTTTAAATCATAAAATCTGCCATACAAAATAAAAATGAAAGGAACTATTTATTTAGTAGCAACACCAATAGGAAATTTAAAAGATATTACTTTTAGAGCATTAGAAACATTAAAAACAGTAGACATCATTGCAGCAGAAGACACAAGGCATACTTTAAAGTTGCTAAATCATTATGAAATAACCAAACCATTAATTAGCTATCATAGGCATAATGAAGAAATTAAAACACAAGGATTAATTGAAAAAGTATTAGAAGGAAAAAATATTGCAATTGTAACAGATGCAGGAACACCTGGAATTTCAGACCCTGGAGAAGAAATTGTAAAAGAAGCAATAAAAAATACAATAGAAATAATTCCAATTCCAGGAGCATGTGCTTTAATCAATAGCTTAATTGTATCTGGAATTAATACAAAAGAATTTTCATTTTATGGATTTTTACCATTAAATAAAAAAAATAGAAAAGAGAAATTAGCACAAATAAAAAAAGAACAAAAAACAGTTATTTTATATGAAGCACCACACAAACTACAAAAAACGTTACAAGATATTTTAAAAAATATAGGGAATATACCAGCTTGTATAGTAAGAGAACTAACTAAATTACATGAAGAAAAAACATATGCAACAATTTCTGAATTAATTAGTAACTTTCAACAACCAAAAGGAGAATTTGTTATTATTTTGGACTTAAATAAAATAGAAGAAGACGAGCAAAAATTTACTAAAATGACATTAGAAGAGCAATATTTGCTATATGAAAGACAAGGATTAGAAAAAAAAGAAATTATTAAACAAATTGCAAAAGATAGAAAAGTAAGTAAAAATGAAATTTATCAAGAATTCATAAATTTAAAATAAAAAACCAACTCTTTTTGAGTTGGTTTTTTATAGAGTATTTAATAAAAACTCTATAGGAAGATTACTTTCTTAAAAATTCATAAGAAAGTAATGTGTCTGTAGAATGGCCACTCATTTGCAGCTCATCCAAGAAAGTGCCATTTGTGAGCATTTGAGACTTCATACGAGAGATTACCTCATCATAATCCATCCAAATAATTTGAGAATCGATCTGTTCAAATTCGTCCAAAGACTGCTCACTTTGTGCGGTTACATAAGCAACTGCAGAACCAAAGTCCTCGTTAGATTTGCTAGGATCCAAAATATTTGGACAATGCATAAGACGTTTCACGTCTTTTACAATCAAGCCAGTTTCCTCACGAGCTTCCCTAGCAGCTGCCTGTTCAAGCGATTCGCCCTCTTCAAAAAGACCAGAAGGCAACTCTACGTAGCATTTTCCAGTAGTGCTTCTAAATTGCTTAATCAAAGCAATTTGGTTCTTATTATTAAAAATAATAACACAAACACTGGGTCTGCTTTTAATAATAGTATGAGTAAATTCAGTACCATCTTCTTTATGATAAGTAACATCTACTGCATACATACGTGAAGTATGAAACCGTTCTACTTCATTTCTTTTTGCAAAACTTTTCATTAGTATTTCCTCCCTGTAAAATAGGTAATTGCCTTTCATACTTTTTATTATACTAAATTTTTAGAAAAAAAGCAAATAATATGCTATTAAGGATCGCATAAACTTTTTGTGGGAAACACCAATTATAGATATTATCCATACATTAT
>CAMSEM010000096.1 GCA_947057505.1 uncultured Clostridium sp. | reverse complement strand
ACTGCCGACCTACAGGTTACGAATCTGTTGCTCTACCAACTGAGCTACAGTAGCATATATATTTTTAGAATTATTAAATTAATTAAAGTACGACTCGTAGTCGCAAGCTGCTTCACTTCGTTACGCTTACTGAGACTGTAACTCGCTGCGCTTCGAACATTCACAGCATCTACCAACTGAGCTACAGTAGCATATATGAAAGCAAAATTCCAACTGTTCTTTGCTGAAATTTTGCTTTCGCTAATGCTCTCTTTTTATTTATCTCCAACATACTCTTCAGTTAATTCAATTGCCTCTCTTTTTAGCTTTTCTACTTCATTGCTCTCTTTTAACTCTTTGGACATCTTTCCTTGCAATAAAAGAGCTTCATACTTCCCATTTACCAATGACACTTCTATTAGTGCATGAACATTAATAGGCAATGCTAACTCTTTTTCTTCTGCTTTTACGATTGCAAACAATCCAATCGATAAATCAATAATTTTAAACATTTTGCTCACTCCTTAAAATATTTTTTTCCACTAGTTGCTTATATCATAACCTATGCCAAAATAGGAGTATAAAATTAAATATAGAACTCTTTATGCTAATAAGTATACTATAAATTTATTTTAGTGTCAAATGAATTTGTTGCTTTATACTGAATGTCTTCCTCTTGTCTTTTTTGTCTTTGTTTCTTCTGTAGCGTTTAGGAATTGGTCAATTACTTCTTTTTTATTTACTACTTCTGCTAATTCTTTTTCTTCTTTTACTTCTTTTTCTTCTACTCGTTTTTCATCATCTTCTTGATTTTCTTCTTTTTCTTCAATATGATTTCTTTTATGATATACAATTACAATAATAGCAATGACAACAATTACTGCAAGTGCTACCGCTGCACAAATTAAATAAAATTGTAAATCGTTTTTATTTTCTGCTGCTGCAGCTGGTAAGTTTACTTTTATTTGATAAGTTGCTGTTTGTTCACCATCTGCTGATGTTAGCATAATAGTAATAAGGTTTTCGCCTTCCTTAAAGTCTTGGTTTCCTACAATTTCCATTTTAGCATCTTCTTGATTTGGCTCTGCTGTTATAGTTAAGTTACTTACTGCTAAATTCAAACTTAAATCATAAGTATATTTATCTGGATCAAATCCGCCATCAAAACTAACACCTAAAATTTCTAATTTAGATAATTTTAATGTATCATTTGATGTAGCTACTGCTTCATTTCCTTTAAGAGCTTTTATAACATAAGTTTTAGTTGTATTGTCTTCTGCTGTTACTACAATTTTTATGGTGTTTTCACCACTTACTAGTTCTTCATTTCCTTGTATTTCAACTTTTGCTTTACTATTTTCTGTTTTCGCTTCTATGTCTAATTTAGTAACTTCTTCCCCTACTTGAACAGTATATTGTAATACATCTTTACTAAATTCTGGACTTAAGTTAGCACCTTTTATATTTAATGAAGCTAGATTATTATTATCATTTTTTTCTTCTGGCTCGTCTTCTTTTGGTTTTGTATTTGTTACTAAACTACTTGCAATATATTTTGTAGCACCTTTATATTGTACTCTATACCAATTATAACCATTTACCGTTTCTTTTGATGTTCCAGTTAGTTTTAATTCTGTTCCTTTTTCTACTGATGTTGCACTACTACTAGTTGACCAACTAGAACGTAAATTACATTGTTTTGTTGTATATACTGTTTTGTTGGCACTAGTGAAAGTTGGTTGTTTTGGTGTATTATTGTTGCTTGATGTAGTACTTCCATTGTTAGAACTTGTTGTTTTTGCATTAACTGTTATACTTTTAGATGTGCTAATTTCTTTGTTTGTTTGATCTACATCTGTAATGTCTCCTTTTAATGCAAAATTAACTTTACCTTTTTCAGTTGCTTTGTAAGAAACCTTAAATTTTTTTGATAAGTTTGATTTATAATTTACAGTTTCTGTCCATGTATTAAGCGCTTTTCCATTTGCTGTTAAAGTTAAATTCCATTGTGCTGCATTGATAGTTACAGTTGCTGTAACTGTACTTCCCTCTGTAACAGTAGCAGGACTAACTGTTAAAGAAGTTGATGCAGCTTTAACACAATTTCCTAATATAGCTATAAATAACATTGTTAATGTAAGTAATATTATTTTTAAATATTTTTTCATCGATTTTCCCTCTATTCTTATATTTAAATTTCTATTTTTTAAATCTAAAATTGAATTATTTTAAACTTTTCCACATGTTGCCTTAATTTCAAAGAATCTCCTGTATTTATTTTTCCATCTTCGTTTGTATCTGCAGCTTTTAAATAATTGTTATTTGTAATTTTTTTGAAATTTTCAATATGTTGGCTCATAGCTAAGGTATCACCTGTATTTACTTTTCCATCCCCATTTACATCTCCTAATACAACAATCGTAAATGTTTTTCCTTTATAAGTAATGGTCCAACCAGTAGCTACATTTCCGCTTGTTTTAATTGTAGAACCATTCTTAATTACTGCATCAGTTGCTACTTTTTTTATATTTTCTACTGTCATATTGGGTTGGCATATTAGGTTTGTACCACTTGTTTTAAATCCTGCTCCATTAATATTAGGAGTTTGTGTTGAAGTATTGCCACTACTGCCTCCATTATTAGTAGTTGTTATTGGCTCTATCCATGCTTTTTTAGTTTCTGGATCTTGTCTTACTACATACCCTACTGTACCACTAGAAGTAGTTACTTTATCCCAAACATAGTTGCTATCAGAACTCTTTACATCTTTTTCTGTTCTTGTTAAAATAGTTCCCTTTGCTACCGCTTTCAATACTGGCGCACTTGTACTTGGCTCTTTTCTAATTTTCAAACCATCGCTGCAAACTACTTTTACTCTATCGATTTTACTGGCATCATAGGCTTCAATATATTCTGTTCCTACATATCCATAAGTACCATCTGCAATTTGTACACGGTACCATGCTTCGCCATCTACATTTTCATATTTTCCTTTTTCTACTACAGTTAACAATTGACCTGGTGAAAGTAATTTAATAATAGTAGTAGTTATATTTCCTTTTGTTCCTGGTCCATTCCTAAAGTTGGTATATTTAGAAACAATATAGGATTCCTTACAGTTGCTTTGTAAATCTATTTGTGTTAAGTATTCTCTAGAAATATATCCTTTTTTGCCATTATTTAAAACTACCTTATCCCAATATTTTCCACTAGAGTCTTTACTATTATCTAACTCAATTCGTAATATTTTTGTATCTTTATTTAATGTAGCTATATTAGAACTACTTTCCTTTTTTTCAGCTTTTACGCTTACATTGTTTGCATTTATTTTTACATCTTGTGTAACAATTTTTTCCATTCCTGGCATTGCTGCTCTAGTTGTTGGCATATTTTTATATACTGGTATTTTAAACTTAATTTTAGACTCTTTTGTCAGCATTCCCATGTCTCTATAGGCTTCACGAATTTCTTCTGCTTCTGTTTTAGAAGCTGATACATTAGTCATATATTGATGTGAATAATAATTATTTCTATCTGCTACATTAAATTTCTGTAAATAAAGGGTATCTTGTCCACATGATATATATTCTTTTGAAAGAAAATTTGCTCCTCCTAAAATTGCTTTTTCTGGGTCTGTCCAACCATGTTTTGAAGCATATGTTAAACCTCTTTCAAAAATAAGACTTTCTGTTGCCCCATATGCATTTACATTAAAATAGTTATAATAACCTTTTAATTTTCCTTCACAACCTGTCCATTTTCCAGAAATCATTGGTCCTGCATTACCTGCGCCCTGTTCTTGGCGAATTCTTGATGCTAAATGATAAGGGCTTACATTATACTTTTTAGCGGCTTCTATAATAACATCTACATATGTTTTATTAATTGTTTTTGTATTACCATTTGTATCTAAATAAGTAATTTTTCCTTGCATGTAGTTGCAATCTGCTATAATTGCTTCTACTCCTTCTTTGGTTTGTGTACTTGCATCATAGGTTAATTGTTCAAATTGAAAAATATAATCTTCATTTAAAGAATTTCTAGTATCCATATAATATGCTACTGTTGCTAATGATGCACAAGTCCAGTCTGGATCTGTTACAGTACTACATCCACATTTCCATGCACTAGCACTATTTTTAGAAACCACATTTTTGCCATGCCCTCCTGTTGATTCTGCAACAACAGCCTCATTCCATGTTAATCCTGTTTCAAAAATTTCAAACTCCCAATTAGGGTGTGCTTCTTGCAATTTTTTAAGTAGTTCTTCATAACCTGGGTAATACTCAAAACAATACAACAGGCACACAAACCAAACC
>CAMSEM010000095.1 GCA_947057505.1 uncultured Clostridium sp. | reverse complement strand
CGCATATCCCGCGCAATCCGAAGTTCCAGGCCTTCTTCGTCCCCTCTCCAGCTTTAGTATTTACCTTATATGATGGATATTATATTTATACAAAATATGATAATGTTTATAGCATAGACCCAAGTAAGGTGGAAGAAGCTTCAGAAAAGAGAGGTGAAACTATAGCATTACAACCAATTTTAGATGAGGAAGCTTTAAAAAGCGAAAAATATGAAAACTATGGCTTAAAACCATATATTTACTATTCTTGTAGATACAAAAATGGAACAAAAGATTTTGTAGTAAACTATACCTTAGATAATGCTATTACCTTATATGGTGTGTTTGATACAACAGGTTATCAAACTCTATCAGGTTATTTAATTAATCCAAATGCTGTTACTATAAAGAGTTATAATACGAACTCTCCACAAACATGGTGGTTAGACTATAACGGAGTCGCCATAACACCAGAAATATTAACAGAGCACTTATTATTTATAGATAAAAGTGAAGGAGACTATGATTATCTAACTTATAATGGACAAAAAATATACTATGATAAAAACAAAGTAGTAACTGGGAATGAAACAAAATACTTTATGTATCAAAATTATAACAAAGTATATCTTAGCAGTTCTCATACAAACAAAGAAATGACCCAATATTTAAATAATAGAGTTTGGGGAGATAGACTTCATAGCACCAGTAGTTTTGAATACTATTTAAATGCACAAAAATTTAGCCAAACGGTAGCAACACTAACAAATGGTATTACACAAAATGATGCAGTAGATGAAGAAGGAAGAAAAATTGATTTTTCAGAAAGTGAGGGATATGTAAATACTGGAAATGAGCCAATTTTTGTGGCAAGTGACAAAAAAAATGATCCACTACTTTCAGGTTCAACTTTTAATGAAAATCGTATGATGGTTATTCGTAAATCAATTGAAACAAATTTATCTGCAGCAATTGCTAAATATCAAATGTATTCTGGCAATAATTATGAATTTGCTTTACCACAATTAACAGAAACAGATTGGTCTAAAATTACCAACCAAATATCTGTAACATCATTTTTGCAAGGCATACCTATTGGACATAAATATTATAACAATTATTGTGTTATTACAAATGACGATAACGAAGAAACAGTAAACAAAGAAAATATTTATTTAATTACACAAAATGCGAATGGGGAAAGAGAATATCATTTACCAGGTTGCACCAAACTTGCGGAGCCACAAAGCAACTCAAATCTTGTATTAGGAAATAGTAATAATCAAATAGCAGCAGCATATTCTAATGTAAGTTTTATTAGACAAACAGTAAGAATAGCTGAAGGAGATTATATGTATTTTTATCCTCAAATAAGAGGAAATGAAAATAGTAAAACACATATTACAGCATGTTATCATTGTATTGTAAATGCAGGTAATGTTTATCAAGCAGATGAAATCATAAAAGGTGTTATTATGGGAAAAGACAATAATTGGAATGACAGAGAACTGTTTAATGTAACAAAAGCAGGAGCAAAAAATGAAAGAATAAAAACCATTAGAGAATATTATATACGAGCATTAGCACGTGAAAGATATGATCTATATAGAGCAAATGTAGATGCTTTTAATCATCATTAATTGTTAAAAATATCATAAAAATAAAAAACAATAACTGTTTAAAACAAAAAAATATGGTTATCCTAAATAAAAAGGAGAGCCATATGAAAAAAACAATTAAAAAAATAATCATAGTCCTTTTTCTACTACTCATTTACACTTATGTTTGCAATATTACCTTGCTTCCCAGTAGTTACATTATGATGCAAGGCGAAAATTTAAATATTCATACTTTGTTAGGTGTTAGCCTGCAAGAAATAGGAGCTGGCAAAACCTTACAAACGGCAAGTAATATGAATCAAACAAAAGTAAATGAAGTAGGAAAAGTAGATTTTAGTTTAAGCTTATTTAAACTATTTTCTGTTAAAGATATTAGTGTTAATGTTATTCCAAAAACAACCGTTGTGCCAGTAGGTGCAGCAATTGGAATGAAACTATATACAGATGGTGTATTAGTAGTTGGTATGTCTGAAATAGAAGGTAAAAAGCCATATGAAAATACAGGAATAAAAGAAGGCGACAGAATTATTCAAATTAACCAAAATGAAATAGAAAACACTGGGGATTTAATGCAAGCTGTAAATAGCTGTAATGGAAGTAGTATTTCTATTAAATACATGAGAGATGAAAAAACAATTACCACAAGCATGACTCCAGTAAAAAACGGAGAAAATCAGTACAAATTAGGGCTATGGGTAAGAGATGCAGCAGCAGGGGTAGGAACACTTACCTTTTATGAACCATCTACAGGCATGTTTGGCACATTAGGACATGGCATTTTAGATGTAGATACCTCTGAACTAATTAAAATAGAAAATGGAGAGTTAGTAACCACCAATATTTTATCAATTAGTAAAGGTGAAAAAGGAAAACCAGGAGAAATAAGAGGGACTATAGAATCTGGCTATACTATTGGAGACATTGCTAAAAATACATCATTTGGCGTATTTGGAACATTAACAAAAACATCGTATTTGCATATATCTGAGCAAAATGCTATAGAAGTATGCTTACGTGAAGAAATAAAACTAGAAAAAGCGCAAATTATTTGTGAACTAGAAAATGGAAAACGAGAATACTATGATATTGAAATTCAAAAAGTATTTGTAAACAACAATCAAGATAATAAAAGTATGCTTATCAAAATAACGGATGAAAGATTAATTGAAAAAACAGGTGGTATTATTCAAGGAATGAGTGGTGCACCAATTATTCAAAACGGAAAATTTGTAGGAGCTGTAACACATGTATTAGTAAATGACCCACAAATGGGGTATGGAGTATTTGCAGATATTATGCTAAAACAAATGAAAGAAGTAAACTAAAAAAATGTGAGGAAAAAGTATGAAACAAAACAAAGGTAGTATAGCAATAGCAATTGTTATTGCTATTATCATAATATTGGTAGGAGCTATTGTATTTTTAGCTATGCAATTTTTTACAAAAGAAAATAGTAAAAACACAAGCAATCCAATTCAAATAGAAGAAGGAAACTTGCAAAACAAAGAAAAAGACAAAAATGAGGTACAAAATAGTATAAAAAATGAAGTACAAAATCCAATAACACCAATTTTAAATAATCTTGGAGAAAATGAATTAGAAGCTAATACTACTCCAAAACTAATTTCTAACACTTATTATTATAATCAGTTAGACAGTAATGGCAAAATCATATATGATGCCTTAAAGAAAAACAAAAAGCAGTTAGAAACAGGAACCTATCGATTCGATTTTGGTACTCAGTTTAATACCTTACTTCATACAGAAAACGGAGAAAAAGAGTTGGGAGAAGCTTTTCAATCAGCATGGAATGCATTTTATTATGACGAATCAGATTTATTTTATATAGATATTACAAAAATGACTTTGCTAACACAGTACCAAACAATAGGGGGAATTACTACTTATTCAGTTTCTATTGGACCAGCAGAAAATAGTAGCTATTTAAAAGAAAACTTTCAGACAAAAGAACAAATTCAAATAGCACAAAAATTTATGCAAAATATTGTAAATCAAGTAGTAGAACAAACAAAGCAAGATAGTGCAGTAGAAAAAGTAAGAAGAATTCACAACTGGTTAGTGACCTCGGTAGAATATGATAGTACGCAAAATTCCATCAATAAAGGTCATATTTATGGGGCATTGTATGATAAAAAAGCTGTATGCGAAGGATATGCCAGAAGTTTAAAATATTTAGTAGAAAGTGTTGGAGTTCCATGTGTATTAGTTTCAGGAACAGGAACAAACTCTCAAGGTGTAACCGAAACACATGCATGGAATTACATTCAAATTGAAAACAAATGGTATGCAGTAGATGTTACTTGGGATGACCCAATTATAATTGGAGAAGGAGAAGTAAGCAAAGAAATAAAATATAAATACTTTCTAAAAGGATCTACCACGTTTTTAAAAGACCATAAAGAAGATGGAGTAATTTCTCAAAACAGTATGAAATTTAGTTTTCCAACCTTAAATGTAGAAGATTATGTTGGATTTTAAATTGAAAGAAATAAATAATATGGAATAGCTAGTTATATTATTAATTTAGTAGCGTGCAAATGTGTGCTGAGCCCAAATAAGTATAGAGAAAGCAAAAAAAGATTTTATGAAAAGACACGAAGCTTCATAAAATCTTTTTTATGCATTCTTTTACGCAGTTGGATAAGCGAAAAAACGAACAATATAACTAGCTATAAAATATTTAATTACTTATTCCTTAGTCACAAGCATTGGACC
>CAMSEM010000094.1 GCA_947057505.1 uncultured Clostridium sp. | reverse complement strand
ATTACAAAACAAAAAAGACCAGATTTATTAAATAATTAAAGAAAGGAGGATATTCCAATCATGGATATCGTAAAATCAATTGAACACGAACAATTAAAAAATAAGATACCTGATTTAAAAGTTGGTGATACAGTTAGAGTACATCAAAAAATTAAAGAAGGTAACAGAGAAAGAATTCAAGTATTTGAAGGAATTATTATTAAAAAACAAAATGGAGGAGTTAATGCTACTTTCACAGTAAGAAAAATTTCTTATGGTGTAGGTGTTGAAAAAACATTTTTAGTACATTCACCATTAGTAGAAAAAGTAGAGGTAGTAAGAGTTGGTAAAGCAAGAAGAGCAAAACTATACTACTTAAGAGATAGAATTGGTAAAGCTGCTAAGACAAAAGAAGATACAGGTGCAAGAATTGAAAACAAAGAAATTATTGTTAAAGAAGAATTAGTAGAAGAACCAGCAGTAGAAACTGCACCAGAAGAAGCACCAGCAATCGAAACAGAAACTCCAGTTGTAGAAGAAGTAGTTGATACAGTTAAAGAAGAAAAAGTAGAAGAAGTTAAAGAATAATTAACTGCACAAAAATAAAAGTGGCTTAGGGCCACTTTTATTTTTTAGTTTAAGAATGTTAACTGTTGATAGTGTTATATTGTTATTTTTGAATATTACATGTTTTTACTAATTTCTGCATATTTTTTTAGTTTTTCATAAGCTAAGTAATTAATTGAACCAGCAGGGAAATTACCATTTGCATCTCTTTTTCCAGCAGGTACACCAGTTAAAAGTTCAATACCTTCTTCAATGGTAGAAATTGCATAAATATGAAAATCTCCTCTTTTTACAGCTTGTATAATTTCATCAGAAAGACTTAAGTTATTTACGTTTTGCTTAGGGATAATAACACCATGTTCACCATTGAATCCACGCATTTTACAAACTTGGAAAAATCCTTCTATTTTATCATTAACACCACCAATTGGCTGAATTTCACCTTTTTGATTAACAGAGCCAGTCACTGCCAAAGATTGATTAATTGGAATGTTAGACAGGCTAGATAAAATAGCATATAACTCTGTGCTAGAGGCACTATCACCATCTACACCATTATATAATTGTTCAAAACAAATGCTAGATGTAAGTGAAAGAGGTATATCTTGTGCAAACATTTCACCTAAATAACCACTTAATATAAGAACACCTTTAGAATGAGAAGAACCAGAAAGTTCTACTTCACGTTCAATATTAATAATACCTTTTTTTCCAGTATAAGTATTAGCTGTAATTTTAACAGGTTTTCCAAAACTATATTGACCAACACTCATAATAGTTAAACCATTAATTTGACCAGCTACAAAACCAGAGGTGTCAATAAGTAAAGTGTTTTCTTTTATCATTTCCATATAACGGCTATCATACTTTTTAACTCTTTCTACACTTTCTTTTAAGGCTTTATCAACATACTCAGCAGTTACTGTTTTAGAACGCCCCATTCTTGCCCAAGTAGCAGCTTCACCAATGACTTGTGCTAAATCATTAAAACGAGTAGAAAGCTTTTGCTGACTATTAGAAAGTTTAGAAGCATATTCAATTACTTTTGCAACCGCCTCTTTAGTAAGAGGGGGAAGAGCTTCTTGTATACAATAGCCAGAAATAAATCTTGCAAGTTTATTCATATTTTCCAGAGTTAGAGGAGCATCATCTTCAAACTCAACTTTAATTTTAAATAGTTTCCTAAAATCGCTATCCATTGCAAGTAAAGTTTGGTAAATATTTTCATCACCAATAATAATTACTTTTAAGTCTAAAGGTATAGGTTCAGGTTTTAAAGAAATCATAACCATAGAAGAACGAGGGTCAGCAGCATTTTCAATACCAATTTCCTTTGTTCTTAAAGCCTTTTTTAAAGCCTCATAACATAAACCATTACTTAATAAATCATTTGCTTGAAACATAATGTAGCCACCATTAGCCTTATGAAGAAGACCAGGTTTTAACATAGTATAATCTGTTTTTAGAGCTCCAAAATAATTTTCATACTCTAACTTTCCAAAAATATTATGATAAGAATAGTTAGAATCCATTACAATAGGGGCACCTTCTAATTTACTATTATCAATAAATAAATTAACACGGTAATTTAGCCATGGTTTTACCATATCAGGCTTTACTTGAGCTGCATTATTTGGTTGTTGTTGCTTTTCATTTTTATCATCACTAATAAAATGAGAAATATTTTTTAAAATATCCTTTTTAATACTATCTAAAAAGTGGTTGATTTTTTTATTCCTTTTGTATTTTGACTTAATGTAGTTAATGTGAGTATTAACAGTTAAAAGAGCTACATTAGACTGCCATTCTTCAATTTTTTTAGCAGACTCTCTTTCAATAGCTTTAATTTCACCAATAGCCTCCATAATATGCTGTTGCACAATAGTAGACTTATCTTCATACTCTTTTCTAACAGACTCCTCTAATTTATTAAACTCCTCTTCAGGCATAGCTTTACCATTCATAACAGGCATCATATAAATACCAGCTTGAGAAGCCTTAACTTGAAAACCATAAGTAGAAGACTTTTGGTTTAGTTTTTCCATTAAATTAGTACGCTTTTCCTCAAACTCTTGCTTAATTAAAGCACGCTCTCTTTCAAACTCTTCATTATTAAAAGTAGACTTAATATCCACTTTAACATCATTAATAAAATGATCCATTAACTCTTGAAAAGCCTTGCCACCACCAGCAGGAAGAGAAACCGCAATAGGTTCATTAGGATTATCAAAATTGTAAATGTAACACCAATCTTGAGGAACCTTTTTCTTTTTAGCAATCGTATTTAGATAATTTTTGGTATACATAGTTTTACCAACACCACTTGGCCCCTCTATGTAAAGATTGTAGCCTCTTACATCTACATTTAAACCAAACTCTAAAGCCTTTAAGCCTCTATCTTGACCAATACCAGTATCAATAGGGTCAAGCTCTGCGGTAGACTCAAAATCAAACTGATTCGGCATACACACCATTTTCAAATCTTTGTAATTAAGTTCATTTGTTTTTTTCATTTATTTTTCCTCCTTAGTTTTGTCACCATTGGGGACAGTCCCAACTGAGCCACTTCTGTCGCCAATAGGGACAGGCTTTGTTAATGACAATGTCATCAAAATAGCATTATCTATATTATGATAGTACTTCTTACGAAGACCTACTTTTTTAAAACCATATTTTTCATATAAGCCAATAGCTGGCAAATTATTTTCATTAACTTCTAAAGTAATAGAAGTTACATTTTGCGTTTTTGCAAAGTTGATAATAAAGTTTAGTAAAGAAGAACCAATACCAAGTTTTCTACTATCTTTTCTAACCACAATATTCATAATATTAACTTCATCTATAATAGTTAGTATTCCAGCAAAGCCAACAATTTTATTTTTAAACTTTGCAACAAAATAGTGTGAATTTAAACCTTGCGAATTTTCTAATTCGTGCTTTAACATAGCAAAAGTCCAAAAGTCATCAAATTCTGTTATTAAACAAGGTTCAATTTCTTTTAAATCTTCTAATTTCATTGGGGCAATTATTATTTCCATTTTTACTACCATAAATGCCTATAAAAAACTGTGGCAGACTAAGAAAAATATTGATTTTTTTCTTAATCATCCTAGGCAATTACACTTCCTTCTTATTTTTTTCTTCTAAAGCAAGTTCGGCTTGAGATTTTCTTAAATAGATTGGTACTAAGATGCTAGAATCGCCATAATTTCCATTTTTGAATTTAGTATATCCAGCTTTTGCCATACTTATACTAGAAATGATACAATCTTCTTTTGAGGCAAGCATAATTGGATTGTTTTTTTCAAAAGATAAATTCTGCAACAAATCTTGATAAGCAGTAAGTGCATCACCAACAAAATAAATAGGGGAGTTATCTAAAAAAATTTTAGCATTACACTCTAAAAATTTTGTTAAGGGTTCCATACATAATTTGCTAGTTTCATCTTTTAAACTTAAAAATGCAGTATCACTTTCAGCTACTTGCAAAATTCCATTTTTTTGTTCAAAATGGAATAAGCCAGCATACACATTATCATGGTTAGCATTGATTAAGGTACAAATATATCCTTCATGATTTAAGCTATATGCTAAACTTTCCAAAGAAGTAATACCAACACATGGGATATTTTGGCTATCTGCAAAAGCCTTGGCAGTGGCAATACCTATTCTAACTCCAGTAAAAGAGCCAGGACCTAATCCGCAGGCAATTAAATGCATATCATTTAATGATAAATTTAAACTTTCAAAAGCCTGCTTAATCATTGGCATAAGTTTTTGAGAATGTGTTTTTTCATCTTCGTTATTTAATTCAATTAAAACATTGTTATCTTCTAAAATGGTAACACAGGCATTTTTAGAAGAAGTATCTATA
>CAMSEM010000093.1 GCA_947057505.1 uncultured Clostridium sp. | reverse complement strand
TTTATTTATTATTGGTTTTTCTCAAAGGTTTATTGTTTACTTTTCAATGTGCTTTTAAAATCTCCAGGCGATGTTCTCGCTGAAGACAATATTTATTTTAGCACACGATTTTATCAAAGTCAACACATTTTTTAAATTTTTTTTATTTTTTTTAAATGAAGTTTTTTCCATCTCCCCAACCCCTTAATTTAAAAGGAAAATCAAGCATCTAATTTCTTTGTCTAACCACTTCGTACATCATAATTCCTGCTGAAACAGATGCATTTAAAGAAGTGATTTTTCCTTTCATTGGTATTTTAACCAAAAAGTCACAATTTTCTTTTACTAATCTACTCATCCCAAAACCTTCACTTCCTATTACTAAAGCAAGTGGCATTTTATAATCTTGTTTAGTATAAGTTATATCTGTATGCATATCTGTTCCACAAATCCAAATACCTTCTTCTTTTAAGAATCGAATAGTTTCATTTAAATTGTTTACTCTAGCAATTCTCATATGTTCTACTGCTCCTGCAGACACTTTATTTACGGTACTATTTACAGAAGCCGCTCTTCTTTTAGGAATAATAATCCCGTGAACTCCTGCTGTTTCCGCAGTTCTTATAATAGAACCTAAATTGTGTGGATCTTCTATTCCATCTAATATAAGAATAAATGGTATTCCATCTTTTTCTTTAGCTACTTGCAAAATATCTTCTACTTCACAATAATTAAATGGTGGAACAATTGCAATAACGCCTTGATGATTTTGTGTCTGTGCCATTTGGTTTAGTTTAGTTTTTTCCATTTCTGTTAATATAATTCTTCTTTGTTTTGCTACTGCAATTATTTTATTAATAGAACCATGCTTTTCCCCTTTTGCTATATATATTTTATTAATATCTCTGCCAGATTCTAATAACTCTAATACAGAATTTCTTCCTTCTACTTGATCTTGGTATTGTTCTTTTTCCATCTTTAACCTACTCCTCATCTAATTTTAGTACTGATAAAAATGCTTCTTGTGGTATTTCTACATTTCCTATTTGCCTCATTTTCTTTTTACCACGTTTTTGTTTTTCTAATAGTTTTTTCTTTCTTGTAATATCTCCACCATAGCATTTAGCTAATACATCTTTTCTCATAGCAGATATAGTTTCCCTCGCAATAATTTTTCCGCCAATAACAGCTTGTAAAGGAATGGTGAATAATTGCCTTGGTATAACACCTTTTAGCTTTTCTACCATTTTTTTACCTTTTTCATAACTACTATTTCTATGTACTATAAAAGATAGCGCATCTACTCCTTCTCCATTTACCCAAATATCTAACTTTACTAGGTCTGACCTTTGGTATTCTTTTAATTCATAATCAAAAGATGCATATCCTTTTGTTTTTGATTTTAACGTATCAAAAAAGTCATAGATAATTTCATTTAATGGTAGCTCATAAATTAATGTTACTCTATTTTCATCTAAATACTTCATATCTATATAATTACCACGCCTGTTTTGGCATATTTCCATGATACCGCCTACATATTCTTTTGGTGTAATAATTTCGGCTTGTACCATCGGTTCTTCCATATAATTTATTTCATTTGGAGTTGGCATATCTGATGGGTTATATAACTCTACAATCTCGCCATCTGTTTTATGTACTTTATAAATAACAGATGGAGATGTTGTAATTAAGCTTAAGTCAAACTCTCTGTCTAATCTTTCTTCTATAATTTCTAAATGTAATAATCCTAAAAATCCACATCTAAATCCAGAGCCTAACGCACCTGAAGTTTCTGGTTCATATTCTAATGCTGCATCATTTAACTTTAATTTTTCTAGAGCTACCTTTAAATTTTCATAGTCGCTTCCATCTACTGGATAAATCCCGCAATAAACCATTGGATTTACTTTTTTATACCCTGGAAGTGGTTCCTTTGCTGGTTCCTCTTTTAAAGTAATGGTATCACCTACTCGTACATCAGATAAGCTTTTAATGCTAGCTGCAATATATCCAACTTCGCCTGCTTTTAGTTCTTTTGCTGGTAAATAACTTCCTGGTTCAAAATAGCCAACTTCTGTAATAGTAAAAGTTTTTCCAGAAGACATTAATACCATTTCTTGCCCTACTTTTACGGTTCCTTCTTTAATTCTAACATAAGCAATAGCTCCTTTGTAATTATCATAAATAGAATCAAAAATTAATGCTTGTAGTGGTTTTTCTTCATCGCCTGTTGGTGCTGGCAAGTCTGTTACAATTCTTTCTAGAACCTCTTCTACATTTAATCCAGATTTAGCAGAAATACATGGTGCATTTTCTGCTGGTATTCCAATAATATCTTCTATTTCTTTTTTAATTTCATCTGGTCTTGCATTTGGTAAATCTATCTTATTTATAACTGGCAAAATCTCTAGGTTATTGTCTAATGCTAAATATACATTAGCTAAAGTCTGTGCCTCCACTCCTTGACTGCTATCTACTACTAAAACTGCTCCATCGCATGCTGCCAAACTTCTAGAAACTTCATAATTAAAGTCTACATGTCCTGGGGTATCTATTAAATTTAATTCATAATCGTTTCCATCTTTTGCATGGTATTTCATACGAACTGCTTGTGATTTAATAGTAATACCACGTTCTCTTTCAATGTCCATGTTATCTAAAACTTGGTTTTCCATTTCTCTTTTAGAAAGTACACCTGTCATTTCAATTAATCTATCTGCTAAAGTTGATTTTCCATGATCAATATGCGCAATAATACTAAAATTTCTAATAAACTTTTTTCTATCTTGCAATGTATGTCCTCCTACATTTTTATAATTCTTGTCTATTTTACCATACTGTTTTTTGAAAAGCAATTGTTCCTAAAAAAATAAAAACATCACTATCCATTTAAATAGCAATGTTTTTTTATTTATAACTAAGCAATTTTGTTATAAATTATAATCAATTGTATTATAATATTGTTTATACCATTTGTGGTTGGTAAAAAAATCATCCATATCATAATCATCATAATAACTACTATCTGAATCTATGTAAGTATCATCTAATATTAATGCTGTAAAAATACCTAATGAGACAATAGAGCTAAATATAATAACTGGTATTGCAATAGCACTTACAATTAAGCCTGCAATGCTTATTCCTCTTTTTTTATCTCCTGTTTTATTCTTTTTTATAGTATCTACAATTCCTAGTATTAATCCAACAATTGCAAATATTAGAGCTATGAAACAGATGAATGGAATCCAACCTACTACAACGGCAATAATTCCTAATATTAATGAAGCTATTCCCATTTTTTATTCCTCCCCTTTATTATTTTCTTTTATTATTATACCTTTTTTCTGTCCGTTTTGTCAATGTAGTTTTAAGGTCTTTGAAAATTCTACTGCATAATGCTTCGCTTTTATTATGTTCAAACAATTTATTAGTGTTTTCATTCTAATTAAAAATACCTTTTATAATATTCAATACTAATATCACAAGAGGTATTTCATTTTATTTATAGATTTTTTCACTTAATCTTTAATTTTTATTGAAATTATTATATAACTAAAGCAATACGGCTTCCTATTTGACTACCACTTGAACCAGCAGCTGTTGTTCCACTAATATATGCAGTTCCATACTTTGCTGAATTATAATAATCTCCCCCTCTAGCCACGCGAGTATCTAGTCCATTCTTTGTCATTGTCCATTCTGAAACATTTCCAGCCATATCGTAAATGTTATTTACTTTATACTGCCCAGTTGGTTCTGGTCCATAATATTGATTATGAACTCCTTGTCCTTCAGGATTTACTACATATTTTACAACATTTGCATCATCGCTTTTCAAAAACCATCTTAGTGTGGCGTCCCATTGGCACCCCCATATCATCGTACTTGTTATATCCATTCCACTTGCAAAATTTCTGCTCTTTTGATATATTTCATGCCAACATGAAGCATAATTTATATTACTATTATTTTTTTCTACTACTACTGTATCAGTATTAAGGTTTCCCGTTTCGTATCTTCCAATATAAAAACCTTTATATGTTTCTATACTTTGTTTCATAGTGTCAAATTCATTTTGCAATAATTCTTTAAATTGTTGTTCATTTTCAATCCCTGGAATATAGCTTTTTACTATATTAAAATTCTCACTTGGAAGAACAACAGGTTCTTTTTGCAAATCCGCTTCATAATTTATTTTTTCTGGTGGATTTTTAGGAGAAGTAGCATTTCCAAATCTATACAAAATTCCTACATTATTGCCATCTATAACTTCAAAAGTTTTTTTGTCACAGTGTACTGGCACCCACACAAATTCATTTATTCCTTCTGTAATTTCTCCATTATTCCCCTGCTTTATTACAAATCCTGTATTTACACTTTTTTCTCCATCTACTGTTGATGGTGTAAAACCATTTGGCACTGGCACTACTATTCCATCTTCGCTAGTTACTTTTCTTACTTTGCTTAAATTCCATTTTTTTGTTAAATCTTCTACTATAATTGCTTCGGTTGTTGTTTCTGTT
>CAMSEM010000092.1 GCA_947057505.1 uncultured Clostridium sp. | reverse complement strand
TTTGTTTGAAGACTACTTTCTTTCGCTTGTTTAATCAGTCCATTATCGCCAAATAATACTATAATACTTACTCCTGCCAAAATTAAAAGTACTACAATAGTGACCACTAAGGCAATTAAAGTAATGCCTTTACTTTTATTTGTTTTTAACTTCCTTTGTTTCTTCATATTTTCCCCTTTTCTTATGTTCATTATAGCTATTTTTTCTAAGTTTTATACCACTTTTTATCTAGTCTTATTATATATTTAATTTATAATACTTGTAAATACCTTTCTCCAATTTGCTGATATTTCTTTGTAATTATTCAATTCTTGTTACTTATAAAACCTTATAATTTAGTATTTTTTTTGCAATTTGATTATATGTTTTCTTCTCTTTTAAAACAATGAAATTCATTGTTTTAGTTAGCATCTTTTTGACATAATGTTAGTTGTAATTGTCTGTTTACATATTTAAACTTATAAGGTATAATATTTCTAAAGTAGAAAATAACAAAATACTTTTAGTATATAAGGAGTAAAAATATGTGGGGTGCAATAATTGGAGATATAGCTGGTTCTATATTTGAATATGAACAATTAAAGTCAATAAAAGCTGTTAAGCCAGTTCAAATAATACCTGAAAATGGATTTTTTAGTGATGATACTATCTTAACTGTTGCAATACTTGATGCAATTGAGCATAATAAAGATTATGAAACATATTTGAAAGAATATGGAAAAAAATATATGAGTTATAAACCTAACTTTACACCATATTTTAGTTCTAGTTTCGCTCCTGGTTTTATTAAATGGGTAAATGGAGAAAAAAGTAGAAACAGTATTGGTAATGGTGCTATGATGAGAATATCTCCTGTGGGCTATTTATTTGGTTCTAAACAAGAAGTAATAAAAAATGCTAAATTAGCAACAATTCCTTCTCATAATTCACCAGAAGCAATAGAATGCTCAACAATTATTGCATTAATTATTTATTATGCAAGGCTTGGCTTTCCTAAGGAAGAAATTGTTAAAAAGTTAAATTTAGAGTTAAGGTATAAGCCTTTTGAAAAATTTAATTCAACGTGTTTTGAAACAATAGATAATTGCTTGTTTGCTTTATTTACTTCTAATAATTTTGAAGAAAGTATAACAAAAGTAATTTCATTTGGTGGTGATACAGATACCAATGCTTGTATTGTAGGTTCTATGGCTGAAGCTATGTATGGCATTAAACCAGATTTAATTGAAAAAGCAAAAGAAAAATTGCCTCAAGAATTTGTTTCAGTATTGGAAAATGGGTATAAAATTATAAATTCTAAATTTTGTGATTTCGAAAGATAAAAAGCAAATAACAAACTAGCTTTTCTAAATTCTAGTTTGTTATTTTTTATGTATCTACATTTTACTACTCACATTAATTTTAGTTACTTTTACATTTAATTCTCTTGTAATTATATTTTGAATTTGTGCGATTTGATTTTCATCTAGCTTTTCGGTTTTTATAATTGCACTTACATTACCATTATTTACAAATAATACTACATCTTCAAATCCCTTTGTTTTAATTAAATTTTCTGCTATCATAATAGCATTTTTCTCATTGTTTATTTTTTTTATTTCGCTTTGTGCTTTTGTTTTTTCTTCTGCTTCTATATTGTTTGTTTCTAATATTTTTTGATAATTAGTAAGCATTTGAGAATACATGTTATCTCTATCTAATCTAGACTCTGCAAAATAACTATCTGCTTGTTTTGAATTTGTATTTACTTGATTTGAAGTTTCTTTATTTTCACTTATATTATTCCTTGTTTTTTGGTCATTTTCATTTTTCATTGTATTGGTGCTACTGTTTAAAGTGGTTACATTATTTGCATTTAAACTATTTTCTGCTGTATTGGTATTTTTTACTGTATTGTTTGTAATTTGCTGATTATTTTCTACTGCTTGATTAGCACTTACCAAAGTAGCATCTCCAATTGCTGCCATTTGTTCAGAATCTGCCAAACTACTTGTTGGTAATAAATTTTCTCTACTTGACTGTTCATTGGTAAAGTTTAAATATCCTGCGGTCACTAACATAAGTGCAATTACAAAAATAACAACTTGATTTTTCTTAAAATTTTTCATATTTACTTTTTCCTTTCCTTCTCATTGATAACTTTTGGGAAACATTGGACTTTTTTCTTGCATACTAAAAATTTTGCAGCGTCCCTTAGTTACCCTATTTAGGGTGACTAACCACCGTCCCCAGTCATGGTAAACACTTGAATTTTGTGTGAAGAAACGCCAGTAACTGCTTCTACTGCCTGAATGATATTAGCTTTTACTGCCGCATTCCCCGCACCTTGTGCTGTAATAATTGCACCTTCTACTTTAGGGCTAATAATACTTTGCGTAATGGGTGTTTTTTCTCCACTAGATTCTTGGTAAATAATATCTTTTTTAGTGTCTGTTTCTATTACTTTTCTAGTTCCTCCGATTTGTGTCTGTTTCTTGTGTATCTTTTTGTGAGGTGTCTTCATTGTATAATGGCACAGTTTGACTTGTTTGTGAATAAGTAACTAGTACCTTTACTTTTCCAACTCCTTCTACTCTTCCTAATATATCTTCTATTTGCATACTTAGGTCATCTTGAGCATTCAAAGATGCTGTTGCAACAGTTTCTTCTAAACTTGTTGCTAATTTTTTATTTGGGTCACTAGCAGGTTCTTTTTTTTCTTTTTTTTCTCCATTCCAAATTAAGTTGATAATAATTAAAGTTACTACTAAAAGCACTACAAATACTGCTAAATTTTCAATTTTTTTCTTATTATCTCCTCCACTATTTTTGGCAATTAATGCTTTTACCTTGTCCTTTAACATATATATGCCCTCCTTTTTAATTTATGTTAATATTTTTTTCTTCTATTTCATAAGTATTACTTAAATATTGTTTTACTTCTTTTTGTTCTTTGTTAGAAAGTTGTTCTTCTTTATTTTGATTGTTTTCTAATTCTTTATTCTTTTGATTTGTGTTTTCAATTTGAATTTGTATTTTATTTACATTTTCTACGCTGCTTACTAAGTTTTGATTGTTGTTTTCTGTTGTTTCTTCTTTTTCTATTTGTTTTTTCAATCTTAAGGTGATTTTCTTTAATGTATATTGTTCATTGTTTTCAATATCTAAATTTATTTCTACTACATCATATCCTTTTGCTTTTATTTTCTCTTTCATATCATTTTTTAAGCTATTTTGATATATATTTCTAATTTGTTCTTCTTGTCCCTTATTTAAATCTTGGTAGCTATTGCTGTTTGAAGCTTCTATATATTCATCTAGTTCAAATACATTTGCTATTTTAAAGTCGTTTCCAGTTACTTTTGTTATGACTGGTGATACAATAGAAAATAAAATATACACACCAATAACCACTTTTATATATTTTTTGCTGTTTCCTTCTGGCAAAATCATTTCTATAATAGTACCAATAATAACAGCAATGATTATTCCTTGTATCCAACCACTTATCCATTCCATTTTTTTCTTAAGTTTGCTTTGTTTTCTATATAAAGTACAAACTTTCTCCTTGCATAATAGATTTAGGTTTTAAAAGGTTACCTATCAACCTTTATATAACTAATTATTTCATGATATACTTTGTCACATTTGTTCTTATTTTTTATCGATACATAAGACCACTATTACTAATTTTAATAACTAGTGTTGTTCCTATAATTAACATAACTGATACACTACACATAATAGCTAGTAACATTTTAAAGGTATTTCCCATCTCTTCTAATAATTTTATAATTTTGCTATCCGCTATTGGCTGGCATACTGCTCCTGCTAAATAATAGAGTCCCATCAAAATGGCTAATTTAATAATTGGTGCACTACATATTCCAATAATAATAATTACTCCAACAATTCCAACTGCATTTTTTAAAACATTACTACAACCAATTACAGTATCTACTGCATCTCCTAATATTTTCCCTACTACTGGAATAAAATTAGAAACAGCAGCTTTTGCTGTTTTGGCTGTTATTCCATCTACTGTGCTACTTAAACTTCCTTCTACAGAAACTACTCCTACAAAAAGAGTTAATGAAATTCCTAAAACCCATACTACGCTAGAGTTAAAAAACTTAGATAGCTTGTCTACTTGTACCCTTTCAGAAACTTTTGATACAATATTAAGCGCAGTTGAAATCAGCACAAAAGGAATAATAATAGCTGTTATAAAGTTTCCAATAAATGTAATAATAAATAAAATAATTGGTTCTAGTAATCCTGCTGATGCAATATTTCCTGTTGTTAACATTAGTGTTATAAGAATTGGTACCAAGCTATTCATAAAGCCAACCAAACTATCAATACTTGTCCTTACCATTTGAATAATATCTGCAAAATTGGTCATAATAAGCGTAACAATTAAAATATATTGTACATAATATGTAATTTGAGAAATGCTTTTATTTTCTAACCCTTCACTAATACTTCTTATAATACTATGAATAATAATTATTATCATAATGCTACCAAGTATT
>CAMSEM010000091.1 GCA_947057505.1 uncultured Clostridium sp. | reverse complement strand
CCGTAAACGTTCCTCCATGTATCTCTCAAAATCAAACGGGTATTCCAGGATGGCAAGTATTGTGCTGCATATAGCTTATCAAAGCGCCGCCTCCAGTTTCCAAAACATGTAGAGGAATATCGGGAAAATACTTTTTTACCCGTTCCTGGAAGTCCTGAGAATACAAATTTTGAGGGTTAATCATTTTCGGTGCAATCATAATAATTCCTCCTATAAAATAAATTTTTACTACATGTAGCCTTTCCAAAATGGTGCAAAATAGGATACTACATAAACTACTATATTATTATACTATACTTTACGTAAAGTTGCAAGCCTAATTTGACAAATTTATAAAAAAAGGTTATAATAGGTAACAGTTGTTACCAAATATGGTAAAGAAGAGATTTATATATATTAAATTTACAAAGAAAATAAGTGTGTCATAATAAAGAAAAATAAGAATAAAAGAGCGGAATATAAAAATATGTTTATGAGCGGCATTTAATAAAACATATTTATTACCAATTTTCTTTTAAAAGCAAGAAAATATTTTTTTCTTGCAGTTTTTTCCTATTATTTACCTTATTTTTGATTAAAAAAGCAAAAATAGTAAAATATAAAATTAACTATTTATCACTAAAAAATAAAATAGATATATAAATTGAAAATAATAAAAAAGGAGAGATAAAAAAAGAATGACAAATGAAAGAATACAAAAAGAAAATGAACAAAATGTAACAATACCAGAAAGAAGGAGAAGAAACAACTACAGAAGTAGAAATAATGCCAAAAAAGAAAATGCAGTAGCAGAAAACTTAGAAAGCACTATGAAAGTACAAGAAAAGGCAATTATTAAAAAAGAAACTAAAACACAAAATGCAACTGAAGCAAAAGAAAAAAGAACTACAAGAAGAAAAACAATGGAAGGAGAAAAAAGAAAAACAAGAACAAGAAAAATTGCAGAAGAAGCCAAAAATATAGTAGCTAATACTGTAGAAGAGAAAACTAACCCAAAAGAACAAATTACAATAGTAAAAGAAGAGAACATTCAAGAAACAAGAAAAACTAGAAATGCAACATCAAGAATAGGAAGAAACACAAGAACTAATAAAACTACTAGAAGAACTCATAGCATTTTAGAAGAGAAATTTGAATTTAAAAAAGAAAATTTAAAAATTATTCCCTTAGGTGGACTAGACGAAATTGGTAAAAATATAACAGTATTTGAATATGGAAATGAAATTGTATTAGTAGATTGTGGACTAGAATTCCCAGAAGATGATATGTTAGGTGTTGACTTAGTTATACCAGATGTTACTTATTTAGAAAAAAATAAAGATAAAATTAAAGGACTAGTCATTACCCATGGGCACGAAGACCATATAGGCTCTATTCCATATATTTTAAAACAAATTAATATGCCAATTTATGCAACTAAATTAACTGTTGCACTAATTAGAAACAAACTAGAAGAGCATCATTTATTAAGAAGCACAAAAATGCATATTGTAGAGCCAGGGCAAACTATTAACTTTGGAAATATGCAAGTAGAATTTATTAGAAGTAACCACAGTATTCCAGATTCTGTTATGCTGGCTATTAACACACCAGTAGGTACAGTACTTCATACAGGAGACTTTAAAATAGACTATACTCCAATAGATGACAAAGTAATAGATTTAGGCAGAATCGCAGAACTTGGTAACCAAGGAATTTTAGCCCTACTTTCAGATAGTACAAACAGTGAAAGAAAAGGTTTTACTATGTCCGAAAGTTCTGTAGGAGAAGTATTTGATAGACTATTTTTAAATAATACCAAAAGAATAGTAGTGGCAACATTTGCATCAAATGTACACCGTGTGCAACAAATTGTAAATTCAGCTGTAAAATATGGAAGAAAGATTGCAGTATGTGGTAGAAGCATGATGAATATGATAGAGGCAGCAAGAGAACTTAGCTATATACAAGTGCCAGATAATGTTTTTATAGATATTGATAATATTAAAAATTACCGTGATGACCAATTAGTAATTATTACAACAGGAAGTCAAGGGGAAACAATGTCAGCACTTACTAGAATGGCAAATGGAGACCACAAAAAAGTAACCATTACACCAAACGATATGGTTATTATTTCTGCAACACCAATTCCAGGAAATGAAAAATTAGTTTCTAGAGTAATCGATGAGCTAATGAAAATAGGGGCAGAAGTTATTTATAGCTCCCTTGCCGATATACACGTATCAGGTCATGCTTGCCAAGAAGAACAAAAACTAATTTTAACTTTAGCAAAACCAAAATACTTTATGCCAGTACATGGTGAATATAGGCAATTATTAGCACATGCCGAAACAGCAAAAAAATTAGGCATAGAGGGTAAAAATATTTTTATCATGTCAAATGGTAGAACATTAGAACTAAACGAAAGCGAAGCAAAAATAACTACACAAGTTCCAAATGGCAAAATATTAGTAGATGGCTTAGGAGTAGGAGATGTTGGAAATATTGTTCTAAGAGATAGACAACACTTATCGCAAGATGGTTTAATTGTAGTGGTTATGACAATGAATACCCTAACTGGCGAAATTGTTTCAGGACCAGATGTGATATCTAGAGGATTTGTTTATGTAAGAGAATCTGAAAACTTAATGGATGAAGTTAAAAAAGTACTTCGTGAAGAAGTAAGAAAATGCGAAGAAAATCATATTAAAGATTGGGCAACTATCAAATCAAATGTAAAAGATACTTTAAGAGATTACATTTTTAGCAAAACAAAAAGAAACCCTATGATATTACCCGTTATCATGGAAGTACAATAAAATACAGTAATACCAAGGAATTTTAAAACTTGGTATTACCAATATAATTGATGATACGTAAGAAGGGAAGAAGAAAAAATGGATTATAAAGAATTAGCAAATTTAATATTTCCAGATGCAAAGGAAGTAGCATATTATGAAGAAAAATACCCTGAAAGAAATTTGGAAGAAGGAGCAATTGTAACAAGATTTGCTCCAAGCCCTACAGGGTTTGTACATGTAGGTGGATTAATGCAATGTGTTATCAATAGGCATTTAACCAACCAAACAAATGGAGTATTCTTATTAAGAATAGAAGATACAGACCAAAAAAGAGAAATAGAAAATGGGGTAGCACAAATTGTAAATGCTGTAAAAGACTTTGGCATAGAATTTGATGAAGGTATGATAAACGAAACTGAATCAAAAGGAAATTATGGACCATATAAACAAAGCGAGCGTGGAGAAATTTATAAAGCATATGCAAAATATCTAATAGAACAAGGAAGAGCCTATCCTTGCTTTGCAAGCGCAGACGAACTAGAAGAAATGAGAAAAAAGCAAGAAGCAGCCAAAATAAGAACAGGTTATTATGGCGTATGGGCAACTTATCGTAATTTATCAGTAGAAGAAGCGGCACAAAAAATAAAAGAAGGAAAACCATATATTATTCGTTTTAAATCAATGGGAAGCGAAGACAAAAAAATAAGACACAAAGATGTCATAAAAGGCAATATAGACTTTCCAGAAAACGACCAAGACATAGTTATTATTAAAGCAGATGGGCTTCCAACATATCATTTTGCACATGCAGTAGATGACCACTTAATGAGAGTAACCCATGTAATTCGTTCAGATGAATGGGTATCTTCTGTACCACTACACTTAGAATTATTTAAAACATTAGGATTTAAAACACCAAAATATTGCCACTATGCACCAATCTTAAAAGATGATAATGGCAAAAAAAGAAAAATTAGTAAAAGAAAAGACCCAGAAGCAGCAGTTAGCTATTACCATGAAGAAGGTATACCAGCAGGGGCAGTTTGTGAATACTTAATGAATATTGGAAACTCTAACTTTGAAAGTTGGAGAAGAGCAAATCCACAAGCACCAATTGATGAATTTAAATTTGAAATCAATAAAATGAGTGTAAGTGGAGCCATTTTTGATATGGTAAAACTATTAGATGTATCTAAAAACTATATTTCAAAATATAGTAAAGAAGAAATGTACCATGATGTGTTAAATTGGGCAAATAGATACGATAGCGAGCTTGCAAAACTTTTAGAAAACAAAGAATATTCACTTGAAATTTTAGGAATAGAAAGAGGAAATGCAAAACCAAGAAAAGACATAGCAAAATGGTCTGATGTAAAAAATGCCATTATATATATGTATGATGATGAATTTTTTAAACAAAACCAAAACTTTGAATATGCTAAAATTAATGATAAACAAGAAATAAACAAAATATTATCTTTATATATGGAAAAATACTTTAATATACAAGATGATAAACAAACTTGGTTTGATAAAATGAAAGACCTAAGTGAAGAACTAGGTTATGCAAGAGAAGTAAAACAATATAAACAAGACCCAGAAAGCTATAAGGGACATGTAGGGGACATTAGTACTGTAATAAGAGTAAGCTTAACTGGTAGACAAAACACACCAGACTTATACGAAATTATGCAAGTACTTGGAAAAGAAAGCATAGAAAAAAGATTACATGTTTAAGAAAAAAACTACGAGTTATAGTTAAAAAGAAAAGAAGGGAGAG
>CAMSEM010000090.1 GCA_947057505.1 uncultured Clostridium sp. | reverse complement strand
TCCTATGTTAGCTTTCTTAAAGTTAAACATTTCTTCTTTCTTATATTGCTTTTGTGCTTATACTATTTTTCTTTTTGTGTGGTTGCTAAATAATAGCCAACTCCTCTTTTAGTAATAATAAGTTTTGGTACTGAGGTGTCTTTTTCTATTTTTTCTCTAATTCTTCTAACGGTAACATCTACTGTTCTAATATCTCCATAGTATTCATAGCCCCAAACTTTTTCTAGCAGAATTTCTCTTGTTACTACTTGACCTGGTTGATTTGCCAAATATTTTAATACTTCAAATTCTCTTAAAGTTAGGTCTATTACCTCTCCTCTAACTTTCACTTCGAACTTATCTAGGTCAATTACAATATCGCCTAGTTCTATTATGCTATTTTCTTTTTGTTCTTCTTCTTTGCTTTGTTTTGGTTTTGAAGCTACTTCTGCTTTTCTTAGGTTTGCTTTTACTCTTGCCATAAGTTCTCTTACACTAAATGGTTTGGTAATATAGTCATCTGCCCCAAGCTCTAACCCTAATATTTTATCTATTTCTTCGTCTTTTGCAGACAAAATTAAAATTGGAACATTTAGGGTATGTCTTAACCTTTTGCAAACAGTTAGCCCATCTATTTTAGGTAGCATAATATCTAACAAAATCAAGTCGGGATGTTGTTCTGTAGCAATTTTGATTGCTTCTTCACCATCATTTGCTTCTAATGTTTTATAGCCTTCTCTTTGCAAATTATATACTAAAATATCTACAATTCTTTTTTCATCATCTACTACAAGAATTTTTTTGCCAAATTCTCCTGTATAATTTTCTTCTTTTGGTACTACATTTTCGAAATTTTCTATTTTTTCTTCCATCAAAAGTTCCTGCCTTTCTTTTTAGACTTTTTACCTTTGCTATTTTTTACTATATTTATATCACATTTGCTTAGTTTTAACAAGTTTTTTCTTATCTTTCTTCTTGAGTTTGTGTATTTATTTTTCCTTCTTCAAATTTTACTAAAGCAAGTTTACCATCTTTTCCTTGTACTAATTCCATTTGTGCATATTTTTGAATATTTTCAAAATAAGTTTGTAATTCTTTTAGTGCATTTTCACTGCTAATACTTCTATTTTCAATTTTTGCTTGCATATCTGCAAAACGATCTAAGTTCCAAACAAAATTACAAAATTCTTTTGGTAATGTAGTTTGATCAGCAACAGGTATAATTTTAGCGCCTATATCTTCATATATTTGTGTTTCCTCTTTTGAACTGCCATCCTTCTTGGTTACTTCTACCATTACCATTGCTCTGCCATCTGCTTTTTCATATGCATATTGAACTCTTATATTTGGTACTCTTGTATCTGTAACTACTGCTATTTTTTCTTTGACTATTCTTAAATTTAAATCATATAACTCATTTGTGATATCCATTAATTCTTTATTACTTACTGCTTGGTTTTCTCTGTCTCCAAAAAACTCATTATATTTTGTGATTGTTTCAATGCTAGCACTACTTAAGCCTAAACTACTAATATCGGTATTAGTTTGTATTAGTGTTTCTAATGTTGGCTCATTTATTTCATTTTGGCCATTTTCTTTTGGTGCATAATACCCTATTACGCCACCAACTGTAAGTGAAGCTGCTAGTACTGCTGCTACTACACCTTTTTTTAGTTTGTGTGTAGCTTTTTTATTTTCTACCGCCTTTTGACATGTTCCTTTTGGTGCTATATAGTTTCTTTTTGGTGCTATTCTTTCATTTTCTTGCCTTTCTTGTATTTGTTTTTCCATAGCTACTCTAAGGCTATTTTTATATTCATTCATATTTTTGCTCCTTGTATTTTTATTTATACTAACTATTATGTATTATAGCAATGGGGAAGTTTAGAGTCAAGAGTATTTGACTATATTGTGTTGTTATTTTGTAATTGTTATGCATATTTTTTCAATTTAGTAAAACAAGAAAGAACTCTAAAATTTTAAAGTTCTTTCTTGTTTTTGAAGATATTGGATTGGTACTTTAATGAACATCAATACGAAATGCCCTTCTAAAGCCTACTACTCTCTCGTTCCAATTAGGACTTCCATATATTCCTTCATAGTCTGTTGCATAACGATGCCCTATGATATATTTGCCAAGGGCATTCCCACAAC
Source organism: uncultured Clostridium sp. (assembly GCA_947057505.1). GTDB lineage: Bacteria > Bacillota > Clostridia > TANB77 > CAG-508 > CAG-273. The sequence continues at coordinate 2,466 of CAMSEM010000090.1, read as the reverse complement.
ACCGAATGGTTCTATTGTACCATGTGTTTCCATAATGTTCTTGGGTCCATTCGCAACCTTCTGTAATAAAGTCATAAAGATTGTTACATGGTTTTCCACTTCCAGTACTGGCAAGTTTTTTCATATTTTGGCTTAAGTCATATTGATAAATGTTATTTATTAATTGATGTTGGGCTCCATTTTGCTTTAAGTATTCTTTAATTTCTTCTACTCCCTCTTGCAACTGTTTTCGGCTTATTGTTCCTGTTTGAACAAGCCATTCTTGAATGGTGTCATATTCGCTTCCAGAAGTAAGATGACCCACTATCATTGACTTTTCTTCATTTTTCATTCCTGCCATATTTGCCTTTTGATGGTCAAGGTTTACCCATGGACTTTTCCCTTTTACAGATTTTGCATACCATAAAGAATCACCTGAAATTTTATACCGTGAGATGTAAAATCCACCATTCATTTTTGCACTATCAATTTGACAAATTATTTCATAGGCAGATTCCTCATGAAATTCTTGTTCTGAGAATTTATCGTTTCGGTTGTTTCTTCTTCCAAATTTTCTATCAAAGTGAATTCCATCCACAGTTCCGTTTGCAGGCAAAAGTTCTACTGGAATCCATATAAGCTGGTCATATGTTTTCTGCAAGGCTTCAAGCTCATCTGGATTTTCCCAGTCAATGCCACATACCTCTTCTTTTGGAATGCAATAAAGCACTAAACTTACATCTTTGCCCCAAATTGTATTTTCTGTTTCTATGCCAGATACTGTCCAGCCAGGCGCAATCAATGCTTTATTCCCATCTTTGTCTGTGTACCTTGAAAGCTCCTCTGCACATTGCCCAGCCAAAATATCAGGATACCGCTTTTTATTTTTTATGATGATTCCATGGTCCTGTGTTTCTTCCATTTCAAAGACAGTATCTTCTTTTGCAATTATTGTAGTTCTTTTTCCCTCCACATCTTCATATACAAATTTTTTATACCGTTTTTCCATAAGTCATTCCTCCTTGTTGTCTTTACATTTTTAACGGTTTCAACATAGCTTTTTGCTTCTGGCAAGGATTATATCATATTTATATAATAGTTGCAAGACTAGATGTAAATTCACGGTTCCTGTCGCTTCTTCTCCATTTCTATAATTCTAATATTACTTTTCTAATAACCAATCAATTATATTCTTATGAATTATTCCATCTTTCGAAAAATCTGCTTTATCCAGAGAAAGAACATATTTAGGATAATTATCATTTATTTCTTTATATGTCCCAAATTCCCTTGTTTGAACTTTATCACTTTCTAGTAAGTAAGCAACTTGAAAATATATTTTTTCTTCATTATTTGTAGCAATAAAATCAATTCCACCTTCTTTTGTCTTTCCTATATATACATCATATCTTCTTATTAATAGCTCATTATATACTACATTTTCAATAGCAAAACTTTTATTTATCTCAAAATTGTTATTCTTTATTTGGGCTATTCCTAAATCAGTCATATAGTATTTATATAATGTTTTTAATATTGCTTTTCCATGAATATCATATCTGTATATTTTTTTCATCATTAATGCCTTACATAGTGCATCTAAATATATATAATGTTTCTGTTGATACAGACTTGCCTTCACTTTTTAAGAATTTTATAACATTTTCAGCAGAAAACTCACGTCCTGTTATATCTACAATATATTGTAATAGCAAATCAAATAAAACTGTATCTTTCAATCCTAATCTATCTACTACATCTCTTAAAATAATAGAATCAAATACACTATGCAAATAATCTTTTATATTACTTTCATCTGTAAATTGAGTCCTATTGGGAAATTCTCCCCATTTAACAAAATTCCAAAGAGTTTCATCACTTTTACCATCTTTACCTGTTAACTCTATAAATTCTTTATAACTTAATGGATAAATATTGAATAATACATACCTTCTGGATAAAACGGTTGATAATTCATTTGATAATAATTTACTATTTGAACCAGTAATAAATATGCTTATATTTTCTATAGAAGCTCTTAATGAATTTACTACTTCTTCAAATTTGCCCACTTTTTGAATTTCATCTAAGAACACATAATATTTTTTTCATCTATTATTTTTTCTTTTATATATTTATTTAATTCTTTATAATCTTGTAATTTTTCATATTCTATAAAATCAAAATTTATATATGTAATATGTTCATTGTCTACTCCTTTTTCTTTTAATTCGTTTATTATTTGTTTTAATATTACAGATTTTCCACATCTTCTTATTCCTACCAAAATTTTTACAAGATCACTATTATAGAAACCTCTAATTCTTGATAAATACATTTCTCTTTTTAACATTTTAATCACCTATATTAAGTATAGGTCTTCTATCTCAATTTTATCAAGTTATTTCGCAAAAGAGAAATAACTTTTGGGTCGGTAAAAAAAGAAAGAACTCTAAAATTTTAAAGTTCTTTCTTTCTATCTGTGTT
>CAMSEM010000089.1 GCA_947057505.1 uncultured Clostridium sp. | reverse complement strand
TGAATCACCTGCTTTTTTAATATATACTCTACCATAGTATTTATCTTTTTGCTCTATGTTAGGTGTATTAAAAGCTGGAGGATGTTTTTTAGCAATTTATCCAGATTATCCAGAAGAGAGAATTAAATATATGCTTCGCGATAGTAATGCAAAGCTTATTATAACTGATAAAACTTGTGATTCTGCTTTGTTTGGTATTCCTACTGTTTGTATCAATTCACACGATTTTGCTGCCATGTTAGATACTAACACTATAGATAAAGGAACTATTTCTAATGCAAGTAATGATGATAATGCTTATTTAATTTATACTTCAGGTTCTACTGGAAAGCCAAAAGGAACCATGCAAACGCATAACAATTTAATTAATTTTGTTTACTCATTTCAGCACTTTTTAAATAATAGCATTACTCCAGAAGATAACATGCTTTCTGTAACTAATATTTGCTTTGATGTTAGTATTGCTGAAATATTTACGCCGCTTCTTTTTGGTGCTACTTTATTTTTATATAAGGATTTAAATACCAGTAGCCCAAAAGAACTTGCAGATTATATTGTAAAAAATGAAATTACATTTTCTTATTTTCCACCATCTATGTTGCAAAGCATTTATGAGGAACTTAAGATATATGATCATATACCATTAAATAAAATGTTGGTTGGTGTAGAACCAATTAAAGCAGCCACTTTGCTTAACTTTACTTACTTAAACCCTCACATGAAAATTGTAAATGGTTATGGTCCTTCTGAAACCACCATTTGCTGCACTATGTATCCATTTGACCCAAATCTACCACCAGACCAAGTTACCCCAATTGGCAAGCCTATTGGTAACTCTAAAATTTTAATTTTAGATGCTAATAAACATTTGGTACCAATTGGTCATAGTGGCGAAATATATGTACAAGGAGAATGTGTAGGAAATGGTTATATCAATAACCAAGAAGCTACTAAATCAAGTTTTGATTTAGTAAACAAAATATATAAAACTGGTGATTTAGCCAAATGGCTTCCTTCTGGTGATATTTTGTTTATTGGAAGAAATGACGACCAAATAAAATATAGAGGTTACCGTATAGATTTAGGCGAAATTGAACAAATTTTGCAAAATATGGAGGGCGTTCAAAATTGTACTGTTTTGTTAGATAATCAAACGGAAAATAATCCTAAGCTAGCCTGCTTTATTGTATTAAAACAAAATGCTAATCTTGATGAAGAAGAAATTAGGCAATATTTAACTACCTTGCTTCCTCATTACATGATTCCTAATCAATTTGCTTTTTTGGATAGTTTTCCTCTTACTCCAAATGGAAAAATTGATAAAAAAGTATTACTTGGTCTGTCTTGTAAAAAAGCTACACCATATGCTCCTCCTACTAATGAATTAGAAGAAAAACTTGCTAAACTATGGTGCCAAGTACTAGAAAAAGAAAAAGTTGGCATTTATGATAATTTTTTTGAAATTGGTGGTGACTCTTTAAATGCTATTAAAATTGTTACTTTAGCAATGCAAGAAGGTATGTCATTATCTGCGCAAAACTTTTATACTTATCCAACCATACAATTACTTGTAAAAAATTGCCTTATGCAAACATCAAAAGAGCCTACTATTTCGAATGATTACATTACCTCTATTTCAAATACTAGAGAAGAACCATCCTATTTACAAGGAGATATTTTGTTAATAGGAGCTACAGGTTTTTTAGGTGCTCACATTTTAAATGAACTAATTTATAAAACAAAAGATACTATTTATTGCTTAATTAGAGGAACATCTAAAGAACATGCTGAAAGCAGATTAAAGCAAAGAATTACTTCCTATTTTGGAGAAACACTGAATTCTTACTTTGGAAATAGAATTATTGTAATTAATGGTGATTTTTCTAAAGAACGTTTTGGTATTTCTAAACAGAATTATGAATTTTTGAGTAATCATATAAAAACTGTATTTAATAGTGCTGCTATTGTAAAACATGTTGGTGATTATGACTATTTTCATAAAAATAATGTAGTTAGTGTAGAAAATTTAATTAAATTTTGTAAATGCCTTAAAAATGTACAACTTGTACACGTTTCTACTCTTTCTGTCTCTGGAAATAGTACAAATTTTGAAACACATGAATTTGCAGAAAACAACTTATATATTGGGCAAAACATGCAAGAAAACGTATATATTCAAACTAAGTTTGAGGCCGAGCAATTACTTGCTAAACACATTTTAAATGGTTTTCCTGCCACAATTTTTAGACTTGGTAACATTACTTGGAGAAGTACAGATGGTGTTTTTCAAATAAATGAAAATGAAAATTTATTTTACACTTTACTAAACTTTATTTTACAAACAAAAAAATTGCCTACTTCTTGTAAAAATTTAATGTTTAATATTAGCCCTGTTAATGAATGTGAAAGCTAAGACTATACTTTCTTTATATAACGGGGAATATACCTTTATAGAAAGACCAATTACCAAAGATAGTAGATATACAGATAATTTATCTAGATGTATTTCTATTGAGGATAAGCTTGAAAAATTAGTTGATAAAGAAACTTTTGATCTAATCACTAAAGCATTAGAATATCAAAATGAAATGTCTTCTGTTGAAATGGAAGAAGCTTTTATTGAGGGTTTTTCTTTGGCTGTCTCTTTACTGTTGGAATCACTTTCGAAGAAATAAGTGGATACCCCCCCTTACCAATTTCCCGAAATAATTTCTTTGACTCCCCTCGCCGTTCCCCCTTCTTTATTTTCTAGAGATTAGAGGCGGGGGTGGTCTTTATATTTTCGGTATGTATTTTTTATTTATATTTCAATACTTTTAAATATTATATACCGATTATCACAGTAAAAAATAGTAACTACTTTATTTTGTAATTACTATTTCTATATCTGATTGTAATTTATCGTTTGCTTTTTTTATAATATTATATATCTTTCACAATTTTGAATTTATTAATATCTAATATATATCCTTCTTCTTTTAAGATAGCTGATATTTTATAAAATATTTTTAATAAAAACTTTTGTTGTTTTATATTTCGATATAATTCTCTAATATCCTTATTAAATAAGTATATTGGAAATAAAAAAATCATATATATTAAATGAATTTCTTTACTTTTCTCAATATTCCAAGCGACAATCTCTTTCTTTTTTTTGTTACTGAAAAAATTAAATTTATGTCCTGTACCATCTAAAGTACCGTTATCTAAATCATCACAGAACTTAAAAATTTTTTTATTTTTATCAATTAAATTTTGTATATGCTTAACCGATAAATTACTCATTGTATATTTTTTTTTACATTTAACTTCTTCATCTATATTTACAATCTTATAGTATATTGTCCCATTATTCATAATATCAATTCTAAATCCATCATAATCATCTATATTGCCAAATGCTGAAAATTCAGAGTATGAAAAAATACATCTCATTTGTGTTTATCTCCCCCTACAAATTACTATGATTCGCTCACTATCCATTCACCATTCTTTTTGCCATTTTTTCTTTCTATTAATCCTTTTTCTTGCATTTCACTCATATATGTTTTAACAGTTCTTAAAGATTTATTAATTTTAATTGCTATCTCTTCTTGAGTAGTTGCTGGATTTATTTTTAATATATTTATAATTGCTTGTTCTTCTAAAGTGTAATCATTAGCCTTTAAAGCATCATCTTTTGCATTTTGAATATTATCTATATGTGTGTATCTATTTTTTAGTTCATTGTTAGCATTTGTAAGTAAATTATAAAAGAACTTTTCTAAAAATGATGTATCTTCAAATACATTTTTTTCAAAATTTTTGTAATTGGCTCTAACTAATGAATTTCTAAAATACCATGAATTTTTAGCAAAGACTTCATCGTTTATATTAAATCCAAAAGTTCTTAAATATTTTATCATAAAAACTGCTGTAGTTCTTGTATTTCCTTCACAAAATGGGTGTACTTGCCAAATATTTGAAGTAAATCTGCATAAATGTTTTATTGATTCATCTAGGCTTAAACCCTTATATAAAAAGTTTTTTTCTTGCTCAAAATCATATTCTAATGTTTCTTTTATAGTATCAAATGGTGCATATATTACTGTATCTCCATTTAATACCCATTCTTTTTTAGTAAAGTTATAATCTCTATATACTCCCGCTCCATCAAATATATCTTTAAATAATCTTTTATGAATATTTAATAATTCTGTTGGTGAAAAATTAAATGCTTTTTCACTTAATATTTCTGTAATTCTAACTGCAACTTTATCTGCTTCTTCATTTTCTTTTTCAAAGTTTTTTCTACTACCTTGAACTTCATAATATTCATCTATTCTTATTTTTACTTCTTCAATATCTATTGTTCCTTCAATATGTTCTTTTGCAGTTTTTATTAAGTATTTTGATGGTTTTAAGCCATCTACATCTTGAAGCCCTATTGCTGTTTCCCACACTTTTGTTTTTTCTATTTGATTTGGTTCACCTTGTTTAATATATTCAGATAATTCTAAATTCCAATCTTTTTTCTTGTCCATAGCTAAACCTCCTACATATAGTATTATATCAATTATTATATATAAAATCAATATTTAAAGTGCAATTTTTGCACTTTAAAACAAATAATTGCACTTTTATAATATTATTCAATATTTTACCTGTGAATTATTCAAATATAATATCGTTAAAACTTGCTCAGTTATGCCAAGTCTCGCCCAACTGAGCGGGAAATGACCACGCCGCTGTTCCTTCTGCGGTGTGTGCAG
>CAMSEM010000088.1 GCA_947057505.1 uncultured Clostridium sp. | reverse complement strand
ATGCAAATAAGTTTTGTGGTATAATCAAAAAAATAGTAAAAGGAGTAATACAAAATGTATAATATTTTAGTAGTAGACGATGATAAAGAAATTGTAAATGCAATTGAAATTTATTTAAGTAAAGAAGGCTACCATATTATAAAAGCTTATGATGGAATGGAAGCCATACAAATTGTAAAAAATAACAAAGAAGAGATTCATTTAATACTCTTAGATATTATGATGCCAAAACTAGATGGCATTACCACTGCCAATTTAATTCGAAAAGACAAAGCTATTCCTATTATTATGCTATCTGCTAAATCAGAAGACTATGATAAAATAGCAGGTCTTAACAATGGAGCAGATGACTATATTACAAAACCATTTAATCCATTAGAGCTAATAGCCAGAGTAAACTCACAAATTCGTAGGTATACCTCTTTAGGCTCTATTGCAGATAAAACACAAGAAGAAGAAAATATCTATCATTCAGGAGAACTTATCATCAATGACAACACCAAACAAATTATAGTAGAAGGAAAAGAGGTAAAATTAACTCCAACAGAATACAATATTTTAAAATTTTTAACTAAAAATAAAGGAATTGTTTATTCTATTGAACAAATTTACGAAAATGTTTGGGAAGAAGATTGCTATGGAGCAGAAAATATTATAGCAGTACATATTAGACACATTAGAGAAAAAATAGAAATTAACCCAAAAGAGCCAAAATACCTAAAAGTAATATGGGGAATTGGCTATAAGGTAGAAAACTTAGACGAAAAATAATAAAAAGCTTTTAATAATTAAAAAGGAGGATAATCAATGAAACAAAGAAGCTTATGTTGGGCAAGGATTGCAAAAAACATAGCATACTTTTTAGTGCCAATATTTGGAATTATGCTAATTGCATCAATTGTAGGTCTTAGTATTATGGATACAGACTTAAGACTAAAAAATGCAGAAAACTACTATGAAACAAAGCTATTTTCAGAACAATATCTAAACCAAATTTATAGAAACTATTATGAAACAACCTACAATACAACCTATTATGAATATGATGAAAGTCAAGTAAAATTATATGTAAATGAGAAAAACGAAGATCCTATTACCTATTTTTCAAATAATAATACAAACTTTTATTACTTAATTGTAAATACAAAAAGTCAAACAGCAGTTACAAATGTAAGCCATACTATGAGAACAGATAGTATAGAGGGAATAAAGCAAGCCTTAGAGGGGAATGCAGTATATTGGAACTATGAAAATGGAAATGTGCAAACTTCTATTGCAGACTTAAAACTAGAAGATATTAGATACACATTCGAATTTGAAAGCTTAATGAAAGAAAATGTTAACATTTATACTGTTTTGCTAGATAACCTTCCTTATAGTGATTCTTATAGTATTTCAAAAGTAGGATATGACTTAGCTATAAAAGCAAATAATTTAGCACCAATTCTAATACCAATTTCTATTGTTTGCCTAAGCATATGCGCTATTGTTATATTACGTGGAATTGGAAGGGTTGCAAAACAACAAAAAGTTTATTTAAATTGGTTTGATAAATGGAAACTAGAAATTGTACTACTAATAGGACTCATTATGATAGTAATAGGATTTGTATTCTTTATTGCTATAAAATCACATATTAGAACATTAATGATTACAGGGGGAACAATAGGGTTTATTATTATATATTTAGCATGTATATTAATGTTAGAAACTCTTGTAAAAAGATTAAAAACACATACCACAATCAAATCTACTATTTTATATAGCATATGCCATGGAGTAAAACAAGTAATAGATAATAGAAAAATGGCTACAAAATTAAGCCTGCTATACTGGGGATTTTGCATACTTGGTTTTTGGTTTACAGCAGTAATGGTAACACAAAGTGATAGTAGCGCAGCCATGTGGGCATTACTACTATTGATATTGGGAGTAGCAACCTATGCATACTTATTTAAAAAACGTAAACAATTTGAAGAAATACAACAAGCATTAAAAAGCATTTACGAAGGCAATACCAATATTGACTTAGACTCTTCTCAAATGCAAGGTGTACTAAAACAGTTAGCTGTGTATGTAGAAGATATTGCAGGGGGTCTATCAAATGCAGTAAATGAAAGCCTAAAAAGCGAAAGACTAAAAACAGAGCTAATTACCAATGTATCACATGATATTAAAACACCGCTCACCTCAATTATTAACTATGTAGACTTACTAAAAAAAGAAAAAATGCCAAATGAAAAATGTAGCGAATATTTAATGATACTAGAAAATAAATCACAAAGACTAAAAAAATTAACAGAAGACCTAGTAGAAGCCTCAAAAGCATCCTCAGGAAATATTAAACTAAAAATGGAAAAAATAAATGTAGGCGAACTAGTAAAACAAGTATCAGGAGAATTTGAAGACAAATTTAAAGCAAGGCAATTAGAAGAAATTATGACAATTCCGGAAGAACCAATCTTCATAAAAGCAGATGGAAGGTATATGTACCGTGTATTAGAAAATATGTACTCTAATGCAGCCAAATACGCTATGGAAAACACCAGAATTTATATGGATGTAATAGTACAGCAAAACAGTGTAGTAATTCAAATGAAAAATATTTCACAAGAAAAATTAAACATATCAGCAGATGAACTAATGCAAAGGTTTGTGAGGGGAGATAGTTCTAGAAACACAGAAGGAAGCGGACTTGGACTTTCTATTGCATCAAGCCTAACCCAATTGCAAGAAGGAAAGTTTCATATTTACCTAGATGGAGATTTATTTAAAATAACCATAGGATTTGAAAAATATAAATAAAAAATAGATAAAAACCATTAAATAGTAGCCAAAATGTGGTGCTAAATAATGGTTTTTGTTGATACTATTAGGACTACTATAGATGAAAAATACTGAATACTTAGTCACAATTTACAGCTAAAAAAATAATTAAATTTATTGATAATAGTATGTTTTTTGCTGTTAGTTCGCTCGGCAAGTCATAGGCTTGTGAATGAAGGCACACTTTCTCTAAAAGGGCTTTTAAAATTCTGGGTGCATAGATATACAAATGATCCTTCGACTCATAACAGCTTCAAACCATACTATTATCAATTCTTCCAAAAAATTATAATAGCTGTAAATTGTAACAATACTTACTACGAATAATTATAAAATGTCATAGAAATGTTGTTTCTAATGAAAAGGAATGATATAATAAAAATCAAAGGAAAATGCAAAGTATAAAATGGCAGAGTAGTGGAAGAGTAAATTATTTTGAATAAAGTAAAAAAGAGAAAAACATTGTGAACATACAAAGGAGGAGAAAACCAGATGCAAAAAGAAAAAAAATTAAATAATGCAAATGTACCTCAAAATAAATTCATAAAGAAAAACCAAGGCATAACCTTAATTGCCTTGGTAGTTACCATTGCGGTACTTCTCATACTAGCAGGAGTTACAGTTAACTTGCTATTTGCAGAAAATAGTATTTTGCAAATAGCAGAAATGTCAGTAGAAAACCATAAAAAAGCACAAATAGAAGAAAAATTAAGCATAGAAATAGCCAATTATAAGGCAGAAAAAATAATAAATCCAAAACTAACCATAGAAGACTTTTGGCAAAAACTAGTACAAGCAGGCATTATTAATAGCCCAGCAGATATAACAAAAGAAGTAATAAGAGAAGAAAATAAAGTAGTAGAAGCAACAAATAAACAAAATAGTGTAGGAAAAACTTATAAAGAAACAAACCCAAATGATATGTTAACAAAGGAAAACTCATTAAATGTAATAAACCAACAAGAAAAAACTACGTTAGTAGCAAAGCTTGCAACTACGCTACCAGTCAAACTAGTGGCACAAAATGCAGAGCAAACCGTAGCAGACCAAAAAGAAACCTATACCATAACTACCAAAGATGGCTATGTAGCAACAGTGCAAACAGATAGTGATGATAATATAGCATTAAAAGAAGTACTAACACCAACCCAAGCAAGAGCAATGGCAAATACACAAAATCCAAACTTAATAACAGGAACCATCACAGTAAGTGCACCAAACTGGAATGCTACTACACATACAGCAACTGTAACTTTAAGTACTACCACAGGCTTAAAAATGCAATGGCAAAAAAACAGTATTAGTGGTATGTGGCAAACAGGAACAGTAGTAACAGGTTTAAATCATGGAGACACTGTATTTACAAGACTAATAGATGGAGAAGGAAACGCAGCAGACGAAGCAAGTGTAAGTATATTAGATAGCATAGTACCAGAGCCAGCAACAATCGCAAGATTAACATTAAGTGCAACAACAAGAGAAACGATACTAGCAGATGTAACCCATACAGATAACCAAAGTAAAATAGATATCACAAAATGTAAATGGTTATTTAATACTACTAGTACCAACTTACATGTAAATAACACAGCATGGAATACAGCACATACATTCAGTAACAGTACAAATCAAATTAGTATAACTGTTCCAAGCACAGCAGGAAACTATTATTTACATGTATTATCAGTAGATATAGCAGGAAACAAAAGAGAAACCATATCAAATAAAGTAGAAGTAAAAGCAAAAGCTCCAATTTTAGGAACTGCTCCAACTAATACACCAGTACAAAATGGCTATGGAAGAATAGATATAATTTGGTTAGATGAAAATAACAATATTATATCACAGCCCAAAGCACCAATCTTAGGAAGTACAGGTAATAAAATGACACCAATCAAATGGGATGGAACAACTGAAAAAACAGCAAATG
>CAMSEM010000087.1 GCA_947057505.1 uncultured Clostridium sp. | reverse complement strand
GGCGACCACCGAGATCTACACTCTTTCCCTACACGACGCTCTTCCGATCTTAAAACTGTATTATCTGTTATCTTAGTAGAATTAATTGCCATTGTATCAGGAGTAGATACAGTAGTTATGGCAGCAGGAGCTAATTTAGCTACTACACTTGCTACATTTATTTGTTTCTTTTATTTATATCGTTATTATAAAACAATGAAAAAACAAATTAAATGGGAAATAAAAAATAGTATCAACCATAAACCTACTAGAATTAGAAAAACAATTAAGCAAATTTTTAGTGTATCAATCCCAATGTCTATGAGCGCTATTTTAGGAACTGTTAATAAAAATATAGACTCTATGACAGTAGTAAGAGGACTAAAAACATTTTTAACTGAAGAAAAAGCCAAAATAGAGTATGGTATTTTAAGTGGTAAAGTAGATACATTAGTAACACTTCCAATGTCTATAAATATGGCATTTGCAACAGCTCTTATCCCGACAATTTCTACTGCCAAAGCAATGGGAGATATAGAAAACGCAAAAAAAAGAATATCTTTTTCACTATTGGTTACTATATTAATAGGTCTTCCTTGTATGGTAGGAATGATTCTATTTGCAAAACAAATTTTAGAGTTGTTATTTCCAAATGCTACATCTGGAAGTTTCATTTATCAAATTAGTTGCTTAGGGATTATTTTTATTGTATTAGAACAAACCATCAGTGGGGCTTTACATGGACTAGGCAAAGTACTAGTTCCAGCAATAGCTCTAGGAATTGGAGTAATAGTAAAGTTTTTCTTAAATTGTTACTTAGTACCAATCAATCCAGAAGTATTTTTCTTAGGAGGAACAGCAGGTGCAGCTTTAGCAACTGTAATATGTCATATAATTGCAGTAACAATTGAGTTTAGAGTATTAAAAAAGCATATACAAATGCCATTTGAAATAAAAAAGTTTATAATAAAACCTATTTTGGCATGTGCTATTATGGGAGGAAGTTCTTATTTATCTTATACATTTTTTATTTCTATTGTAGGAGAAAAAGTGGCATTGGTTTTAGCATTTATAATAGCAATTATCATATATGCTATTTCTATTCTTCTTTTAAAAGTCTTTTCAAAAGAAGAGATTTATATGATTCCATTTGGAAAAAGGATGTATGAATTTTTATTTTGGAAGAAAAACAAATAAATTTCATGAAAAACTTGGGACTGTATGGGAAACGGCGAATGATAGATGTACCAACGATTTTGGAAGTGCGACAGGCGAAAATCCCTACGGAAAACTACACTTATTAAAAAAAAATAAGGAAAAAAAAGAAGGATTTTGAAAAAGAATGGCGAATAATGATATTAGTAGATATAGAATCTACGCATTTTAAAATCTTATAGGAGGTAATTTAAATGAACAAATCAGAATTAATCGCAGCTATGGCAGCAAAAACAGGAGAAACAAAGAAAGATGCTGAGGCAGCATTAAACGCATTCGTTAGCGTTGTAACAGATGCACTAGTAAAAGGAGACAAAGTTCAATTAGTTGGATTTGGTTCTTTCGAAGTAAGAAAAAGAGCTGCTAGAAAAGGTAGAAACCCACAAACTAAAGAAGAAATCAAAATACCAGCATCTAAAGCACCTGTATTTAAAGCAGGAAAAGCTTTAAAAGATTTAGTAAACAAAAAATAAGCTGTAATTTATATAAATTATATGAATTCATATTTTGAGATATGGGCATTTGTTTGTCTGTATCTCTTTTTTAATAGCTAAAATATATTAATAACAAAGTATTGAACATTATTTTTTTCGTTTCTAACGGTATAACTAACTGTAAAAATCTTTTTTTTATAAAAAATCTTTTAACAATTAGATAATACATTTAGCACTCAGAAAATCTCACCACTTTAGAAATAATGTTCAACACTTTGTTATTTAGAATTAAATTGTTTAGCCCTTTTTAAAAATCAGTAGCTTCTATTAGTTTTAAAGTAAATTGAAATTAAATGCTTATGTTAAGCTTTAACTATTTTACAAACTTTTATAAATAAAAGTATAAAAAACATACAAAAAGAGAAAACTGTATGATATAATAAAGAAAATTTTACAAAGGCAAAGGAGCAAACATGTATAGAAACACGTATATTGAAGTAAATATAGATAATCTACAAAACAATGTAAAAGAAATTATAGGGAAATATCCAGAATATAAGTACTATTTTGGGGTGGTAAAAGGAAATGCCTATGGCCATAGTGATAAAATAGCAAAATATTTAGTGGAAAGTGGAATTAATTACTTAGCAGTATCTTCTTTAGAAGAAGGAATTAGCATTAGAAATGATGGAGTTACAATTCCAATTTTATGTTTAGAACCAATTCAAATAGAATATATTTCTAAATGTATACAAAACAATATTACTATAACAGTACACAGTTATGAATATTTTAAACAGTTAGTAAGTCAAGAGATAGAAAAACCATTAAAGGTACATATAAAAGTTGATACAGGACTATGCAGATTAGGATTGGATAATAAAGAGAAAATAAAACAAGTAGTAGAAGAGCTAAGAGAAAAACATAATATTATACTAGAAGGAATTTTTACACACTTTGCAACAGATGGAATTTATGATGTTTCTTGGGATAACCAATATGCAAAATTTCAGGAATTGACAGCAGAGATTGATTTAAGTCAAATTCCAATTGTTCATTTAGGAAGAAGTCAAACCTTACTAAACCATGAAAAAATACCATTTGCTAATGGTATACGTTTAGGAATTATTTTATATGGTTATAATACTACGCCAAAAACGTTACCAAATGACTTTATCAACCGCTTAAGAAAATGGAAAAGAGCATACTATAACAAAAAAAATCATATAAGTCCAACTATTACTAATATTGATATCAACTTAAAAACAGCATTTTCTTTGTATAGTGAAGTAATGCAAGTAAAACAAATAAAAAAAGGTAGTTTTGTAGGATATGGAAGAATATATGAAGCACAAGAAGATATGTATGTAGCCATTATTCCAATAGGGTATGCAGATGGTTTTAGTAGAAAAAATAAAGGAAGACAAGTAGTTATTAATGGAAAAAGGTATTCTCTTATTGGAGAAATTAACATGGGAATGGTAATTGCAAAAGTAGATCAGACAGTGCATGAAAAAGATAAAGTAACACTTATTGGAGAAGATATTTCAATGATAGAAGCAGCAAGATATATGGGAACTTCAGTATATGAAGGTTCATGCATGTTAAATAACTGGATACCAAGAGTACTAAAAAAAGGTGGACAAATAGTAGAAATAGATGAGAAAGTTGAAAGTAATAGGGGAGAGTAAGTTATGGAAAAGAAATTTGATGTACTTATTTTAGGATGTGATTTTAACACCTATTATATGGCAAGATGTTATCATGAATTATTTCATGATAAAGTAAATGTAATTGGAAAAAGAGATATTGGGGTTGTTTCATATAGTAGTATTGTTAATTTTAAAGCTGTACCAAATTTTGAAACAGAAACAGTTTTTGTAGAAACATTAAATGAATATGCCAAAGAGCAGAAGCAAGATACCATCATTTTAATTGGAACAAGTGATGAGTTAGTAAGATTAATTATTGAAAATAAAGAAAAACTGGATAAAAAGTATGTACATAACTATCCAAGTCTACAAATATTAAATCAATTATTAGTAAAAGATACTTTTTATCAAACTTTTGAAAATAGTGAACTTGATATTCCAAAAACATATATATATTCATGTGGAAAAAATGAAAAAATAAATGAGCAAGCAGTTGAAAAGTTAATGTATCCATTGATTGTAAAACCAGGAAATAACATTGAATATCATAACCATGAATTTGAGGGAATGTATAAAGTATTTAAAGTTTTTTCAAGAGAAGAGTTAGAAGAAGTAATAAGAAAGATAGAAACATCTGGCTATACAAGCAATTTAGTTATTCAAGAATTTATTCCCGGTGATGACTGTGCTTTATTTGATTCTGTATTTTATTGCAGTAAAGAAAAAGAGGTACAATTAATTACATTTGCACAAATAGGATTGCAAGAAAGAAACCCTGGCGGAATTGGAAACTGTACACTATTAGTAAATGGATTTAATGAACATGGATATAACGAAAAAATAGTAGAACCATTAAAAACATTCATGGAAAAAATAGGATATCAAGGTTTTGCAGAATTTGACTTAAAATATGATAGTAGGGATGGAAAATATAAAGTACTAGAAATAAATCCAAGACAAGCAAGATGCAGCTATTACTTAGCTGCAGGTGGGCATAACCTAGTACAATATCTAATAGATGACCTAATTTACAACAAACAAAAGTCATGTACTCTAATGAAAGAAAAAATAGCGTTAAGCTTTGTACCTAAAAGTGTAATAAAAAAATATGTTACAAGTAGTGCTCTAAAAAATGAAGTACTATCTTTGATAAAACAAAAGAAAATGGTAAATCCATTAAAATATAAGGCAGATAAAAGCATAAAAAGAAGATTATATTTAATAGCAAAAGATTTTAGTTACAAAAAGAAATACAAAAAATTAAGTTGGTAAAGCATATAAAATGTAGTAATTTCATACTTTTCTATTTTTATGTATGGAATTACTACTAAAAAATAATGAAATATATAAAAAATTTGAAATATATATTGACAAAGTATATTATTTCGTAGTAAAATAATTCTTGTCAGTTCAAGAATTGTATATATGTAGTACATATTACAATAGTAAAAATGCAGATGTGGCGGAACTGGCAGACGCACAGGACTTAAAATCCTGCGGTTGAAT
>CAMSEM010000086.1 GCA_947057505.1 uncultured Clostridium sp. | reverse complement strand
TTCTTATACTTCCATCTAATTGTGTTTGTGTAACTACTGGCAATTGTTCGGCAGGTGTTGCTAAACCTATAATAAAGGCTACTAAGGTAAGTAAACCTATCATAACACCTTGATAAATTACTCTCCATGTCATTCCTTTTGTAAAGACACCTTGCCTTGGTTTGATTGGTTTTCTATCCATAATATCTTTTTCTGATGGGTCTACTGCTAATGCTAGTGCTGGAAGTGAGTCTGTTACTAAGTTAATCCATAATATATGAATTGGTAGTAATGGTACAATTAAATTTACATTTATTCCAAACCAATTTGCAAGTAGTGGTGTAATTAAAATAGCTATAAACAGTACAATAATTTCACCTATATTGCTAGATAGTAAAAATTGAATTGCCTTTAAAATATTATCATAAATTCTTCTTCCCTCTTCTACAGAAGATACAATTGTTGCAAAATTATCATCTGTTAAAATAACATCGGCTGCTTCTTTTGATACATCTGTACCAACAATTCCCATAGCACAGCCAATATCTGCAGTTTTTAGTGCTGGTGCATCATTTACACCATCTCCAGTCATCGCTACAATTTCTCCATTTGCTTGCCATGCTTTTACAATCCTTACTTTATGTTCTGGGGAAACTCTGGCATATACACTGTAATTTCTTACATTTTGTTTTAATTCTTCATCTGACATTTCTTCTAGTCTATTACCTGTAATTGCTTCTTTCTCATTTTCTAGTATTCCTAAGGCTTTTGCAATTGCAATTGCTGTAATTCTGTGGTCACCTGTAATCATAACAGTTTTAATTCCTGCTTTTTTACATTTTTCTACTGCTGCTTTTACTTCTTGCCTTGGCGGATCTATCATACCAACCATTCCAACATAAATTAAATTTTGTTCTATATTTTTCATTTCTTCTTGTGTTGGCTCATGGTCTATTTCTTTATATCCCATCGCTAATACTCTTAAAGCTTCTTGTGCCATAGCTGTATTTTGTTTTGCTATTTGTTTTTTATATTCTTCTAGGTCTTGCTTTACTTCTCCATTTACTACATAACTATTACATTTTTGCAATAATTCATCTACTCCACCTTTGGTATAAACAATATATTTATCTTGCAGTTTATGAACTGTTGTCATTAACTTTCTTTCAGAGTCAAATGGTAATTCTTGTATTCTTGGATACTGTTCTAAAACACTTGGTTGAAAATCCAACTCAAATGCCATATCTATTAATGCTGTTTCTGTAGGATCTCCTGTAAGAGTTTTATCTTTTGCAACTTTTGTATCATTGCAAAGCATACTAATATATACTAACTTTTGTAGTTCTTCTTCCATTGTATTAGTATCAATCTCTTCTAAATTTACTAATTGATTGTTATAAAATACTTTCTTTACAGTCATTTTATTTTGTGTTAAGGTTCCTGTTTTATCTGAACAAATAACAGTAGTACTTCCTAGTGTTTCTACTGCTGGTAGTTTTTTAACAATGGCATGTTTTTTTACCATTCTTTGTACTCCTATTGCCAAAACAATAGTAGACACAGCTGCTAATCCCTCTGGAATTGCGGCTACTGCTAAGCTTACTGCAGTCATAAACATTTCTACTAAATCTTTTCCATATAATAAGCCTATGATAAAAATCATAATGCAAATTGCAATTGCCGCTATTCCTAATGTTTTTCCTAACTTGTTTAGCTTTTGTTGAAGTGGAGTTTGAGTTTCTTTTGTTTCATTTATCATTCCTGCAATTTTTCCTACCTCTGTATTCATACCAGTTTCTATGACAATTCCTTTTCCTCTACCATAGGTAATTAAACTTGAAGAATATACAATGTTTGTTCTATCTGCTAAACTTGTTTTTTGTTTTTGTATTTCGTCTATACTTTTTTCTACTGGAACAGATTCTCCTGTTAGTGATGCTTCTTGTGCTTTTAAGTTAATTGCTTCTATTAACCTTATATCTGCTGGTACATAATCTCCTGTTTCTAATATAACTATATCTCCTGGTACTAGTTCTTTAGATGGTATAACTTCTATATTTCCACCACGTATTACTTTTGCTACATGAGAACTTAATTTTTGAAGTGCTTCTAATGATTTTTCTGCCTTATTTTCTTGAGCCACTCCAATAATTGCATTAACAATAACTACTATTAAAATAATAATAGAATCTGTAATGCCTTCACCTTCATAATACCCTACTACTCCAGATACAATAGCAGCTATAATTAAAATAATTATCATAAAATCTTTAAACTGTTCTAAAAATTTTACAAATAAACTCTTTTTCTTCTTAGTTTCTAATTCGTTTGTACCATACTTTTCTCTATTTTGCTTAACTTGTTCTTTAGATAAGCCTTGCTTATTTACATTAAAGTATGTTTCTACTTCTTCTATAGTTTTGCAAAACCATAATTTTTCTTCTTTCATATTTTTTTAATCTCCTTGCTTACAGTTTTCCCTTTATTTTCTTAAGTATTCCTGAGTAATTTGTTTTATTCCTATTGTACTCTTTTATTATTTACTTTCTAATAAATAATATCACAAATACAATTTATTTTAAACTTTTTTAGAAATTTTTATAAAAAAAGTAAATTAAGTATTGACATTTTTTATAAAATAGCTTATACTTAGATTTGTCTAATGAATGCACCATTAGCTCAGTTGGTCAGAGCAACCGGCTCATAACCGGTGGGTCCTAGGTTCGAATCCTAGATGGTGCACCATAAGAAATTTTATATTTGGGCAGGTGGCCGAGTGGCTAAAGGCGGCAGACTGTAAATCTGTTCTCATACGAGTACGAAGGTTCGAATCCTTCCCTGCCCACCAATTTAGACTAACTAAAAGTTAGTCTTTTTTGTTTCATAATGAAGGCTCAAAGTCAATAGTTGGGGTAAAACATCTAAAAAGTGTTTTACCCCAACTATTGACTTTGAGCCAAAAAGAATTCCAATTCTAAACTATATTTTACTTTTTATGGTATAGTTCATTTTAGGAACCCTTTTTTTGTTTTTCACTTTATTTTTGTTCTCCTCTACCTTCTGGTAATGCTGGTATTTGAAGAACTACTTTTACTTTCATAGCATAAGTAATTGCTCTAACAATTTTGCTGTTTTTTATTCTTTGCCATAATGATGGCTTAACTTCTACTCTAGTTTGTTCAAAGTATTTTTTATCTTCTGCAGCTACAGGTACCTCTTCTAGAATATTATCTATTGCCTCTTGTGTATTTTCATCTTCTTGTGGTGTTGGTATTAGTTTAAGTGCATCTGCTACTTCAATTCCAATATAGCTTAGTGCTTTTGACCTATCTTCTATTCTTTCCATATCTATTTCAATATGTAGGTTAGATTCTAAGTTAACTATTCTTGCATTAATTAGTTTTACTGCATCTTGGAAGTTTTGTGATTTATTTGATTTCGTTCTTCCAATTAGACCTAAAGTATCTACTATATCTTCTGGAAAATCTGCTGATGCTTCTTTAACTGTTTGTTTCCAATTTTCTTCTTTGTTTTCTACAGCTTCTAATACTTCTCTTAACTCTGCTGCTAATGATATATTTTTTTCCCTTTGACGAATTAATTCTTCTATATTTTTTGTGTTTTCTTCAAATTGATTTGTTGCATATTCTACTAACCCATAAGCTGCTTTATATACACTCTTAGGAAAATTTTTCTTTTTTGGATACTCTATTAAATATGTTTTTATAGACTCTATTAAATCCTTAAAGTAAGCATCTTCTTCTAGCTGAATAATTTGTTTCTTACTATTAGGATTTATTAATTTTTGTACTTTATCAATATTAGATAATATTTTTTCTTCCGTGATTACCATTCTCACGTTTACTATGCCAGATCTAGACATTGTAAACCTTCCCTCCTTTTCCTATGACATTTTCTCTTATCTTGTTTATTATACACTGATTAAGTAAAAATCTCAATAGGATTTTGTTTTTTTATTTTTACATTTCTGTTACAATTTTATTACAAGTTTTTTACGAAGTCAAGGGCATTTTGTAATAATTTGTCTTTTTTTGTAATTATTCAATTTCTTTAAGATAAAATCTCTAAATTCTATTAGTTTCAAAGCGAATTAAGGTGAGGACCAACAAGTTAGAAACCGTTAGCAAAATGCTGAGATATAATTTGCATTACAGTTTCTTACGTAGTTTGGGTGAGCGAATAGAATTTAGAGATTTGTCAAAAGCATTAAATAATTATCTTATAGCTTTTATTATTTTAAAACTTTTGTAACCCCTTATTGTTTTTTCTTTAGCTCTGCATAACGCTTAATTTTCATTGTTGTTGTTTTTTCAAATTCATCATGTTTAATTTCTAAATTTTTAATTGCTTTATATGATGTTAATTTTTTGTTTACCTCTTTAATTTTACCCCAAATAATATCTCTTATTTGTTCTTCTGTTAGTTCTTTTCCATAAGCTTCTTCTATTGTTTCTTCGTTTGGAATAACTCTAGCAGAAATAATTAATTCTTTGTTTGTTTCATCTTTAGGATCTTCTTTTCCATATACCATACATTCTTTTATTTCTGGTATTTGCGATAATAAAATTTCTATTTCTTCTGGATAAATATTTTTACCATTTTGTGTAACTATTACATTTTTGCTTCTACCAGTTATGTATAAAAATCCATCTTTATCTAAATAGCCAATATCGCCTGAATGAAACCATCTTTCCCCATCTATTACCTTTATAGCATCATTGGTTGCTTCTTCATCTTCATAGTATCCAAGCATTAGTGTAGGACTTTTAATTAAAACTTCTCCCTCTCCATTTTCATTTGGAGAATCTATTTTTATTTCTGCTGTAACAATAGCTTTACCTGCTGAACCAACTTTTGGTTGGAATTCTGGTGTTAATGCTGCAATTGGCGCAGTTTCTGTTAACCCATATCCTTGTAAAAATGCAATTCCTATATCTTCTACCCATTTTCCAATTTTAGCATCAATAGGTGCTGCTGCAGATACTATAATTCTTAAATTTCCACCTAGATTTTCATATATTTCAGCAAATACCTTACGTTTAATATCTACTCCTACTACTTTTAATGCATTTGTTACATGAATCATAGAGTTTACCAAACCATCTTTTTTGCTTTTTTTGATATTTGCATTAATTTTGCGATACAAGTTTTCTATTAAAAGTGGTACCGCTAAAAGTGCTGTTGGCTTTGTTTCTTGTAAGTTTGGTACAATGTGTTTTAAACCTTGACAAACAGCAATAGATGAGCCCATCCCAGAGAAAGATAAAAAATGTATAAACAGCTGGAAAAAGAATTGTTCAGACTA
>CAMSEM010000085.1 GCA_947057505.1 uncultured Clostridium sp. | reverse complement strand
TCAAAATCCAGCCAGCTTAACTCACGATTCACATAATTTTCCGCCTTTACATAGCACTTTAGAACATAGTTCTACAAGCTCGGTAATATTTTCTTCAAATTTCCATACTTCTCCACCTGTTCCTCTTCCATAAGATGGTGGATCCATAATAATAGCATCATAGGTGTTTCCTCTACGAATTTCACGGTTTACAAATTTGAATACATCATCTATAATAAAGCGTACTGGTCTATTTTGTAATCCTGATGCTGTTATATTTTCTTTTGCCCATGTTACCATTCCTTTTGAACTATCTACATGGCAAACAGAGGCACCTGCATAGCTACATGCAACAGTTGCTCCACCAGTATACGCAAATAAGTTTAATACTTTAATTTCTCTTTTTTCTTTTTTTATTTTTTCTATCATCCAGTCCCAATTAATTGCTTGTTCTGGAAATAATCCAGTATGTTTAAATCCCATTGGTTTTATTTTGAATGTTAAGTCTTTATACTTTATCTGCCATGCTTCTGGCATTTTTTTCTCATATTTCCAGCTACCTCCACCTTCTTTGCTTCTATTATATCTAGCATTGATGTTTTTCCATTTGTTTGGAAAACTTTTTTCTTTCCAAATAATTTGTGGGTCTGGTCTTGCTAAAATAACATCTCCCCATCTTTCTAATTTCTCTCCATTTGCCATATCTAGTATTTCGTAATCTTTCCAATTATTTGCAATATCCATTTTTCTATTTAAAGTTATGCATAAGTATAAAACATAGTAAGTCATATTAAACCTTATATCAATAACTTTTTACTCCTTCTTTATTATTTTTTTAAGCTCCTAATATTTGTATAAAGTTCATAATTAGTATACCATCTATTACCATTAATGTGCAAGCAATTAACACACTAGATGTTATTATTTTATGTTTTTTTAGTTTTTTAAAAAAACGGCTTGTCCTATTTTTGGTTTTAAAACCTATGGTATTGGTTACCTCATCATAACGTACATTAAAAATTAAATCTTTTGTATACTCCATTAACAAAATCCCCCTTAACTATATTTTCTTTTAACAATATATGCAAAGGTTTTGCTTTTATGATAAAAATCGTATCCAAAATTTCGACATTTATTTTTTTAAGTTTTAAAATATTTGTTCTTTGATTGCTGCTGCAAGCTTGTTATTGATTCCTGGTACTTTTGCAATTTCTTCTACCTGCGCTTCTTTTATTTTTTGCACACTTCCAAAATGTTTTAATAAAGCTTTTTTCTTAGCAGGTCCAATACCAGCAATATCATCTAGCTTTGATTTGGTAATATCTTTTCCTCTTAATTTTCTATGGTAACCAATTGCTTTTTCGTGTACGCAGTCTTGAAAATACGTAATAGTATTCATCAGCCTTTCTGATAATTTTAGTTCTTTTCTATTTTCATCAATTAAGGCTTTTGTTGTATGCTTATCATCTTTTACCATTCCATAAAGTGGTATATTTAAGTTATATACTGCCATTGCTTCTTTTGCTGCTCTCATTTGGGTAATACCACCATCTACAAAAATAGCATCTGGCAATTCTCCAAAACCTCCATTTGGATTTTCTAATGAATGTTTTAGCCTTCTTGTAATTACTTCTTGCATGCATTTTGGGTCATCTTGCCCTAATACAGTTTTTATTTTAAACGTTCTTGATAAGTTTTTCTTCACTTGCCCATCTTGCAATACGCACATAGCAGCAACTACATATTGACCAGATAAGTTAGAAATATCATAACTTTCTATTTTTCTAGGTAGTTTATCCATAGAAAGTACTTTTTTTAATTCATTTACAATACTGTATTTTTCTCTTTCTGTATTTTCTAAAGTAATTTTAGCATTTTTTTCTGCCATTTCTACTAATCTTAATTTTTCTCCTTTTTGCGGAGATTTTATTTCTATATTTCTTCCCATTTTTTTTGCTAACGATTCTTCTAATAATTGTTTATCTTCTATTTCTTCTTTTAGCATAATTTTATGGGGAATTACTAAATTGTTCATATAATATTGTTTCATAAAGTCTGATAGAATTTCTTTATCTGTCTCATCTTCGAAATTTTCTAAAAAGTAATGCTCTCTTCCTACCATTTTACTGTTTCTTACAAAAAATACTTCAATACAAACTCGTAGTTCGTTTCTGGCTAATCCTATTACATCTATATCGTTTTCAGATAGATTAGAAACTTTTTGCTTTTCATAGCTTATTTTTTCAATTGCTAACTTTTTATCTCTTAAGTAGGCTGCCTTTTCAAAGTCTAATTTTTTAGATGCTTCCTTCATTTCTTGTTCTAGCTGTTTTACTACTACACTTGTTTTTCCACTTAGTAAGTTTATAATTTGGTTAATTTGTTCTTGGTATTCTTCTTCTGAAATGTAATTCATACAAGGTGCTGCACATTTTTTTATATGATAATTTAAACAAGGTCTATCTTTAAATTTAAAACTTTTACATTGTCTAATTTTAAATTTAGATTTAATAAAGTCTACCATTTCTTTAGCGGCTCCTGCACTTGCATATGGTCCAAAATATTTTGCTCCATCATTTAAAATTCTTCTTGTAATATATACATCTGGATATTTTTCTTTTACATTTACTTTTATATATGGGTAGGTTTTGTCATCTTTTAACAATACATTAAATTTTGGCATGTTCTTTTTTATTAAATTGCATTCTAATATTAATGCTTCAGATTCGTTGTCTGTTACAATATATTCAAAATGGTCTATTAAGGAAACCATGTTTTCTATTCTTTTGGTTTTATTGTTTTTTCTAAAATATTGTCTTACTCTGTTTTTTAAAGAGATGGCTTTACCTACATAAATAATTTTGTCATCTTTGTCGTGCATAATGTATACGCCTGGCTTATTCGGCAATTTTTTTAGTTCTTGTTCTATATTAAACATGGCTTTTCTCCTTCCCTTCTTCCTTATTGTAGCATATTTTCAAAAAAAATACTACACAGAAATAATTTCTGTGTAGTTTGCGTTAGGAAAATTTTATTTCACTCTTAGAATAACTCGAAACCAAAAACAGCCGCTACAACTATCTTACCCATTTCTCTATCTTCTTCTATAAACTCGAGCCACGAATAGCCCAAAACAAATTGAGCAAAATCGCTATTGGTAACTTCTTTGATAGCTTCGACATAAGCGTCTCTTGAGAAGCAATTTTCAAATAAATTGTTATCCTCAATCTTTACAAAGAGTGCAAAAAAGCAAAAGCTTAAGGGGTCAATAACATCTTTGTCATAAACAAAAATCCCTTCTTTCTCTTTGTTTTCATAACCAAATACGCTTACATCATATACTTCACGAATAATATTAAATGCTTCTCCAAAGTTTACAATTTTTGTATTCAATTCTGGATATTTTTGTGGAAATGCATCAATGATTTCTTGCACTTTTCTTGTTTCTCCTGCTTTTGCAGCATTATAGATTTCTTCTGCTACTTTTGTTTTAGCAAGTTCTGCAGTTAACGAAACAACCTTTTCATAAATTTTCCGTTTCACTTGAACTTGTCTATTGTTCTTTTTCATAAGTACTTCCTCCTCTTGTTGCTACTTTTCCTAACATATACTATATGATATATTCTATTATACATCGATATTATGTAGATGTCAAATTCTTTCAAACACTCTTCTTAATGAGGTTACTGGATAATGTTTTTTCATTTAAGATAACTTGTAATATAGCATTTTAAACTGGAACGAGGTATTGAGAGTGCTCTAAAAGAGCAAGGGTTCCCAATAGCAGAGCGTCCATAAGTGTTAACTGCAAAATTACTATATTACAAGTCTTTTAACTTTTTACCATTAAATAGTAACCTAATGAGCCTAAAAATTTCTTTGACACATTTTGTTTTTTATAGTAATATAATAGTATGAAAGATTACAGATTATAAACTATATGAAAAGGAGGAGTGTGTTTTTACTAAAAAAAGCGCCTGAACAGTCTTTTCTTCTAGGCTGTTGACGAGGATAGGATTTATCGAATTTTTCGGCGGATGGTCCTATGGCATGCGTTACTGCCATGAAATATTAGCAAAAGATTATAGTAATATAATAAAACAAATCTAATAGGGTACGTACTTTAATTTGTATACTTTCTTTCACAAATAAAAGGAGGTATTTATATATATGTGTGGAATTGTAGGTTATATAGGAGATAAAAAAGCCACTCCTGTTTTAATAAATGGCTTATTATGTTTAGAATACAGAGGTTATGATTCAGCTGGTATTGCAGTTCTTGAAAATAATGAACTTTGTGTTATGAAAGATAAAGGAAGAGTTGCTAATTTGCAACAAATTGCTGGAATTGACGAGCTTTCTGCTTGTGTTGGTATTGCTCACACTAGATGGGCAACCCATGGAAGACCATCTAAAGAGAATTCTCATCCTCATTTAGATAATAGTAAACAGTTTGCAGTAGTACATAATGGTATTATTGAAAATTACAATGAGCTAAGAGAGTTTTTAACAAGTAAGGGTTATTCTTTCTTATCTCAAACAGATACAGAAGTGATTCCTAATTTAATTCATTATTACTATACCAATGGAATTGCCGATGATGATAAATTTTTAAGAGCTGTTAAGTCAGCAGTAGATAATTTAAAAGGTAGTTATGCCATTGAGGTTATTTCTAAATTATATCCAGATAAAATGATTGTAGTTAGAAAAGATAGCCCACTTGTTATTGGTAAAGGAAATGGTGAGAACTTTATTGCATCTGATATCCCAGCTATTTTAACTCATACTAAAGATTTTTATTTATTAGATGATTATGAGTATGCTGTTATTCATAAAGATGACATACGCTTTTTTGATAATACTTTAGTAGAACATAGCAAGGCTATGAAAAATATTGAGTGGGATGCTACTAGTGCTGAAAAAAATGGTTATGAAGATTATATGTTAAAAGAAATTTATGAGCAACCAAATTCCATTCGTGAAACAATAGGATCTAGACTTAAATTAGGAGAAAAGTGCCAATTTGATGACTTAGAAATAACTAAAAGTTATTTACAAAATATTAATAAAATTTATATTGTAGCTTGTGGTACTGCTATGCATGCAGGGTTAATTGGTAAAGATGCTATCGAAAAACTTTGCCAAATTCCTACCGAAGTAGATATTGCATCAGAATTTCGTTACCGTGACCCAATTATTAATGAAAAAACACTTTGTATTTATATTAGTCAATCTGGTGAAACAGCAGATACTATAGCTGCTTTAAAATTAGCAAAAGAAAAAGTAAATCTGAAGCATAATATACCGCTGCATGCGGCTGTGTGCCTGCTGG
>CAMSEM010000084.1 GCA_947057505.1 uncultured Clostridium sp. | reverse complement strand
GAGATTACAAGGTGACTGGAGTTCAGACGTGTGCTCTTCCGATCTAGAAATATTTAACCCTAAACCTTTTGTTTATCTTGATGAAAAAACCTTGTTTACTACTAATGTGAAAGATGCTTTTTTAGAAGATGGTACCAGAGTGTGGTTTTCTTCTTATAGCATTTCTAATGAATATGCCACTATTCCAGAGCTAAGAGATGTTTTAGAAAGAAAGCGCATTCATGGTATTTTCGAAAGAAAAAAACGTGAATATGCTAGTGTAAAGTCAATTTCTCTAAGCAAAGTGCTTTCTAACAAAGATATGCTTGGAACAATTGAGCTTACCATGGATAATGGTGGCTATGGTTCTACCCCTGTGCTTGCATATGGTTGCATTTCTTTGAAGAAGAAAAATGTAATAGCTTTGGAGCTTTGCATTGACGAAGAAATGGCCCAAACAAAAACCGCTGAAGCTCTTCAGCTCTTGTTTGGAAAGGAAATTGAGCAAAGGTATGGTAATAATAAATTTAATCATCAAAGTGGTAAGAAGAAAAAGTTTCTCTCTTCTGCTGAGAAAGAAATGAAGGAAGATTTTTACTCTTTTGTAAGAGAGGTGATGCAAACTTTAACTATTGAAAATGTTCAAGAAAATTTAGACTTTCTTGAAGAATATTATCAAGAGTTAATGGAAAAATAGAAAATTGCATAAAGCACATTTTCTATATAAAAGCATGAAAACCAAAAAAACAGTTCTTAATTAAGGACTGTTTTTTTGGTTTTAGAATAAAATTTACATATATTTTATTCTTGCTTTTTCTTCTTCATCAAGAAGATCTTCTACTCTTTTTCTCCTCCATTTACGTCTGGTTGCTTCTCCTCCACGAATGTGTGCTTCTTTTTTATTTTGTTTGAGCACACTATCCACGGCCTGTGCCAAAACAGGGCTTACCTGTGGCAAAATTTCTCGTAAATCCCGATACACAGTACTTTTTGGAACATCAAATTCGCCTGCTGTTTGCCTTATTGTAGCATGATTTTTAAAAACATACCACCCTTCTGCAAATGCCCGTTTTTCTACCACGCTAATTGCCCAAACTTCTCCCATAAACACATTTTTTACTGCATCCATTTGTCTTGTCATAAGCAATTCCTCCTATTGTAAAGTAGAATTATAAATAAGTTACATTTTTATTATACCATATTTACATAATCTTTGCAATATTTGTTTTATAGCCATTCTCCATATTTTTTGATATACTCTTTTTTGACAATCGTAGCTATAAAGCAATATAAAATAGGAACTCCAATAATGATAAGGAAAATGTATTTTATTGGAATTGGAACTAGTCCTAATAGTGTACCTATTGTGGTAAATGGTATGATAATTGCAATCATACTTAAAATAATAGATGTGGCATATACTGCTTTAGAACTATTACTTTGTACAAATGGTGTTTTGGAAGTTCTAATAATATGAAGTCCTATTAAGTTTGATACTACTCCATACGAAAACCATATACTTTGAAATATTGCCGCTTCCCTAATTCCAAAAACAAACCACAAACTAATAAATACAAATAAATCAAAAATAGAACTAGTTGGTCCCATCCATAGCATAAAGTTTTTAATTTGTTTTAAATTCCACTTTCTTGGCTTTTCTAAATACTCCCTATCTACATTATCATAAGGAAGTGATAGTTGACCAATATCATATAGCAGACTTTGTACTAGAAGCTGAATTGGTGTAATTGGAAAAAATGGTAAGAAAATGCTAGCAATTAAAATAGATAGAACCTCTCCAAAGTTAAAGCTAACTGCCATTTTAATATATTTTTGTAAATTTCCAAAAGTTTTTCTTCCTTCTATGACACCATCTGTTAAAACATTTAAATTTTTCTTTAATAAAATAATGTCTGCGGCTTCCTTTGTAACATCTACTGCTGTATCAACAGAAATTCCAACTTCTGCATTATGAATAGAAGGACTATCGTTAATACCGTCTCCCATGTAGCCTACAATGTTTTCCTCTTCTTTTAGTACACGAATAATTCTTGCTTTTTGTATTGGTGAAAGTTTAGCATACACATTTGTTTTCTTTAATAGCCTTTTTAATGCTAAGTCTGATAATTTATCTATTTTATTTCCTAACACAATTTTATCTGTATTGATATTCACTTTTTGGCAAATTGCTTTTGTTACATATTCATTATCTCCTGTTAATACCATTACACGAATTCCATATTGATTTAGTCTTGCAATTTCATCTTTAGCACTTTCTTTTGGCGGGTCTAAAAAACCTACAAAACCGCATTAAAGTCATTTTTTCTTCGTCTTTTTGGTTATAGCTTTCTTTTACATTTTCTATATTTTTACTACATACTGCAACTACTCTAAGTCCTTGTTCATTTAATTCTTTTGTCATCTTTTTTATTTTTTGCTTTTGTTCATTATCTATTTTGCAAGTTATGCCATCTTGCTCTATATTACTGCAAATAGATAAAATTTCTTCTACTGCTCCTTTGGTAATCATTTGTATTCGATTTTCTATTTTTAATATAACAGATAGCCTTCTCCTTGAAAAATCAAAAGGAATTTCATCTATTTTTTGATAATCTTTTGCAAATTCTTCTAATTGATGCTCCTTTACTCTAGCAATTACTGCTTCATCAATATTTCCTTTTAATCCAGTTTGAAAATAAGAATTTAAAAAAGTAATTTTTAATATATTAGCATCTTCTTCTCCTTTTGTATTTAAATATTTTT
This sequence comes from uncultured Clostridium sp., assembly GCA_947057505.1. GTDB lineage: Bacteria > Bacillota > Clostridia > TANB77 > CAG-508 > CAG-273. The sequence continues at coordinate 2,651 of CAMSEM010000084.1, read as the reverse complement.
CTAATACAATTTCATCTTTGGTTAAAGTTCCTGTTTTATCTGTGCATAAAATATTCATAGCTCCAAAAGACTGAATACTATCTAACTTTTTTACAATTGTCTTTTTTTTAGACATATTCATAGCACCTTTGGCTAAACTAGAAGATAGTAAAACTGGGAGCAATAGTGGGGTAATTCCTATAGCAATTGCCACTGCAAATGTAAATGCTATTAAGTTGTCGTGTTTAAATGCATTGATGAAAAAAGTGATTGGAATTAGAACTAACATAAATCTAATTAATAACTTACTTATGCTTTCAATCCCCTTTTGAAAACTAGTTTTCGGCTTTGTTTGTTCTAAGGTTTGTGCTATTTTTCCAAAATAAGTTTGATCTGCAATTCTAAAAACTACAGCTTTTGCAGTACCACTCATTACATTAGTGCCCATAAAACATATGGTATCTAAATTAGTAATGTCTTCAATTTGGTTTATTTGTTTATTTTCTGTAATTGCTACTTTTCTTACACTGTCAGACTCACCAGTTAGAGAAGATTGCACTACATATAAATCTTTTTGCTCTATTATTTTTAAATCTGCTGGAATTAAATCCCCTGCTGATAAAATTACAATATCTCCAATGGTAACTTCATCTAAAAATACTGTTTCTTCCTTTCCTTCTCTAAGTACTGTTGTTTTTACAGCAACTAACTTTTTTAGTTTTTCTGCTGCTTTATTTGATTTATATACTTCAAAAAATTCTAAAAAAGTACTAATTAATACCAAAGCTATTACTACAATAATATTGGCATAACTTGGTATTTCTTGTAAAATAATATCAGTATAAATAAGTACTAAGGTAATTCCTACTAAAATAAGATTAAAAGGGCTTATAAAGCTTTGCCATAAATATTCATACCATTTTTTTGGCTTTGCTTGTTTTACCTGATTTTTTCCATACTTTTCTTGTCTTTGTTTTGCTTCATTTTGTGTTAGCCCATTAGTCCCCACTTGAATTTCTTGTAAAAATTCTTCTGGTTTTAACATACATACCTTGCCATATATGCTTTTTATATCTATTTTATCTTCTCTATTCTCTTTTGGCATTTTTCTCTCCTTTTTTATATTTTTTTAGAACAAGTATTATATTTTTTGTAAATATTTAATTTTAGTATGCCACTAATTAACAAATTTAAAACCCCAAAAGGTTATAAATTTTATTTTTATACATACATATATATAACTTTTATTTTGTATTGTCGAACATTTTTTATACCTAAATAAAAAGGTGGTGCTAGTATGGCAAAAGAAGGCTTTGCTACTTTAAATGAAACTAATTTTAATACTACTAAAAGAAATAATAAAGTAAAAATTTGGGTTTATTCTTTCAAAAAGAGTGCTATTTCGATACTATTTGTTTTGTTTGCTATTGGCTTAATTTCTTTTTCTAATAGCAATTTTACTGCTGCTAAAAATGGACTATATTTATGGGCTACCTCTGTGATACCTGCTTTATTTCCTTTTTTTGTAGCTACCGAGTTATTAAGCTATACTAATATTATCTCATGGCTTGGTATTCATTTACGTTTTATGATGAAGCCACTTTTTGGTATTCCTGGTGAAGGAGCTTTTGCTTTTCTAATGGGACTAATTAGTGGCTACCCTGTTGGAGCTAAAATTGTTAGCAATTTTAGAGAAAAAGGAGTATGTACTAAGGAAGAAGCTGAGAGAATGCTTGCTTTTACTAATAACTCTGGTCCTTTATTTATTATTGGAACTGTTGGGATTAGCCTATTTGGAAATACTATGATTGGTATTTTACTTTTTATTACACATATTCTTGCTTGTATTAGTGTAGGTATTGTTTTAAATATTAGTAGTATCCATCAAAGAAAAAATATACCTTCCTATTCCCAATTACAAAATACTAAGGAATATTTTTCTACAAAACAATCTAATCAAGTTACTTTTTCTTCTTTAGGAGAAGTACTTGGAAAAAGTATTACTAATTCTATTTCTACTATTTTATTAATTGGTGGATTTGTTGTCATTTTTTCTGTGGTTATTTCTATTTTGAATCAAAGTCAACTATTAGATATTTTGTCTAATCTATTATTGCCTGTTTTTTCTATGTTTCATATTCCGCCTGAAATGATACACTCTTTTTTATCTGGAATTGTGGAACTAACAAATGGAGTAAAATTAGTAGCTAGTATTCCTTTAAAAGATTTGTCTATTAGCATTATTTTTTGTGCATTTTTACTTGGATTTGGTGGAATTTCAATTTTACTACAAGTGTTTAGTATTGTTAGTAAAAGTGGCTTATCTATTAAAAAATATTTTATTGGTAAATTACTGCAAGGTTTTTTTGCAGCATTTTATACTTTTATTTCTTTGCAGTTTTTACCATGGTTTCAGCTTAATTTGTAAGAAAAGTGGCTTCGCCGTATGTGCAGATTGCTTCGCAATCGCACGAACTTATGAAACTTAACCTTGTAATATAGGAAAGGTGTGCGTTAGCGAATGCAAAGTTTTAGATACACATAAGAATAGGAAAGTTCTAATTTATAAAACTTTCCTATATAGGGGTATAAATGTATTTTGTGAGGTATTATTATATTTCCCATATTTTATAATAGCTTATTTATAAAGTTTTATTGGTACAGGAAAGATG
>CAMSEM010000083.1 GCA_947057505.1 uncultured Clostridium sp. | reverse complement strand
ATATCTACTGACACCCATTTAATAAAGATTCTCTATAACTCATTTAAATAAATTTGCTCTAATACTTGAAACATTTACCTTTATTTCATGTCTACTAATCAACACAACCTGTACCTGTTATGCTTACAGTAGATATAATCCCAATTTTTCTAGTATTTCAAACACTTTACTCAGTTTTCTAAAATTTAATTTATGTGTTTCCACTTACCACTTAAGCAACTACTTTAACTTTCACACCCAAATTTTGATGTTTTTCTTTACCAATTCTGCCTTTATCTTCAAAAGTTATAATCTCTGAAATCATATTAAAATCAAGTATTACCTGTCTTATTTTAGTTGTAGCACTGCAACGCACTCCACGTGTGTTGTATACGGAAACATATCTACTGGTTGTATTTTGGCCACCTCATATTTTTCTTCTAATAATTTCAAGTCACGCACCATTGTTGCAGGATTACAACTAATATATACTACTTTAATTGGCTCTATCGCTAAAATGTTATTCAGTGTTGTAATATCTAATCCTCTTCTTGGTGGGTCTACAAAAATCACATCTGCCTTTTCACTCTTTTCAATTAACTCCCCTAATGCAACTTCTACATCCCCACATAAAAATTCAATATTTTCAATCCTATTCAATTTTGCATTTTCTTTTGCATCTTTAATGGCATCTTCTATAATTTCTATACCATATACTTTTTTTGCTGTTTTAGCTATAAAAATTCCAATTGTACCAATTCCACAGTATAAATCTAATACTATTTCTGTTCCATTTAACCCTGCAAACTCTATTGCCTTTTTGTATAGCACCTCTGTTTGAATAGGATTTGTTTGATAAAAAGACATTGGAGATATTTTAAAAGTATATTCTCCTAATTTATCATAGATACATCCTTCTCCATATAAAACTACATTTATATTTCCCAATATTACATTTGTATTTTTGGTATTGATATTTTTTACAATAGTTTTTAGCTCCCAACCTTGCAATTTTTCATTTTTTTGAAATTCTTGTAATAAGCCTTCTACCATTTTCTTTTCTTGTGGAAATTGATTTCCATTTACTACTAATATACACATAACTTGTTTGGTTTTTATTCCTATTTTTATGATAATATGCCTCATAATTCCGTTTTGATTTTTTTCATTATAAATAGAAATTTTATTTTCTTTTATTATTTTTAAAACACTTTTGGCAATAATTTCAGAGATTTCATTTTGAATAAGGCAGTTTTCCATTGGAATAATAGTATGTGTTCTTTGTGCATATATTCCAACTACTGGGTCGTTTTCTTTATTTATTCCTAATGGATATTGTGCTTTATTTCTATAATGAACTGGATTTTCCATTCCAATAGTAGGTTCAACTTCTACTGCACATTCTAATGTTTTATTTACTAAATTTTGAACCATCTTTTGTTTCATTTCTAATGTAGCATTATATTCAATATGCCTTAAACTACAACCTCCACATCTTTTATAAGTACTACAATCACTTTCCTTTCTTGCATTTGCCTTTTCTAATATTTCTATTATTTTTCCAAAGGCATGTGATGCAGTTACTTTTACAATTAAAATTTTGCATTTTTCACCTTTCATAGCTCCTGCTATAAAAATAGTATAGCCCTCTATTTTTGCAATTCCTTCTCCTTCAAAGCCATTATCTATAATATTTACAACATATTCCTCATTCTTTTTTACAGGTATAACTGCCTTTTTTTGTTCCATCACTTTTTCCTTCTTCCCTTATCAGTTTTGCATTTTTTCTTACTCTATCACAACAAGGTAAAAAAAGCAATCTTCTGCTACTTGAATTAAAAAAAATTGCTGGTAATTGTTCAGTGCTTTTCATATATAATAGTCCTAATAGTATTTGTTTTCGCAGTTTTCAAGATTTCTGAGCCCCTCCCTTCTTCTTTAAAATTTCTACCGCCTCAGCATTTTGAAAACAAGAAAACTCATACTATTAGGACTATTTGACTTAAAGTTATAAAAGTAATTATATTAATATTCCTATTTTAGTAATAAAATTTTCATACTGTATATAATATATTTCCTTATCTTTTAATTTTGCTGCATTTCTTAGTTCATTTACTAAAATATAGCATTGATTCATTGTTGCCGAATTTTGACCTTTTTCCATGTTAGTTACTGTATTAAGCATATTGGCAAAATCTTGCTGTGCTTGTTCTAATTCTTTTTGCGCATCTTGCCATTTATCATTTGTAACCCCAACATATGCAGTAACTACTTTCGATAATATTTTTAAAATATCTATTTCTTGTTCATTGTTAATATGTCCTTCTATATAATTGGGAAGCATTTGATGTAGTTTTGCAAGTTCTTCCATTGCTTTAGCTTTTTCTTTTTTCTTAATATTTTGTGTAGCATTATTTAATCCATCACCAAAAGCTAAAATAGCATTTCCATCTACACTCAATGCATGTAAATCAATACTGATTGTATTCCATGTTTGATATAGTTTTTCAATTTGTAATTGTATAATGTCCCAATTTGTTATATATTTTCCATTGTTTGCTAAAATGCTATTTTGTTGCATATTAGCAGGTCCACTTTGATCATTTTGACTTTGTGACTTGTTTCCTTCTTGCGTTTTATTTTGTTCTTGTTTTGATGTTCCATTTTCTTCTTGATTAGATTTTCCTTGATTATTTTGAGTACTATTTTCCTTTGTTGTTTCCTGCTGCATACTATTACTTGAATTTCCTCCTGATTGACTTGATTGTGTAGAGTTACCTATATTGTTTTTTTGCAAGCCTATTTGAAATATATCATTTCCAACTGAAAGTCCATTAAAGTGCCCTAGCATAGAAATAAGATAATTATTTAAATATTGTATTTCTTGTGATACTTTTTCTTCTAAAGTTATGTCTTGATTATCATCTTTGGCATAAACAATTAGAGAAGTTAAAATTAAAATAACTAGAATAATTGTTACAATTAAAATGGTAATTCCTTTTTTCATACCTCATGTAATTCCTTTCTTTTTCGAAACTTATTTTAATTTTATTGTTACCAAAAAATTACCTTTTATTCTCAAGTATAAATATTTTCATTTCTACTATACTAAAAATAGGAAAGGAGTATATTGTATATATGCAATATAGCATGAATTATGAAAGCAATTGTTAAATTATATAGTGACAAAAATGGCGAAATTTTAAGATTTTTAAATCGTTTTGAAGTAAATCATCTGCAAAGTCTTCAAGATGATTTACTATGGCAAAAAGAATATGATAATCCTATTGAAATGGTAGATTTAATTAGTGCCTTAACTGAAAATCAAGAAGATTATAAAATTAATATGTGGGTTAGTTTGGATAAAGATTTATTAATTAATATTACTCCTAATAATGCAGATGATGTAATTCGTTACTTATATGAACGCTATCCTTATTAAAACATGGAATTTTCTATGACTGTATATACTTATTTCTATTTCTTGCTTTTTACAAAAGATTGATAAATTTTCTCTTATTTATATAATTTTAGAAGATGATTTTAGTTATCATCTTCTACTTTTTTACTGATTAAATTTTCATTTTCAAATTTTTTTGCTTGATTTTTCACTTGCCTTTTAGTGGTATTTTCCATTTCTTGATTATCTACTTTTTTCTTTGTTAAAACTGCATCTTGTTTATCTAAGGTTTCTATCGTTGCTGGACCATCATTTTGTTTTTGTTCTTCTGCTAATTCTTGTTCTTTACCACAATTAGGGCAATAATGATAATCTAGACCTATCTCATAATGACATTTAGAACATTGCTTTAAATTTCGTATATTTAAAAGTTCCATTCTAATTTCTTCTACTTCATTTGCCAAAACATCAATCATAGAACATTCCTCTATAAAATCTGTTTTGCTATCTTGTTTTAATAAATACTTTTCATATACTTTTTTTCCAATGTTTTCATATATCTCTTTAATTTCAGTTTTATTTTCTGCCATTTGAGCTTTTAATTTTATTTGTGTAGTAATTTTCTCAGTTGCCTTTGCAGCATATTTATATGTTTTAGCAGCAGTTTCACCAATTTTACTCATTACGTTTTCCATCTTTACTCCTCCATATCTTTTTCTATATATTATGGAGAAAAAAATGAAAAATATACCTTTTTATTCAGATTTTTTTTCACGAGTCATTAATTGTGTAACAGCCTCCATTGGAGCCAAATTATGATATAGTACATTATATACCGTATTTACAATTGGCATTTCAATATTATATTTTTTTGCTAATTGATAAGCAACTTCGATATTATCTATACTTTCAATTACCATTCCAACTTCTTTTCTAGTTTCTTCAATAGTTAAGCCTCTACCAATACATCTACCTGCTCTACGGTTTCTACTATGTTCACTTGAACAAGTAACTATTAAATCGCCTAATCCAGATAATCCATAAAAGGTATTATGCTCTCCTCCCATTGCAACCCCTAGCCTTGAAATTTCTGTTAACCCTCTTGTCATTAACGCTGCAAAGGTGTTATCTCCAAGTTTTAATTCTGTTACTACCCCTGCGCAAAAAGCAATAATATTTTTTAGAGCACCACCAAGTTCTACCCCTTGTATATCGCTACTGGTATAAACCCTCATGTTTTCATTCATAAATATATCTTGTAATTGGCATTGTACTTCATAATCTTTAGATGCAATCACAACAGCAGTAGGAATTCCTAAAGATACTTCTTCTGCATGGCTTGGACCTGAAAGTGCTGCTATTTTAGCATTTGGCATTTCTTCTTGTGCTACATCACTTAAGGTAGATAGGCTAGCTAATTCAAATCCTTTTGAACATATAACAATAGGTTGGTTTGTAACATATTCTTTATATTGTTTTAAAGTATCACGAAAAAATTTAGAAGGTGTTACATGTAAAATAATATCAGTTCCTTCTATTGCTTCTTTCATATTTGTAGTGCAATAAATACTCTCTGGCATATTGGCCATTGGTAAGAACTTGCATTTTCTTTCTTCATTGATTAGTTTAGCCTCATCTTCTGAAAACGACCATATTTTTACTGGATAGCCCATTTTAGCACTATGAATTGCCAAAGCACATCCCCAGCTTCCACTTCCAATTACACAAATTTTTTTCATATTTCCTCTCACTTTCTAAAATAAATTCTTATGTCCAAAACTTAATGCTTACATAAAATACTTTTTAACTATTTTTTAAAACTAAGTCTATTTTCTGTTCCATTAAAAATTCTTTTTATATTTTCTTTATGTTTTAGAATAACAAAAATTGCTATCATAACACTATAAATAAAATAACTTAAATTGCTTGATGGTACAATATAATTTTGCCCAATAAATAGTACTAATACTGGGAATAGAATAGCCGCTGCAATAGAGCCAACAGATACCATTCTAGTTAATGCTATTAATAGCAAAATCCGCCGCAATCCCCAGAAGCCCTTCCCTCTCACAGACCAGTTCC
>CAMSEM010000082.1 GCA_947057505.1 uncultured Clostridium sp. | reverse complement strand
ACACTTCCAGAAGCAAAGGATGTATTAGTTTTAGAAGGATATGATGGGTTGGCATATGATAGCTAGAAGTTATTTTGCAAAAGGCTTCTTTTGTTAAATTTAAATAGTTTCTTAAGTTATCTATATATAAACTTAGTTCAGTTTGTGGATTGATATTCAAAATATTATATTTGTCTTTTTCAATTTCTCTATGTTTTTGATTATTTAATATTTTTATTTTTGTTTTATCTTCAGACATGCTGCCAAAAATGTCAAAATCTTTTGCTTTTATATGGTCAATATCTTTTTCATATTGTTGTTTTAATTTATCTAATTCTTCTTGTAGCATTTTCATTTGCTTTTCTAATAATTCATTGCTACTGACTTTATTTAAAATTTGACTAGATGTAAGTACTTGTTTTATAGCAAATATGCTATCGGTTTCGTTTTTAGATAATTTCCTTCTTTGAAGTTCATCTACTTGTTTTCCTATATCTTCTATGTCTGCTTCATAATCAAAACTTTTTGCAATTTTTTCTTTTCTTTGCTCTTCTTCTCCTTCATTTAGACTAGGTAATTCATCTTTATTGGTAAATTTCCAAAATTCAAAAATACTCTTTTTATGAAGGTCTATTTCATTTAAATAAATATTAGCATTTTTAATTTTTCTTTCTAAGTTAACTTTTTTAAGTTCTAGTGCTTTACTATCTTGTTTTAAGTTTTTTACCATTTTTCTTCTGCTATCTAGTTTGGTACAAATTTCTATTAGGTCTTCTATTGTATATATTTCTTTTGTTGTTTCTTTGGTAATTTTTATTGTTTCTTCTCTCATTGTTGTAGTTTGCTTTTTATACTTTGTAATACTTTTTAGTTCCTTTTTTCTATTAGAAAAATAGTATTTTACTTTCCCAAAGAAAGTTTTTTTACATTCTAAAAAAGTAGCAATTTGACGTTGTTTTGCTAAATACTCTTGGGTTTGATCCTCTACTATTTGTTTTAGCTGTTGCAAATCATTTTGCTCTTGTAATATTTTTTTATCTTCTACACCTATGAAAAGCCTTTTTTCTTCTGCTTGTGTTTGAATAAATGCTAGCAAATTAGCATAATTAATTATGGTTTCTTTATCATTATTATGAAAGGCAAATTCTAATTCACCATCTTGGCTTATTCTTGTTTTAAATGCATAATCTTCTGGAAGACCAGTTGCTAAAATAAATAAGGCTTTTATTAATTTATATTGTTCTAGTGCTTCTTCTTTATTGTTTAGTGTTATAACATAACTACTTTCCATTTTTTCATATACTTTTGTTGTGCCAATTATTTTCAAGCTCATTTTTTCTTTTAAGTCATATACTTCGTAAATGTTAGGCCATTGTTTGGCAAAATACCATAAATAGTTTTCTAAGTCTGCAATTTGGCTTTTGGCAAGGTATGCTCCTGTATATTCTTCATGACTAATTGGTACATAAATTAGCTCTTTTTTTCTTGCTTTTTTAGCTGCAATTTGCTTTTTTAACAAATAAAATAGAGCACTATTGTTGTATTCATTGGTTGGTACCAACATAAAATACTGATTAGAAACATGAGAATAATAAATTTGCCAAATATAATTATTTGCATATTTTACTTCATATGGAATTTGCTCTTTTAACTTTTCTTGTTCTTTTTCTAGCTCTTTTATTTCTTCTATATCAGTATGGTTTAACATACTAAGAAAAGTTGTGAAATATTCTATATTTTCTTCTGTTTTAGAGTCTAAATAGTTAGTAATTGGAATGGCTTTTTTATATTTTTCACTTAAAGTTGTAGTTCTATCTGCATTGGTTAATAAAATTTGAATTTCATTTACATCAATGTAGCGATATATTTTATAAGTTGTTTCATCATAAGATTTAGAGGCTCTAAAAGAAAGTGGCTTAAACTCTTGTAAAAATTTAGGTACTCTTTCTAAATTTAGTCCAATATATTCTAATTTTTCTTTTAATTTTTCTTTATCTTCTGCAATATTTTTAGGCATGCTTTTCCTCCTGATTTTTACTTAATTAAAAGTATATCATACTCGTTTTTTAATTTGCAATGGTTTTAGAAAAAATTTGACAAACTTAACATAAGATAGTATAATAGTACTAGCTTAGTCAAAAAAGACTAAAATAATTAAATATTGAGAGGTGCATCATCATGAATGCTTTTTCTACTGGTTTTACTCGGCTTTTTTGTTCCTATCATTTTACACTAGCTTTTGTTCCTGGAGGGCACAAAAGCGGAAATACCCATTATCTCTCTGGCGTAAAATATTGGAATGTCGATGTTCCATTTTGGAAAAAGTCTAGATTCCTTGAAGTTGTTAAAGAGTTTCATGGTTTTCCTATTGAAAATGATAATCAGTATGATTTTGACATTGCTGATTTGATGTCTGTAACAGGAAAACTTGCTTGTATCATTCTTTAAGCACCACAAAAAAAGACCAGTTAATCTGGTCTTTTTTTAAGTATTATTGAGCATATGTTTCTATTTCTTCTTTTATTTTTGCTATAAAATCATTCAGTGGCATTTGCCCAATATCTCCTTCTTTTCTTGAACGAACTCCAACTGCTTTTCCTTCTACTTCTTTATCTCCTAATATTAACATATATGGAACTTTTTGAAGTTGTGCCTCACGAATTTTATACCCTATTTTTTCTTGCCTATCATCTACTTCAGCACGTATTCCTGCTTTTTCTAATGCTTCTTCTACTTCTTTAGCATATTCTTTATGGCTATCTGCAATTGTTAATACTCTTACTTGCACTGGAGCAAGCCAAGTTGGGAAAGCCCCTGCAAAGTGTTCTGTTAAAATACCAATAAATCTTTCAAATGAACCAAATAATGCTCTATGAATCATAATTGGTGTTTTCTTTTCTCCGTCTGAATCAATGTAAGACAAGTTAAATCTAAGTGGCAATTGGAAGTCAACTTGTACTGTACCCATTTGCCATTCTCTGCCTAGACAGTCTTTCATTTTAATATCAATTTTAGGTCCATAAAAAGCTCCATCGCCTTCATTTACACGATAATTATCTTTGCCACAAAGTTCATTTAATACATCTTTTAAATCTTCTTCTGCTTTGTTCCATAAGCTTAATTCACCCATGTAATCTTCTGGTCTTGTTGATAGAGTTAGAATAAAGTCTAATCCAAAAATACTATATAATCTTTTCGCAATTTCTAGAACATCTTTTATTTCATCTTTAATTTGAGACTCCATTACATAATTGTGTGAATCATCTTGTCTAAACATTCTTACTCTAAATAGTCCATTTAATTGTCCTGATTTTTCATAACGGTGAATAACATCTATATCACTAAATCTAAGTGGTAAATCTTTGTAACTTCTTAATTTGGTTTGATAAACTTTAATAGAGTTTGGACAGTTCATTGGTTTTAGTGCCTGTTCAGCTCCCTCGTTATCTGTTAAAACAAACATATCCTCTTTATAGTGGTCCCAATGTCCTGATGTTTTCCATAAGCTACTGCTATTTAATTGTGGACCAGAAAATTCTTGGTATCCTCTTTTTTTATGCTCTTTTCTCCAAAGGTCTATTAATACATTCATCATTGTAAAACCTTTTGGAAGCCAATATGCCATACCTGGCGCAGTTTCATCAAAGAAGAATAAATCTAACTCTTTTCCAAGTTTTCTATGATCCCTCTTTTTTGCTTCTTCTAGCATGTGCATATGTTCTTCTAGCATACTTGCTTTTGGAAAAGAAATTCCATAAATTCTTTGAAGAGTTTGTTTTGTTTCGTCTCCTCTCCAATATGCTGCTGAAGAATTTAGTAGTTTAAATGCCTTTACACTACCTGTACGCATAATATGTGGTCCTGCACAAAGTTCTTTAAATTCGCCTTGGTCATAAAAACTAATTTCTTCTCCTTCTGGTAATTCTTCAATTAGTTCTAATTTATATGGTTCTTGTCTTTGTTTCATTAAAGCAATTGCCTCTTGTCTTGGAAGAGTATAGTTTGTAATTTCTAAGTTTTCTTTTACAATTTTTTTCATTTCTTCTTCAATTTTAACTAAGTCTTCTTCTGAAAATGGTTTTTCTACATCAAAATCATAGTAAAACCCATTTGCAATAGCAGGTCCAATTGCAAGTTTTACACTCTCACCATATATTCTTTTGATAGCTTGTGCCATTATGTGTGAAGTTGTATGCCAATATGCTTTTTTACCATCTTCATCCTCAAAAGTTAAAATTTCTAATTTGCAGTCTTTCTTAATAGGTGTTCTTAAATCTTTTACTTCACCGTCAACTCTTCCTGCTAAACTATTTCTTGCTAAGCCTTCACTAATTTGTTTTGCTACTTCTAAAATAGTTTTTCCTTCTTCTACTTCTATTTTAGAACCATCTTTTAATTCTACTTTTATCATTATTTTTTCCCTCCTTGTTATTTTGTCACTTTAGAGACAAAACTTGTTGTGCTTTTCTTCTAACTAATAAAAAACACTCCCTTTAACCAATTGTTTGATTAAAAGGAGTGCTTCTATATACACGGTTCCATCCCTATTTTTTACTTCATTAATTCTTTAACGCAGATTATGCACGTCTAGCTTTTGCAAATTACTTTTTTGTTTTTTGCTTTTTGCTTTTTTCTAGAAACGAATGAGGTAGTTTTTCAAACCTGTTTTTGTAATTAGCTTGCAGCCTCTGGCTAATTTTCTCTTCCCATAACCTTGATTTTACTTTTTCTCATTTTTGTTTTTATTATTTACAACTATTATTTATTATACTCATGTTTTTGTGTCGAGTCAAGAGTTTTGGAAAATTTAATTTAATATAACCAGCCAGAAACTTGATTTCCATTGGCAGGCACATATTCTACAATTGTTCCAATATTAAATGAGTCTTGCTCAAGTTCTTCAGGTACATTTAGTTTTATATCAATTACTTCTGTTGTTGCATTACTAGTTAATGGAGTTTTATAATACCAATATCCATCTTCTTTTTGTATCCATTTGACTTCTCCTTCAGATTTATCTTGATGAGTAGCTTCTATATTGCTAGGAAACATGGATTTAACTCTAATATAGCAATTTTCTGTATTTAGGTTTTGAGCTGTTAAGTGAACAGTCATGTTTGATACATTCGTTTCTAATTTTATTTTGCCATTTTCACAATTTGGTGTATTATACCAGCCACCAGTGCCATCAGCTTCAAACTGAATATTTGATATTGCTCCTGTTTTTACAGTAGAATTAGTAGTAACAAAATCAAAATGTACACTTGTTGTTCCATCTGGTTTTACAATAACCTTTTTTTCAGTTCCATTAGAAGGTGTAAATCCATTTGAACAATATTCTAATGTTACAGTAGCTTGAGTTCCCGACATAATAGAGTTCGTTGTTGTTTGCACCTGTCCATCACCTTTAGCAGTTGCTATAACAATATCTGAATATACATCTGTTGTATTTATATTGTTTACATTAATACGATATACAAATGTAATTGGTTTATCGGCTGATGCATAATTATTTCCAATATTACTAATAATTTTCATATTAGTAAATTTAGATTCATATTCATAACTTAGAGCAACATCGTAGTTTTTCATTAAATATTCTATTTCTATTTCTGGAAATGTAAAAGAGGGAATTAGTACTGATATTTC
>CAMSEM010000081.1 GCA_947057505.1 uncultured Clostridium sp. | reverse complement strand
AGAAAAATGTTCAAGATACCAAAATGCCACTGCAAGAAAAAATAGCAATGTATTTGCAAGAAAATAAAGAAGAGATAGAACTAACAATAGAATTATTATTTGTTGAGCAAGAAGCAGAAAAGAATACTTTATATCAAACCATTGAAAAAATAGGAGAAGTAAAAGAATTTGCATTATTAAAGCTACCAGAAATTGTAGCAAACTTAAAAAAAGTATGCATGGCATATCGAGTACAAATGGACGATGCTACTGCTAAATATTTAGTAGAATGTTGTGGAACTAGCATGCAAGACTTAATGAATGAAATAAGAAAATTGATTGAATATAAGGGACAAGGAGAAACCATTATAAAACAAGATATAGACTTACTTTGCACCAAACAAATACAAGCTGTTATTTTTGATTTAACAGATAATCTAGGAAAAAAAGAAATAGAAAAAGCAATGCAAGTTTTACATGGATTAATAGCTAATAAAGAACCAGTTCAAAAAATATTAATTACTTTATATAATCATTTTAAAAAATTATATATTATCAAAGTAGCAGAAGAAAATCATCAAGATGTAGCAACTGCTATGAACTTAAAACCAAATCAAATGTTTTTAGTAGCAAAATATAAAACTCAAGCAAGATATTTTAAAACACAAGAACTACGTAAAATATTAGAAGAATTAATCAACTTAGATAGTAATTATAAAATAGGATTAATAGATTTACAAATAGGGTTAGAGGCAATACTTTGTAGATATTGTTCTAAATGAGATGTTTTATTGCTAAAATTTCTATATTATAAGAGTTATAAATGATAAGCATTGAATTCAAATAGAAGGTAATACTAAAATAAAGGAGAAAGGTAAATGGAAAAACAAGAATTGTTAAAACAATTTCCAAAGCAAGAAGATAAATTATTAATTTCCAAAATATTAGATAAAATAAAATCAGCTTCTACTAAAAATCAAGTACAAACTACAGAATTTTTAGATGCTTATCAGCAAAATATGATAACTAAAATGTTACAAATGTGCAAGATAAAAAACTATAGCTTAGAAGGTGGATATGAAAAAGCACAAAGAAAAATATTATTTATTTATCCAGATAAACTACAAGAATTATTTGAAAAGCCAGCTATAGAAAATAAAGCAATCATAGAACAAATAAAAGTAGTTTCTATCATGTTACCAGAAGAATTAAAAGGAAGCTACCACCACTCAGAATATTTAGGTGGTATTATGAAATTAGGGATAAAGCGTGAAATAATAGGAGATATTATGGTAAACGAGCAAGGAGCAGACATTTTAGTAAAACATGATATGGAACCATATTTGCAAACACATTTAGCCGATTTAACAAGATTTCAAAAAGCAACTATTGAAATAAAAGAAATTACAAACTTAGCTATTACTCCAACCAAAAAAGAAGATATTACTATTCTCATTCCACAAATGAGGTTAGATGTAATAGTATCTGAACTTTTGCATTTATCTAGAAGTAAAGCAAATGAAATTATTAGTAGTCAAAGAGTATTTGTAAATTATGAACTAAAAACAAAAAATGCAACTACTTTAAAACAAAATGACATTTTAACCATTAGAGGAAAAGGAAAATATGAAATAAGGCAAATTGTTTCTCAAACTGCAAAAGGTAAACTAAGGCTATTGGTGCAAAAATATATATCATAATAAACTGTAACAAATTATATTTTTAAATTAAGATAAAACAAATAAAATTATGTAAAATTGGTGCCACATAATGTTGTTTATTTTATTGTCTTAAAAATAATGTTAAATATATAATAAAGTAGATAAATTTTTTTAGCTATATATACGTAGTTTTTTTGTTTGAAATACATTTAAATAGATAAGATATTTACAAATATTATAAATAACTATATAATAAAACAAATAAACTAGATCTATATAAAATGTATAAAAAATACAAATAATGAACAGAAGAAAAAGGAGCAAAAATATGTCAAAAAGAGAAACAAAGAAAAAAGTGCAAAAATCAAATAGAGGTATTACTTTAATCGCTCTAATGGTCACTATTGTAGTACTTTTGATTTTAGCAGGAATAAGCATAGTAATACTATTTGGCGATAATGGAATTATTAAGCAAGCTAAGGAAAGCGACTTACAAACAAAATTTGCAGATGTAGAAGAAAGGGCAAATGTCATTTTTGCAGATTTAGATAGTAAAAAGTATGAAACAGGAAATACAAATAAAAAAGTAACAATGGGAGAGATAACAAAAGAGCTATCAAACCTAAAATATGACATAAAAGAAGTAACAGTAGGAGAAAATGTAATAGAAGCGATAGAATTAGAACCAACAAGTGTGAAGATGGGAAAAAGTGATATAGCACAAATAAAGGTGAACTTTCAAAAAAATGAAGAAGGTGTGCAATACTATGTAAAAGTAGAAAATAAATACTATAAAATAAGTTTAGAAAATAAGCATATTACCTTAGATAGAACAAATGGAAAATTAGCAAATGAGATAGAAGAAAGTACAAACACAGAAACAACAACACAAAACCTAAATGCTATCTCTAATAATGAAGATATTGTTACAGTAAAAGAAACAATTAATGATAATACAATTAAAATAGAAAGTAAAGCAAACTTAGGAAATGCAGAAATAACAGTAACCTATGGAGAGTTAAAACCACAAATATGTAAAGTGACAGTAGCCATACAACCAATAGAAGGAAGTACTAATATAGATAACCCTATTACAACCAACTATGGAAGAATAGATGTTATATGGTTAGACGAAAATAATAAAGTAATACCAGAACCAAACAAACCAATATTAGAAAGCGAAAAAAATGGTACAGTAGAAGCTAAAACAAAAATGAGAGCAGTAAAATGGGTAGAAAAAGAAGATGGAACTATTGAAGAAGCACCAGCAGACGAAACAAATCCAGATAAAGAATGGTATGATTATAGAGAAAAAGAAATAGAAGAAGGTGTTGAAGGAAGTAGCTTAGAAGATAACACAAAAAGCCATTGGGCAAATGCCAAAACAGAAAATGGAAGTTACTTTATATGGATACCAAGATATGCCTATAGAATAACTTATTATAAAGACAAAACAAGTACAACTCCAACAGGATATTACGATGGATATGGCATGTGGAGTGCAGTAGATGGTAAGAAAAAACTTGATTTAGAAGATGGAATAGAAACAGTAAAATACAATGAAGAATTATATATTGTACATCCAGCATTTGGAACAACCAAAACAGATCAACTATCTAAAACACAAAATTTAGAGCTAGGTGGATGGGATAAACCACTTACAGGATTTTGGTTTGCTAAATTTGAAATGAGCGGTAAAAATAGTGAAGAATTAAAAAGTGTACCTGGGGTAAAAAGTCAAACGTGTAATACTATAGGGGAATGTTATACAGCTGCACGAACAGCAAGTTATGGACAAATACCAACGATTGATGAACAAAAAAACGGTGGAGATGGAAATACAAGTTTTATGCATAGTCATATGAGCAAAAGTAGCGAATGGGGAGCAGTAGCATACTTAACACATAGTAAGTATGGAAGAAATGGACATGAAGTTTCACAAAATAATTATTCTAATGGATATGCAGGTGGACATTCGGCTGTTATATATTGTTTAAAAGCTGGTCTTCAAACTACTACAGGAAATGTATATGGGATATTCGATATGTCTGGAGGAAGAGGAGACTCGATTGCTGGTTTTAAGGTAGATGCGAAGTTCTATATAGAAAATGGAAGTTCATTTGTTTCGTCAGAAGGAATTAGTAGTAAGTATGTAACAGCTTATCATGGTGTTAATGGAGAATATACATCGGTTTGGGAGCATGGAAAAACTGGTGATGCCACTAAAGAGGTATATAAGACTGGTGCTAACGGATGGCTTAATGATTATATCAATTTTGGCCTCCGGGAACACTCCATTTCTTGTACGTGGAGGGAATTATAGTGATAATTATCATTATGGTGCGGCAGGAATATTTAATGTAAGTGGGAATATCGGCTCAGGTTCAATAAGAACTTTTCATGCAGTTCTTTGCAAGTAAAAGGAACGAAGGAACATATCATTTAGATTAAATCGTCTTAAATAACATTATGTTAAATTAATACCAAAAACACAAGAAGAAAAGTGCTTGACAAACAAAAACACCTGTTTTATAATAAAACAGGTGATACTTTTGAATAGAAAAATTTTACATGTAGATGTAAATAATGCATTTTTATCATGGACAGCAGTAGAAATGCTAAAAAATGGTGCAGAGATGGATATAAGAACCATCCCTGCTATTATTGGTGGAGATGAAGAAAAAAGAAAAGGAATTGTTTTAGCCAAAAGTACACCAGCCAAAAAATATGGAATTCAAACAGCAGAACCAATTTACTTTGCTAAACAAAAATGCCCAAACTTACAAATTTATCAAAGTAATTTTAAAGTATACCATCAATATTCCAATAGCCTGTATCAGTTACTTTGTGAATATACAGACAAAATAGAAAGATTTTCAATAGATGAATGTTTTTTAGATATTACACAATATATCCCAAAAGGAAAAACACATTTGCAAATTGCATATGAAATTCATAACAGAGTAAAACAAGAACTAGGGTTTACTGTAAACATTGGGGTAGCTTCTAATAAATTACTTGCAAAAATGGCATCAGATTTTGCAAAGCCAGATAAAGTTCATACACTATACAAAGAAGAAATTTCTACTAAAATGTGGAATTTACCAGTGTCTGACTTATTCATGGTAGGAAAAAGAAGTTTGCCTAAATTGGAAAGATTAGGCATCAAAACAATAGGAGATTTAGCAGCTAGAAAACAACAAGAAATGGTTAATCTATTTGGAAAGTTTGGCAAAACAATATGGGAATATGCAAATGGAATAGATTTATCAGCCGTAAATGCACAGCAAGAGCAACCAAAATGTATAGGAAACTCCGCCACCTTACCAGAAGATTTAACGAATATAGAAAAAATACAGCAAGTACTTTTAGCACTTACAGAACAAACCACATATAGGTTAAGAAAACATAACTTACTTGCTAGTACGATTGGTGTACAAATAAAACATAAAAACTTTAAAAGTTATTCACATCAAAAAACACTAACAACTCCAACAAGTAGCACCAAAATCATATATGAAACTGCAAAAGAAATATTAAAAGAATGTTATCATGGAGAACCTATTCGTTTAATTGGAATTAGAGTAGATAAATTAGTAGAAAAAGATATACAGCAAATTTCTATGTTTGATACACCTAAAAATGAAAAACAGCAAAAGTTAGATTCTACTTTAGATAAACTAAAAGAAAAATACGGATATCACTCTGTTACAAGGGCAGGTCAAATGAGTATAGATAAAATGATGGATTTTAAACAATAGCTTTAAACTATGTAAACCATAGACATGAGTAATTATTTTAAACTATAAAAAGCATTGACTTTCATAAAAAGTTGGAATACACTAAAGTGGAAAATAAAAACATATATTAGTTAACGTAAAAGTAAAAGATTGAAATTACCAATGAAAACGGAGAATAAATCATGATAAAAAAAGTCTTAAAAAAGTTAGTAAACAATATAGAACTATTATTATTAATAAGTTTACTATTAATAACAATTATAACAACAATAAGAAAAGATAATTTTTACGAAATGCCATTAATGATAATTAATGGCATTATGGCGTTATACCTATTAATACGTGTCATAAGAAAAAATCCAA
>CAMSEM010000080.1 GCA_947057505.1 uncultured Clostridium sp. | reverse complement strand
TACAACCTCACCAGCATGTACAGAAATATAAAGGTTAGAACCAAATTCTTTGTTAATGGTATATGAAATTACACTACTGTTATTTCTAAAAATATTCATAAATACTACTCCTTTCAATTTTAAAAACGAATTAATGTTCGTAAACATTATACAAAACAATGTTCGCTGTGTCAATACTTTTTATAAAAAAAGTGAAAAAATGTTCTTAAAAAATATAAAAGTTCACACAATGTTCACAAGCATATAGTAATATATGAAAAAAAGGAGGAAAAAGAATGGAATATGTAAAAAATCTATTCAAGAAAACAGGATGGATTTCAATAGTAGGGTCTATTATATTTGCAATTTTAGGAATTATTTTAATATGTAATCCAGAAGGAACGCTGCAAGTAATTGCAGGAATTTTAGGAGCTATATTTATGATAATAGGAATTTTAAAAATCATTAGATATGTTACCTCTAAAGGAAAAAACAACTTTTATAATTATGACTTAATCTATGGATTAACTGCAATTGTAATTGGAATTGTAGTAATGTTGTATATGAATACAATTGGCTCTATATTTAGAATTATTATTGGTGTATGGATTATTTATACTTCTTTTGTTAGAATTAGTAACGCAATTCAATTAAAAAGAGTAAATAGCAAAATTTGGATTTATACATTAATATTAGCAATTGTCATGTTTTTGTGTGGGTTATATGTAGTACTAAACTCTGGAACAATTATTATGACTATTGGTGGCATTATGGTAGCATATTCAATTATAGATATTATAGAAAGTATTATCTTCATGAAAAATGTAAAAGCAATAATGTAGCAATTTTTACTAAAAGTTACAACGATTGAATAATTGCCAAAAAGTCTTAAACTAATAAGTCAGTTTAAAGACTTTTTTTTATTTTTATGATATACTATAAAAGTAAAGAAAATAAAATGAACAAAATGTTCATAATTTAAGGAGAGTTTATGAAAAATTTAAAAATTTTTGAAGCAACAGAATTTCAAAATATAAAGGAGATTATTTATCATTCTGCAAAAATATATGCAGAAAAGATAGCTTTTGTTATAAAACATAAAGAAAAAGACAAAACAACTTATGAAAATATAACATATAAAAAACTATTAGAAGATATTAATAGTTTAGGAACAGCTATGTACTATATGGGACTAAACGGAAAAAGAGTAGCTATTATAGGAAAAAATAGATATGAATGGGCAATTGTACATTTAGCAAACTTATTAGGTGGAATAGTTTCTGTGCCATTAGATAAAGACTTACAATATGATGAACTTGAAAGCTCATTGATTAGAAGCAAAGCAGATTGTATCTTTTTTGATGAAAAACTAGAAGAGAAAATTACAAAAATAAAAGAAAATAATCATACAAGTTTAACAAATTATATATGTATGAGCCAAATAGAAGGATATTCATCAGTACAAAAATTAATAGAAAAAGGAGAAGAGCTTTTAAAACAAGGAGAAAAAGAATATATACAAACCAAAATAGATGAAAATGTAATGAATATTTTACTATTTACATCAGGAACAACCTCTAAATCAAAAGCAGTCATGTTATCACAAAAAAATATTGCATCCAATATATACGCTATGCAGTGCGTTGAAGATATTAAAAGTACAGACACCAATATAGCATTTTTACCATTCCATCATATCTTTGGTTCTACCTGTATGATTATGATGCTAGCAAGTGGTGTAAGAACTGTATTTCCAGATGGATTAAGGTATATTAAACAAAACTTAAATGAATATAAAGTAACACTTTTTGTTGGAGTTCCTGTTCTAGTAGAAGCAATTTATAAAACTATTATGAAAGAAATTGATAAACAAGGAAAAACAAAATTAATAAAAACAGCTGTTGCTATTAGTAATGTACTTAGAAAAGTACATATAGATTTAAGAAGAGTACTATTTAAACAAGTAATTGATGCATTAGGAGGAGAGCTAAGATTTGTTATATCTGGAGGGGCACCAGCAGATGCAAAAATTGCAAAAGGCTTTAATGACTTAGGAATTAAAACAGTTCAAGGGTATGGATTAAGTGAAACATCACCTGTTATTTGTGCTGAAAATGAAAAAGTAATGAAAAATGGTTCTGTAGGAATTCCAATGATAAATGACACCATAGAAATAGAAAAACCAGATGAAAATGGGATTGGAGAAATAAAAGTAAAAGGTCCCAATATAATGCTAGGTTATTATGAAATGCCAGAACTAACAAATGAAGTATTAAAAGATGGATGGTTTTACACAGGTGATTTAGGATATTTCGATAAAAAAGGAATATTATATATCACAGGTAGAAACAAAAATTTAATTGTATTAAAAAATGGTAAAAAGATATTCCCAGAAGAAATAGAGACTTTAGTAAATAGATTGGAATTAGTAGAAGAATGTATGGTATTTGGTATGCCAGATGAAAAAGATAAAGATGATGTAAAATTAGCAGTAAAAATAGTATATAGTAAAGAAGAAGTAAAAGAAAAATATCCAGAAAAAAATGAAGAAGAATTATATAAAATAGTATGGGAACAAATTAAAAATTTAAATACTACTTTCCCAAGATACAAACATATTCAAAAACTTATTCTAACAGATGAAGAATTAATAAAAACAACTACTAAAAAAGTAAAAAGACAAGAAGAAATGAAGAAAATTTTGGAACACAAGTAATGGCAGCAAATTAATACATTAAGAACTTGGAATAATTACAATAGAAAAGTATGAAAAACAAGGAGAGAATAATTGCAAAATGAAACAAATAGAAACAAAAAAACAAATTGTGGTATTTGGTGGATGTTTTAATCCACCACTTAACTCACATTTTTCATTAGCAGAGCAAATTTTAAATGAATATAAACAAATTGAAAAAATTATATTTGTACCCGTAAATGGAAAATATCAAAAACAAGATTTAATTGAAAATGAACATCGCTTTCAAATGCTAAAAAAAGTTTGTGATAAAAATGAAAAATTTGAAGTTTCTACCATAGAGCTAGATAGCAATAGACCACTATATACCATAGAAACTTTAGAAAAAATGCAAGAAATTTATGCAAATTATGAAATTGGTTTTATTATTGGTAGTGATAATTTAAAAGAACTACACACATGGAAAAGCCCCAAAGAGCTAGTAGAAAATTTTAAAATTTATGTTTTAGAAAGAGATAAAGATAGTATGGAACAAATTATACAACAAAATGAATTTCTAAAACAAAATAATCAAAATTTTATTAGAACAAAAAACAATATTACCAGCAATTTAAGCTCTACCTATGTACGAAACAAAATAAAAGAAGGTAAAAGTGTCAAATATTTAACACCAGATGAAGTAATAGAATATATAAAAGAAAACAATTTATATTATGAAATGAAAGGTGAGAGATATGTTACAAACTAAAAAATTGCAAGAAGAAATGGAAAATGCTATTGCATGGATTAAAGAATATGTAAAAAATGCGAAAGCAAAAGGAATTGTGATTGGAAACAGTGGCGGGAAAGATTCTGCTACTGTACTTGCAATGGCAGTAAAAGCAATTGGAAAAGAAAATGTAGTTGCAGTAAGTATGCCATGCCATTCTACTTTATTAGATTTAGAAGATGCAAAATTAGTAGCCAATACATTTGGAGTGCAAAATCTAGAAATAGATTTAAGTAGTACTTATGACACTATGGAGCAAGAAATGAATACTAAGCTTTTAAAAATAGGGAAACAAGAACTGTCAAAAGAAAGTACCATTAATATAAAACCAAGATTGAGAATGACTACTTTATATGGCATTGCACAAACACTAGGCTATTTAGTAATTGGAACTGGAAATCTTTGCGAAGCAATGGTAGGCTATACAACTAAATGGGGAGATAATAGCTCAGACTTTAACCCAATTGGAAACTTTACAGTAGAAGAAGTTTTAGCAATAGGAAAAGCCTTAGGTGTACCAAATAAAATTTTAGAAAAAGAACCAAATGATGGACTAGGTGGACAAACAGATGAAGAAAAGATGGGAGTAACCTATAGCCAAATTGCAGAAATGATAGAAACAAGTAATACCAACGAAGCGGCAAAACAAGAAATTATAAAAAGAAATAAAGCATCTAAACATAAAAGACAGTTAGTTCCAGTTTATACTTTTGAAAGAAAAAATTTTTTAAAATAAGGATACAAAACAATTAGAAGAAAAATGTAAGGAATATAAAAGCGACGAGAAAGTGATAGTAAATAAAAGTAGTGGAGTAATCTCAATCTTGTGTTATGGAGTGCAGTGGGATGCAGATTAGTTTTAATAGTAGTAAATTAGAACGTTTAGCAGAATACCTCAAACCCGTTACAATATTTGTAACGGGCTTTTATATAAAAATAAGGAAAGAAAAAATGCTTTTTTAGTTTAATAAGCTTACAAATACTTTTTCAAAGTTTCAATGCTATCTTCTTGCATGGCAACAAAATCGTTTAAAATATTTTTTACATCAGGAGCCATATGCTCATTTTGATTTAATAAACGTCTACCTTCTATAATGCCCATATTAGTTCCATTCATTAATAGTTCAGATAATTTAGAAGTACTATCATCAGTCATAGTATTCATTTGAATCCCATACCAAGTCATTGCCTTATTCATAGCATTGGTCTCATGAGGTTCTTTATTACTATATTGAGAATACAAATCATTCACTCTTTGTGAAATTCTTTCATACTTGTTATACTCTGTATCTAAAACTTGCTTAAATTGATTACAAGAAGCCTTTTTAGACACATAAGAAATAGCATCCATTCCCATAGTAGCTCCTTTATTAACCTCGTCTAAAATATTTAAATTTTGATTTTCCATTAAAAATACACTCCCATCTTAATAATTTAATTTTAGTATTTACCAAAACAAAAAAAGTATGTATGTTTTAGAAACAAATTTATGATTATGGAGTACAGATATTTTAAATTTGAGCTACAAATTATAGAGCATAAAATAATAGCCATAAACGCTAGAAAAACTATGAAATCTACATAATGCATAAAAAATTGGCTTGAAAAATATATTTCTATATGATAAGATACAAACAAAAAAGGGGGAAAAAGCTATGAAAAATAAAAAAGCTTTAATAATTACAATTTCAGTTATTGTAATAGTTGCAGTTGCGGTAGCTATTTTAGTAAATATAGTGCTAGGACAAGCTACTAAAAAAATACAAGAAGAAGGAAAAATTTATGAGACTTTAGAAATTGCATTAGATAATGGTGAAAAAGTAGAAACAGAGTATTATAATTTTGAAGACGCCTTTTTTGTTAAAGTTCCTAAAGATTTCAAACAAATGGATGAAGAAACAATAAAAGTAAAATATCCTAATCCAAATCCACCAACTTATGTATTTACAAATGAAGCAACTACAATGAATGTTGCAATAAGTATTACGAATGATGAACTAAAAAACAATCAAATAAAAGCATATTTAGAAACATTAAAAGCAATGTGTGCTAATTATGAAGAAGTAACTACTAATTTATTTGTAAGAGATGGAAGAAACATTGGAGAAATAAGTTTTGTATCACCAGGAGTAGATACAAATATTCATAATCATATGATTGTGTTCTCAAATAATGGTAAACAAGCAATTGTAACCTTTAACTGCACAAAAGAACTACAACCTAACTATCAAAAACTAGGAGATTTTGTTACTAACTCTATTATGTTTCCAGTAGAACAATAAAATAGTAAAATAATATAATAAAAAATATTTTCTAAAATTTTAAAAACCAGTCTGTGTAACATAGGCTGGTTTTAAAAGTGCGACGGGCATGTCGTTTAGTTAATCGGTGAAAGTCCGTAGTGGA
>CAMSEM010000079.1 GCA_947057505.1 uncultured Clostridium sp. | reverse complement strand
ACATAAATAAAAACCAAATGGTATTAGTTTTTGTTGCTTGTTATATTTACAGGAGAGGCAGTAACATTTTTTAGCATTTTATATACCATACTTGCCGTTTCTATTTACATAGCCATAAGAAAACTAAATGCAAAAAAACATAAAAATATACAAAATACAGCGAAACAACAAAAACTAATACCATTTGGTTTTTATTTATGTATTACAAACATAATATGCTTTATCATAGCAAACTTTTATATTTTCTGATTTTAAAAGCTTATGCAATATAGTTTTGCCTGTAAAAAATATTATCCTTAATCTAACTTAAAACAAAAGAAAGGAAACAAAATGGAATTAGAAAAATACTTTTTTAAATCAAATAAAGGTTTTACCATACAAGACTTAGTAATTGCCCTTATGGTAATTATGCTGTTTGTAGGAACTATTACAGGAGCATATATAACCATTTATAAGGTACAAGCTGACACTAAAATTGATGCAGTTGCCACTGTTTATATGGTACAAATCATGGAAAGAGTAGATAAAGTAAGCTATGAAGAGTTTACTTCTCAAACGTTAGGTGAAGAGTTTGTAAACAAAGTAAGAAATGATTTTACCATTCCAAGTAGTTTTGGAATAGTAATAGAATCTACATTAGCAAATGAAGAAGACATCGCAAGAATAGTAAAAGTATCCCTTAATTATACTTTTTTGGGTAAAGAAAGAAGCATAACGATGGAAAGACTAAAAGTAAAAGAAATATAAGGAGAAAAGTAATGAAATCAAATAAAGGTATAACATTAACTTCATTAGTAATTTATATTATAGTTGCAACAATTGTTATTTCTATTATGGCAATGGTCAGTTCATTTTTCTTTTCTAATATGAATTTAGTGAAAGACCAGGATCAGTATGCAGTAGAATTTAATAAATTTAATATGTTTTTTATTACTGATATTAAAAATAATACAAAGGCACAAGTAGAATCAAATAAAATTACTTTAGAAGATGGAACCATTTACGAATATAAACAAAATGAAGAAAAAATTTATCGTAACAATACAGAAATTGCCAAGGAAATAAATACAGCTAATTTTGCATCAAGTACCTATACAATTCCAAATACTTCAACTATAAAAAATTTAATTACAATACAAATGAGCATAGGAAAAAATAAAAACTTTAATAAAACAATAGAATATGTTTTAAAATATTGGTAATTTCATGTAAATATCATAAAAAATACTTAAGCTAAGAAATTTATAGTATAATAGTAGTAGTACAGAAGAGGAAGGAGAAAATATATGGAAAAACAACCTATTGGAATAGAACTTGTAAAAAGAAAAATTGTTAGTGAAGGAGACATTCAAAAAGCCTTAGATTATCAAAAAACACATCCAAGAAAAAAAATAGGAGATATTATTGATATTTTAGGATTATGCAACTCTCAAACATTAATTAATGCAATTGGAGAAATATTAGATGAAAAGGCTATTTATTTAGAAGAAAACGATGTTAAAATTAATGCATTAGAATATATTTCTCTAGATTTAATCAAGCAAAATAAAGCAATACCATTTGAAATTGCAGCAGGTAAAGTTAAAGTTTGTTTTGCAGACACTTCTAATAGAAGGTCAATTGAAGTTGTTAGACTTTTATTATTAAATAAAGGGCTAGTAATGGAAAAATATATCACTTTTGAAAGTAATATTGATAAAATTGTAGACTCATTAGAAGGTACTGCTTCTGAAAATATTAATACAAATGCAGATACCTCAGGTTTAGTAGATAGTATTATCAAAACAGCTATGGAAAAAAGAGCAAGTGATATTCATATAGAACCACTAGAAAATATGGTAAGAGTAAGATATAGAATTGACGGACAATTACTTACAGCAGTTCAAATTGATAAAGAAAAGCAACAACAGTTAATAGGGAGATTAAAGGCAATTTCTAATATGCACCAAGAAAAACAAGAATCTCAAGATGGTAGAATATTACTTTATCCAGAGTATAATATACGTGTATCTTCACAAAAAAATGTATATGGAGAAAAATTTGTATTAAGATTACTTAAGAAAAATGGAAATATTCGCGAAATTTTTGAATTAGGTTTTCCAACTGATGAAGTATTAGTAAAAAAGAGTTTTAACAAAAAAAATAGTATTACAGTAGTTGCAGCTCCAACAGGAGAAGGAAAAACGACAACATTATATAGTATTATAGATTATTTAAATAATCCACATATTAATATAACCACAATTGAAGATCCAGTAGAAATTAGAATTAATGGATTAAACCAAATTGAAGTAGATGCAAAAGCAGACTTTTCTAGCTCTTTAAGAACAGTATTAAGACAAGACCCAGATATCATCTTAGTAGGTGAAATACGTGATCACGAAACAGCAGAAATTGCAATGCAAGCAGGTCAAACTGGACACTATGTATTATCTACTATTCATACAATTGATAGTATAGAAGTTATTACAAGACTTAGAAAAATGGGTATATCCAATTATGATATTTCAAGTATTTTAGCAACTTCTGTATCACAAAGATTAGTAAGAAGAATTTGTCCACATTGTGCAAAAGAAAGAGAATTTACAGAGCAAGAAAAACAGATTATGAATAAAATAGGAGAAAAATATAATATACATTTTGATTTTACAGGAAAGAAAACTTATGAAGCAATAGGTTGTAATAAATGCAATCAAAGTGGATACTTAGATAGAATTGGAATTTTTGAAATACTAAATGTAGACGATGAAATAAAAGAACTAATTGCACGTGATTGTTCTAGTATGGAAATTAGAAAAAAGGCTTTAGAACTAGGCTATCAACCACTTGTGATAGATGGAATTAATAAAGTATTAAATGGAATTACTACATTAGAAGAAATAAATAAAAAACTTATTATTTATTAAATAAATACATAGGAGGAAAATCATGATTGATATGGATTATGTTTTAAACCAGGCAATAGAAAAAGATGCATCAGATGTACACTTAATTGCAGGTATAAAACCAATTTTAAGAATTAGAAGAGATTTATTAGAAGTAGAAAACACAGAAATTTTAACAGACGATGATATGATAGACATATATGACTATTTTGTAAGAGGAAATTTAGACAAAGATAGAGTATTTAAAGAAACTAAAAAGTTAGATTCCTCTTATGAATTTGGAGACATTAGATTAAGGGTAAATATCTCTACTGCATCTGAAGTTCCAACAGTAGTACTAAGATTAATAAAAAATGAATTGCCAAAATACGAAAGTTTAGGTGTTCCAGATATTGTTAGAAGAATGATGAATCAACCACAAGGACTAATATTAGTAACAGGTAAAACAAACTCTGGTAAAACGACTACTTTAAATGCTTTAATTAACCAAATTAATGAAAATCAAAATAAAAAAATACTAACATTAGAAAACCCCGTAGAATATAAACATGAATGTAAAAAATCTATCATTGTACAAAAAGAAATTGGAGTAGGAAGAGATTGCCTAAACTATAGTCAAGGTGTAAAAAACTGTTTGAGAGAAGACTGTGATATATTAGTTATAGGAGAAATTCGTGATAAAGAAACAATGGAAGCAGCTATAGAAACTGCTGAAGCGGGACATTTAGTAATAGGAACACTACATACTAAGTCTTGTGCAGAAACCATTGATAGAATGATTAACTTTTATGATATTCGTGATCAACAAACAATAAAATATTTAATTGCATCGTTACTAAAACTAGTAGTATCCCAAAGACTATTAAAAGGTAGAGATAATTCACTTGTTTTGGTTCCAGAAGTAATGGTAGTAGACAACATTGTAGCAGGTATGATACGTAAAGAAAAAATCAGTGTATCTGAAATAGAAGATGCTATTCAAAGTAGTAGTGAAAAAGGTAGTATTGGTTTAATTAATTCTTTAGCAGAATTGTTTGTAAATGATAGAATAACATTAGACCAAGCTAAAGGACAAATTGAAGAAAAAAATGTTGAAGTATTAAATAGAACTATTATGCAACTAAAAATAAAAAAGGACAATCAAAATAGAACAATGATGAATAACATGCAAAAGTAAAATACAATCAAAAGGAGGTAGTAAAAGAATGCCAGAATACGTATATAGAGCTGTAACAAAACAAGGGCAAATTGTACGAAACAAAGTAGAAGCAACTAGCAAAAATAATTTAATAAATAGGCTAAAACATAATGATTTGCTTCCAATAGAAGTTATACAAGTAAGCTATAAAAGTACCAAAGCAAAAGTGAACAAAAGAAATGTAATTGATATAGATGATATTATGAAAACAGCAAACTCAGCAAGTGTATTTCAAGGAAGAACCAGTACAAAGCCATCTATGAAAGAAAAAGTAAATTTAGTATTATCAGCAGGGCAAAAAATTACAACAAGAGATATTATCATATTTACGCAAAACTTTTATTTACTAAAAAAGGCAAATTTTAATAATATCCATGCATTAAGTACACTTATTAATAGTACAGAAAATCTTTCCTTTAAAGGAGTATTAGAAGATATTTTAGCAGGTGTAGAAGCAGGTGAGTATATGTATACTACTATGGAATATTATTCTAATATTTTCCCATATATATATATTAATATGATTAGAGTAGGCGAACTTTCAGGTTCACTTACTACCTCACTTTCACAGGCAGTAAAATACTTAGATGATACATCTAAAAGAAACAAAAGAATAAAGAGCATTTTAATACCAAATATAGCTCAATTTGTAGCAATTTTTATTTTATTAATTGTAGGAACACTATTTGTATTACCACAAATAGAAAAAGTATTTGCAGAAATGGGAGGAGGCGCCAAACTACCAAATATTACACTTGCCTTTATGGACTTTTTAGACCTGGTGGGAATATATTGGTATATACCTGTTGGTATCATTGCTATTATAATAACAATTGTTGTAGGATATATAAATACACCAAAAGGTAAATATAATTGGCACTACTTTAAATATAAAGCACCTATATTTGGTAGACTAATATTTGCAATAGACTTTTCTAGATTAATGAGAGCAATGCTTTTAAATTTACAAAATGGAATGAGAATACAAGAATCATTAGAAGTAAGTAAAACTGTAGTAAAAAACTATGTAATGCTATCTATAGTTGAAACATCAATTAATAACTTATTAATGGGTGGTTCATGGCTTGAACCATTCGAAAAATCAGGATTATGTTCTGCAATGGAAATGGAAATGTTAAAAATAGGTATGCAAACAGATATAACAGAAATGATGGAAAAATTATTAGATTATATGGATATAGATATACAAAACAGCCTAGACAAGATTATGAAGGTATTACCAGAAATTTCATATCTATTTGTTGGAATTTTATTAATCTTCTTAGTAGTAGTAGTATTAGTACCATGTATTCAACTATATATGGGCGATTGGCTTATCGACGCAATGGGGTATGGTGCTAAATAATATGGTAACGATTCATTCCTTTCAAGAGAAGTAGCTTAAGCTAGTAGATTAAAATTAGTTACAAAATACGAAAAAGCAACACATAAAAATATGTGTTGCTTTTGTGTGGCCGAAAAGAATAACTCAGCGGTAAGAATACTTAAGCTGATATTCTGCAATCAAGTTTTGCTTTATCTGCTCATAAGCTGCTACTCCTTTGATGGCTTCCAAAGAACGTGCACTCAAAATTCCCAAAATTGGGCCATGATGGCGAGAGTCTTTAATAAGGTGACTTTGAGCAATTTCAGCTTTTGCCTTAAGTTCCTCAAGGGAGGTGGCCTCTTGCATCAAACGAATAATTGCAGGATGGCAAGTATTGTGCTGCAGGAAGTGCTGGAGTGGAATATATTTAGCTGGGACGCTCATTATCATATGGCGGCAGAGATATT
>CAMSEM010000078.1 GCA_947057505.1 uncultured Clostridium sp. | reverse complement strand
TGGGTCATAAAGGGTAACAAGCAGTACAATTTCTGGGTTCTCAGTAGGAGAAATTGCTAAAAACGATGCAGTAAAACCTTCATCTTTGTTACCAGGGTCTGGTTCAGAAGTACCAGTTTTTCCAGAAATAGAATAACCACTTACTTTAGCATATTTTCCAGTACCATCTGTTACAACAGTTTCTAACATACTCATCATAGTATCTGCAGTTTGTTTAGAAATAACTTGTCTTACTTGAGTAGGTTCGGTAGTGGTAATAGCGCCAGTATCTGTATTTTTAATTTCCTTTACAATTCTTGGTTGCATTAAAATTCCATCATTTGCTATACTAGCAACTGCTGTAATCATTTGAAGAGGTGTAATTTTAAACCTTTGCCCAAATGACATTGTGGCAAGCTCTATAGGACCTACATTTTCTAAGTTCCAAAAAATTGGATAATTACTTTCTCCAGAAGTTGCAATACCAGTTTTTTGAAAAAATCCAAAAGCATTATAGTAACGGTAAGAGGTAGTTGCACCAATTTTCTGTTCTAACTGTATAAAAGCAGGGTTACAAGAATTGGCTAAAGCTTCTCTTAAACTTTGATTATCATGTTTAGAAGGATAAACAGAACATTTCATTTTAGTGCCAGCAACCATTTGATACCCTTTACACGAATACACACTTTTAGTATCAGGTGTAGCTAAGTTTTCTTCTACTGCAATAGAAGCTGTAATAATTTTAAAAACGGAACCTGGTTCATAGGTATCTGAAATAGCACGATTTCGATATACTTTATTTAAAACATTATATCTTTCATCAGCATTTAATTTTTTCCAATCCTTTTCATCCATATAACTTGGCATATCAAAAGGTGTATTTAAGTTATAATCTGGATAAGTAGCCATTGCCAAAACATCACCAGTTTTAGGATCCATAGCAATAACATTACCGACCTCTACCACATTTATTTTCAATACAAGCTTGCTTTAAATATTTTTCTACAATAGATTGAATATTAGCATCTAGTGTTAAGGTAAGATCACTACCATTTTCAGCAGGTATATAAGTTTGATTTTCATCTGGAATAGATTGCTGTATTGCATTTTGAGCAGTAACTATTTTGCCAGGGGTACCAGTTAAAACACTATCCCAAGCAAGTTCTAAACCATCTAAGCCGTTATTATCATCTCCACAAAAACCAATTAAGGAAGAAGCTAAATTTTCGTAAGGATAATATCTTTTGGTATCTTCATCAATATTAATACCAGAATAAATATCTTCTTCTTTCATCCAAGCTCTTAATTTATCTACCTTATCCTTTTCTACTTTTCTAGCAACTGTAATAGCTGCAGAAGTATCTTTAGAAACCTTTTCTAAAGTTTCTGCATAATCAAGAGAGAAAATTTCTGAAAAAGTTTTAGCAACCTTTTCTTTTAAAGCAGTTGTTTTCTCTGTGCTTATTTTTCCTTTTTCTTTTACTACAATACTATTAGGGTTAATACTAACAGTATCTACCTGTGCACTAATAGCTAAAGCTTTGCCGGGTAGCATCATAAATAGTTCCACGCTTAGGACTAATTAAATCACTTTTTATTAATTGAGAATACATACGCTCTTTTAAATCTGCTCCTTGTACAAACTGCAAAAAAGCAAGCCTAATCATTAATAAAAAAAGTAATCCAAAAAATGAAAGCATGGTAATTCTTAACTTTTTAGATATGTTTGGTATTTTAGTATCTTTACTTTTTTTTGGTCTCATTTTTCCTCCGTAAACCTATAACTTATTACATTTTATACAAATATTTTATTACAAGCTAGAATAAAAAGCAATAAAAAGTTCATAAAATGTTACAAGATACTGCTTTCAATATATTTAGCAATAATAATTATTAGAAATAACATCTAGTAACAAAAAACAAATTGACATAAAGAAGAAAAGGTGATATATTAGTAAGTGTAAATATTACATAATGAGGCAAAAAGGCTTATCAAACAAATGAAAAAAGAGAGGAGAGATTTCTAATGAGGCTTATTGAATATGAAGCAGCATTAAATTACATGAAACGGTATTTGTTACAAAATTTAAAAGAGTTAGATATTGTTTCAGCACAAATTTATGGTTCTTCTACTTATGAAGAAGGATTTATACCAGGAGTGTCAGATATAGATATTTGTGTTTTTACACCACAAATGTATACAATGGAATATAAAGACATTGTGGATTATATAGTAAAAAGCAGCAATGAAGATTTTATAGATAAAAAGCCTTCTATAGTAGTAGATTACATTGCAAATCGAATTGAATTTTATATTAATCATCCACAAATACCAATAGATGTAACTATTATGGCACCAGAGTTGCCTAACAGTAATAACATGGAAGAAACTGTAGCTCATGATTCAGTTGATATATTTTTAGGGGCATTTTATCAACATGGAATTCCATTAATAGGTGAAATACCTCAAAAGGAATTAGTACAGAGTAAGTTTTTCCCATTTTATGGCGAAGAATTAAGAAAAATAAGATTAAACATGCTAATTCCAAGAATAGAAAAATATCATAAAAGAATAGAAGTATTAATTGAGCAAAAAAATTTTGACATATTAGACCACATTTATAAAGCAAGAATGTATTTTCTTAAGTCGTTATTCATATGGAAAAGACAGTATCCTGTTAATTTGCAAAAACATTTATACTATCAATTAGCAAAAATTTTAAATCTACCACAAGAAGAAATAAAAAAGCTTTTATTTGTTGGAGATAAAGACTTATTTAAATTAGCCTCAAATTATTTACAAGTTGCAAATAATTATTTAGATAAGTATAAAAAGTGTTAAGCCTAATATCAAAGTGTAGAATTTCTACACTTTGATTATTCAAAATAATATAAATAGGAGTAAACTATGAATTATAATATACAATATCCTAATTATAATAGAAGTATTTTATCAATAAGTTCTTCAATTTTAAATAAATTTAATGTTGATGTAGAGTATCCTACATTAACAGAATTAGACGAATACTTAAAAAAAGATTATCAAAATATAGTATTTCTAATATTAGATTGTTTAGGAATGAGTATTTTAGAAAATAATTTAGAGGAACATAGCTTTTTGAGAAAAAACTTAAAAACTAATATTACTACAGTTTTTCCAAGTACGACAGTAGCAGCAACGACAGCATTTCATTCAGGAAAGTCTCCTTTAGAAAATGGATGGATAGGTTGGATGCCATATTTTAAAGAATACAATAATATTATAGAGATTTTTACTTCTAAAGAATTTTATACAGGAAAAAAACTAGATATTCCAGATATAGGAGAAAGTATTTTGAAATATGAAACTATATATTCAAAAATTGTACGCAAAAATCAAAATGTAGTTTATCATAAAATATTTCCAAGTTTTGTACCAAATGGAGCCAAAAATATAGAAGAATTGTGCAATAATATATATCATGCATGTAACAATAAAAATAAATGTAATTTAGTATCTGCTTATTGGAATGAACCAGATCATACTATTCATCACAATGGTGTGAACTCAAAAGAAACCAAAGAAGTCTTAGAAAATATAGATAAAAATATAAAAGAACTAGCAAATAAACTAGAAAATACATTAATTATTATATCCGCAGATCATGGCGCAGTTGATGTAGAAGAAATTTATATTAATGAATATCAGGAAATTGTAGATTGTTTGAAAATGCCACCATCAATAGAAACTAGGTTTGTCACATTCTTTATAAAAGAAGGTAAAAAGAAATGTTTTCAAGAAAAATTTGAACAGATATTTCAAGAAAACTTTTTATTACTTACCAAACAACAATTTTTGAAACAGAAATTGTTAGGTAAAGGAAAAAAACACTATAAAATAGATGAATACTTAGGAGATTTTATTGCAATTAGTAAGTCTAATAAAGCAATTAGATATACAGTGGATGGAAAAAAATTTAAAAGATTAATTGCAGATCATGCAGGAATTACAAAAGATGAAATGGAAGTGCCATTAATAGTAATTGAAAAAAAGGGGCAAAATATATGAACATCGATTTAAATCAATACTTTGGAGATTATAAGCACACAAACGTAAAAATATTAAATCAATATATTTCTATACTAGATAATAAAGTAAGTAAATATTATAATTTTGGAAAGCCATTTTTTAAGGGAGAACATAAATTTAATTATAAAGAATATTTAACAGGTCGTACGCTAAATTATAATCCATTAACAGCTGAAGAAGTTTTTGAATATATATCGCCATTATATCAAAATTTGCCAAATTGGAATAATCCAGGCACAATGATTAATGTAATACCACCAGTGAATTTAGTTTCAATGGCAAGCATGAGCTTTTCAGAACTTTACAATCCAAATTTAGCACAAGATACATACGCAGGATTGTTAATCACAGCAGAATTAGAAGTTTCAAAATACATTGCTGATTTAGTAAAATGGGATTGGAAACAAAGCTTAGGAGTATTTACATTTGGCGGAAAAGGCACTAATTTATATGCAACAAAAATTTCACTAGCAAAGGCATGCCCAGAAACAAAAGAATTGGGATGTGAAAGAAATAAATATTTTATGATAACAAGTGAAAATGGACATCCTTGCCATTATGAGGTTTGTAATTGGTTAGGGATTGGAAAAAATAGTTGCATAGACGTCAAGTGCAATGTAGATGGAAGAATAAATGTACAAGAAACCGAGAAGATAATATGTAATAATATCGAACAAGGAAAAATATTTTTAGGATTTAATTTAAATGGAGGAAGCACCAATGAACTTACAATTGATCCAATTAGAGAAATTTTCAAGATGAATCAAAAAATTGTTAATAAATATAAATTAAATTATACTCCTCATATTCATGTTGATTCTGTATTAGGATGGGTATATTTATTTTTTAATGACTACGATTATACCAACAATTCGTTGGGTATAGAAAAAGAACAATTAGAAAAAATACAATCCTTGAGTCAAAAAGTACAAGAATTTAAATATGCAGATTCACTTGGAATAGATTTTCATAAAACAGGTTTTTGTCCTTATACATCAAGTTTATTTATTGTAAAAAACAGAAAAGACTTCTATAATCTTGGAGAAATAAAAGAAATACCATTAGAAGAGTTGCAGTATGGAAAGTATAATCCGTATGAAACAACATTAGAATTAACAAGACCATCTAGTGGACCAATTATGGCATTAACCACGTTGAAATCTCTAGGAATAAGTGGATTTCAGCAGATTATAGCTAATATGTTTAAATCAACAGAAAGATTTAGAAATATATTAAAGCAAAATGAAAATGTTTGTATTATAAATGAGAATGCACAATGGTTAACTACCTTATTTATTTTAAAGCCAAAAGAATACAAAAATTTAAGTTTGAGTCAAATATTAAATTTAGGAGCAGAAGCAATACAAAAAATAAAAGAATATAATGTAAATTATGCCAAATATATATTAGAGAAAGGAAAAAATGGAGAGATTTCATTTACATTTACAGCATCTAGAAGTTATAAAATTCCAAATACAAATATAAAATTAGGAGCATTAAAAGCATATCCAATGTCTGTATTTTTAAATGAAAATGAAGTTGTAAAATTAGTAAAAGATATAGTTAATACGATAGAAGACTATGAAGATAAATTAAATTATATAGATTATGAAAAACTAGATACGATAAATGATAATATGGTATATAAGGAGAAAAAGTAGAATATAGATTAAAGATTTAATATTAAAAAAAATAAATATCAAAATAAAAATTGATATTTATTTTTTATTTTATAGAAAATGTTATTTCTTAATATAGTAATTAAGAGAATTGCGAAATTACACCCTTAATTTCTTTATAATCTTAATTTCCTGGTATAACTTTTGAATCCTATCCTTACGAGTCATAATAGCTGTTTTATACTCTTCTAAAACCTGCAAATAATTTTCCATATTTTCCCCATCATGAAAAAGTAATCTCATCCCTTCATGATAGTAATCTTTTGTT
>CAMSEM010000077.1 GCA_947057505.1 uncultured Clostridium sp. | reverse complement strand
TTCAGTAACTAATGTAAATATACCTACCAAAACGTTTGGTAGGTATATTTACATTAGTTACTGAAAATATGATATTTGGTAGTGAATATGCAGTATTAGGAATTTTAACATTATTATATAATGTAATAACAATACGATCAACATTTAGCCTAAAGGGCTACACAAAGGATGCAATTATAATAATATCTATGGTCATTTTGGCAACGATATCAGCATTTAATGTGTATACCTCTGCAATATTAAACTTTCTTGTACCATTTTTATTAATTATGCTATTTTCAGACGAACTTTCGCCAGGCAAATATATGCCATATGGATTATTTTTCGTAATAATGCAATTTAAATTTCCAACTACACCAGACATGATACCTACAAGAATATTAGCTACTATATATGCTTTGGGCGTATTATTGATATATAAATTAATTAGGAAAAAAATTAACAAACAAGAAAAATATGTACCATTATTAAAAAAGGCATTTACATCTTTAACTCAGAAAATTACATTAGTAGCAAATGATGAAATTGATAAAATACAACATAAAGATGTAGAAAGTATAACTACTCAGTTGAATGAAATGCTATATATAGATATAGCAAGCAAGACTGGTGTTTTAAACAAAAAAGAAGAAGGAATATTTCAAACAACAATAACATTAGACGGAATAGATAAAATTATAGAAAAAATACTAGATAAGCAAAATTATTTAGTAGATGAAGATAAAGAATATTTAATGCAATTTAGTGAACTTATTTCTAAAATAAGCAAAAGTTATGATAATCAAAAACAAGAAGAAATAGTTGAAACAATTTCAAACTTTGCAGCAGAATATACTTTTAGTGATGAAATAATAAATAATGACTTTAAATACATATTAACAAAAATTGAAAAAATATTAATAAAATATAACTTGAATGAAGAACAAGAAGTTGCTAGTATATATGGATTTAAATTAAAGTTAATAAAATTAAAAAGAAGTTTTACTACCCAATCGTGCTTTTTTCGTTTTGCAATTAAAGTTTCAATTATGTTATGTGTAGGATTTACCATTGCACATTTTGTTCCACTTCCAAATGGATATTGGTTACCATGTACAGCATTTTCTTTAATGCAACCATATTACGAAAATACAAAGCAAAAACTGTCAGTATATCTTTTAGGAACAATTATAGGTGCAATATTATTTATTCTAATATTGCAATATGTTCCATCAACATTACAACTAATATTAATCGTGCTAATTCTAACTCTCATGTTTTCTTTACCTAGTGATATACTTAGAAATAGTGTAAGCTGTCAATTAGCTTTAGTTTCAGGTGGAGTAGAAGCATTTACAAAAATTCAATTTTTAGAGGTAAGAATTGCATGGGTATGTTTTGGAATACTGTTGGCATTTTTAATTGATAGATTTATATTATATACCAAAAAATTTGATGGTGTAAGAAACAATATAGATGGACTATTATATAAAGATAGAATGTTAATAAAAGACTTAAGAAATTCGGTATTTTTAAATAGAAATAGCAAATACCTAGAAAGTTTATTACTTGAGTCTTATGTATTGCAAAGTGAAATAGTAAAAATGGCAAATGAACCACAAGAAAAATCTAAGATGAATCAAATTTTAGAATTACTACAATATAACAAAAATTTTATATTAGAAACAGAAAAATTGATTAATATTATTAATAATAGTAATTTAAACAGTGAAATGAAAGAAATGATAAATGAAACACTAAACGATATGGAAAAAATGTTAATGAAATTGCAAAAAATAAATAATGGAGATAATATAGTAAAGCTAAATACTATGGATGTAAAATATAATGAAGAATATATTAAAAGCAATATTTTGTCTTGCAAGTCAAGTATTAAAAATATGAGTGGAATGCTTAAAAAGTAATAGTATTTATAAGGAAAAGATGAAAAAAGTAATTACAAATATAAAATAAAAAAATTACTTTTACTTAAAAATTTCATAAAATTATAAAAAATAGCCATACTAATAATAAACAACGATAAAAGGAGGCTATTTTTTATGGAAAAAAATCAAAAAATAAATTGTACTGTAACAAGTTGTAAGCATAATGATAAACAATGCCAAGAATGTAAATTAGAGCAAATTATTGTAACACCAATTATTGGATGTGATACAAAACAATCTGATGAATCAATGTGTAGTAGTTACAAATATGAGAGCAATCATTAAAAATAAAAAACTGATGTGGTAGTAAAATAGCATATTAATAAGTAAAGCACGAAAAAATAACAACAATTTTGCAATAGAAAAGGAGCTCTCAAAAAGAAAGCTCCTTTTACATTTTTCATTATTGGAATTTTGTGGTCATAGTTTTAATCAAGTGATAGGGAGAAACCCTAAAGAAAGTTTCACTGTTTGCAATGCCAACATCTTTGGTTTTTACCTGTTTTAAAACACGTTTAGCAAAGATTTCTTTGGTTTCTTCTTCACCATGATTGACACCTACAAAGTTAAGATGGGTAAACTGCTGCAAAAATCCAATCAATCCATTTGCCTTGATGTGTGCAGAATACTGAGTAGTATCTTGCACTTGTGCACGTTTTATTAGATAAAGACCTCCAACATTTACCGTTTCACCAATAGGAGTTTGCTTTAAGTTACTTCCAAGAGTACCTTCAGCAGTATAGCCTGTAAAGTGAATGAAAGCATTTTTCTGTTTTACAAAGGTAGCAATATACCGAGGAGCAGGTCCATAAGAACCCATACCAGAGGTAGTAAGAATAATCTTAGCATTTGCATCTTCTAAAACATAGTTACGGTTCTCTGCATTTACATACGTCAAACTATAAGGCAAAAAGTCAAGCATATCTTCCCGAATACCAAGCATACCATCAAGGTAAAGCCTAGTATAACGATGTGCCAGTTTTCCATCAAAATAGATGGGAATTTCTTTTGAAAGTTTTCCATCATCTTGCAATTTTCTCAAGACATACAAAATTTCCTGAGAGCGACCAAGCGAAAATACTGGAACGACGATAGTAGAACGGTGCTCCAAAGCTGCCAGAATATTTTCCTCAAAGCATGGAATCGTTTCCGTAGAATCCATATCACCATAAGTGCTTTCAATCATAACATTTAATGGCAAATTAAGAACTCTTTCAGGAAGCTTAGGAACATCAAAAAACACATTCTTGTCATTGTAGTCCCCAGTAAACAGCCAGTTAATAGGTTGCTCCCCAGGATAAGAAATTTCTACCAAGATGAGTGCAGCACCAGGCAAGTGACCATTAATAAACAAAGTTACTGCAATGTGCTCATCAACTTGAAGCTTCTCTTCGAAAGGGATGGGCTTTACAAGAGATAATGCTTGAGCAACATCTTCCTCTTTATACAAAATGCTTTCATGCCTTCTTTTGGCAGTATCCTTTAAAACACGATAGCTATCGTCCAAGGCAAGTACCAAAAGATTGGAAGTGGGTGGGGAAGTATAAATATTCCCACGAAAACCTTGTTTACAGAGCAAGGGCAGTCTACCTACATGGTCAATGTGATTGTGAGTAATAAGAGCAAACTCAATACCATCTGCATTAAATGGAAAAGTTTTGTTCTCACTACCAGTTTCTTCTCTGCCTTCAAAAAGGCCACAGTCTACAATAAACCGCGTAGTGGTGCCATCGGGATACTTTACAATACACAAATGGCAAGAACCAGTAACACCACTGTTTAATGTTTGCACATCCATGTAAAACCGATTTTTAGAACCCATAAAAATTCCTCCTTACTGCCAATATAGTTATATTGGCTAAATTTAAAATAATTTGTAATTTACAAGCAATTAAATTGTATCATGTTTATACCTATTATGTCAATTAAAAACACATTTATTTTTAATATATTGACATTTTTTCTAATTAGCAATAAAATGTGTATATCATAAAACAAAGGAGGATTTTAATTATGTCATTAGTAACAACCAAGGATATGTTTGAAAAATCTATGAAAGAACACTTTGCTATTCGGAGCATTTAATGTAAATAATATGGAAATTATACAAGCTATTGTAGATGCAGCAGCAAAAGAAAACTCACCAGTTATTTTACAAGCATCTTCTAGTGCAATTAAATATGCAAGAATTGGTTATTTAAAGAAAATGGTGGAGGCAGCCCTAGAAGAACATGATATTCCAATTGCGCTACACTTAGACCATGGAGCAGATTTTGAAACTTGTAAAATGTGTATTGATCATGGATTTTCATCTGTTATGATAGATGGCTCTAAATATGACTTTGAAAAAAATGTTGCATTAACTAAAAAAGTAGTAGAATATGCACATAGTAAAGGAGTTGTAGTAGAGGCAGAGCTTGGAAAATTAGCAGGAATAGAAGATGAAGTAAATGTTTCAGCAGCAGATGCTATGTATACAGACCCAATGCAAGCAAAAGAATTTGTAGAAAGAACAAAATGCGATTCTTTAGCAATTGCAATAGGAACAAGTCATGGAGCATATAAATTTAAAGGAGAAGCAAAATTAAGATTTGATATTTTACAAAAAGTAAAACAAGAATTACCACATACACCAATTGTATTACATGGTGCTTCTACAGTTATTCCAGAATTAGTAGAAATGTGTAATCAATATGGGGGAGACATTCCAGGAGCAAAAGGTGTGCCAGATGAAATATTACATGAAGCAAGTATTTCTGGAGTTTCTAAAATTAACGTAGATACAGATTTACGTTTAGCAATGA
Organism: uncultured Clostridium sp.; assembly: GCA_947057505.1. GTDB lineage: Bacteria > Bacillota > Clostridia > TANB77 > CAG-508 > CAG-273. The sequence continues at coordinate 1,275 of CAMSEM010000077.1, read as the reverse complement.
CAGGGGCTATTAGAAAAGCATTTGCAGAAGATCCATCTGCATTTGACCCTAGAAAATATTTAACACCTGCAAGAGAGTTAATTACACAAACAGTACAACATAAAATTAGAGATGTATTTGGCTCAAGCAATAAAGCATAAGAGTAAAAAACAAATCGGCAAATTTTTAAGTTTTGAAATTTGTCGATTTGTTTTTTAAATATTTTTACCAAGTTCTCTTCTAATACGCATTTGAGCATCTTTTTTTGCAATATCTTCACGCTTATCATATAACTTTTTACCTTTGCCAACCCCTAGTTCTACTTTTACAAAATTGCCAGAAAAATATAAACTCATAGGAACCAAGGTATAACCTTTTTGCTTTATTAAACCAATTAACTTATTAATTTCACTTTTATTTAGTAATAATTTTCTATCTCTTAGAGGATTTTTATTAAAAATATTGCCTTGCTCATATGGGCTAATATGCATACTATAAATAAAAGCCTCGCCATTTTTGATATTAGCATAGCTATCTTTTAAATTTACTTTACCGATTACGAATAGATTTAATTTCTGTACCAGAAAGTACAATACCTGCTTCATAAGTATCAATAATTGTATAATTATGTTTGGCTACTGGATTAGTAGCAATTATTTTTTTAGACATATATGTAAAAACTCCTTTCACTCCTAACGGCTTTTCTAAGGTATACAAATTCGCTTTGCTCATTTGCATAAGTTATCCGTAAAGTCGTTTCACTCCTAACGGCTAACTTAAGTATAACACATTTGTCAAGTAAAAAAAACACCATATATAACGAAACTCTAAAAAAGAAAGTCTAGTTATATATAGTGCTTAAAAAATTGTAAATAATTTACTTATCGTTATCATCATCATTATAATAAGTTGTAGTATTATTTTGTTTTGCATAATACATAACCATTGCAACAATTACAATACCAACAATAGCAATAATTAACCATGTCCATACATTACTAGAAATATTAGCTAACATATTATTACCAGCATCTGCAGATGTTCTAGTTGCTGTATAGCCATTACCATTATTATTTTCACCCATATTAGTACCATTATCTATACCATTTTTTACATCTTCAGTTACATTTTGTGCACCATTTTCAAGTCCGTTAATTCCGCTTCTAATACCATCAGCAGCACCTTTTGCAGCATCTTCTACTACATTTTCAGTACCACCAACAAAATTTCTAACGCCATTTACAGCATTATCCATACCGTTATTTGCAGCAAATGTATAAGAAATTGTAAAAAATG
>CAMSEM010000076.1 GCA_947057505.1 uncultured Clostridium sp. | reverse complement strand
AAGGTACTATTTTTTTTCTTTCTAGGTCATAATATCCTCTACACCTTTTTTTTCCAGTTTTTTGCATGCTGATAGTACCTTCACATTCTTCATATTCAATTCCTTTTGTAACATTATTGTAGAATAACATTTGAGGTTTATTTTCTATCCATTTAATTCCCAAGAATTGTTCTACTCCCATATTGATGTTCCTTTCAATTTCTCAAAATGTGGTCTTAATTTCTTTACTATATCTATCATCCAGTCTTTTCTTATATTTTCATTCCATAAAGCTCTATCAGTTGCATCTATATCTTTTGCTATTAATTTTCTAATAAATTGTGATTCCACAACAGGTGCATCAGCTATAAACATTTCACTTTCCTGATTTTCATAATATAGATATGGTATATTTCTTTCTATTTGATTTAATACTTCTGCATAGTCATTAATTTTTCTTAGTTCATATCCATATTTTGAAAACTTATCTTTAACATCAACATCTACTGCAACTATATGTAAATGAGCATGATCTGAACAACTTCCGCCTTTTGATGAACAAGATAACGCACCATGTTCAAAAAATACACATTCTCCGTATGTTTGATTAAATACTTTTTTTAATTCTTTCTTTATTATCTTTAGTTCTTCTACTTGCTCTTTTGGTAATTGAGATATTGATAAATAATGATCTTTTGGAACAATTAATAAATAACCAGGTACTAATGGTCCAACCATAGGCATAATTACGAATTTCTTTGTGGTAGCTACAATTCTACTTTCTAGCCCAGCTTCTTCAAATTCTTTTTTTAAATAAATATCAAAAAAATTATTTTCTTCCTTATTATTAATTTCACTACAAAACGAACACTCCATATCATTTACCTCCCTTCTTCTATTTGATTTTCATATTCTTTATTATTAATTGCTTTTACACATTTTTCAAGCATAGAATATCCAATATTCATATTCATGTAATCTTGCTCGCTGCCCCACCAATGATTGTTATTATCATAAATAGTATAGTCTGTCCAATCTAGTTTATTTAGCTTTCCTTCTTCAAATACTGGTGAACCAGGCAATGGTACAAATCTATATAAACTAATTCTATGAATATATTGCCTTAAACTAGTTAAATATTGTATTGTTTGTATACTTGTTTCTAAGTTTTCTCCTGGATATCCGTGCATTATATACAGTTTTACTGGTATTCCATTTTCATGCAATTTTCTAATTACACTTTTAGCTTTTTCTAAGTTAATCCCCTTATTCATATTATCAACCATTTGTTGTGAACCGCTTTCTATTCCAAGTCTAATCTCTTCACAATTGCTTTCTTTTAATGCTTGTATTATTTCATCATTCACAGTATCAGCTCTAGAATTACATTCCCATTTCAAGCCATATTTCTTTAAAATTCTTGCTATTCCTACTGCATGCCTTGTATTTAATGTAAATGTTTCATCTAATAAAGTAATTCCATCGCACTTTGGATATCTTTCTAAAATATACTTAATTTCATTTTCAAAATCTTCTAAGGTTCTAAATTTTACTTTTCCTCTATTTTGAATTGCGCAAAATTTACAACAAAAAACACATCCTCTTGACGAAATCATGCTAATAGAATTTTTACTTTTTCCGCCAACTCTATTATTCATATAGATTTTCTCGTCAGGTATTAAGTGTCTTGCTGGAAAAGATAGATTTTCAATGTCTACTCTTTCTCCTCTAATTATTCCTTTTTCTTTGCAACCATCTAGTATCCACTTTGAAACAGCCTCTTCTCCTTCTCCTGTAAATACTACATCTAAATCCATTTCCTCTAATACTTTTTCTGGAAAAATTGTCGCTTGTGTGTTCCCTGCAATATGGTATTTAGCTTTTTCTTTTACTTTTTCGCATAGTTTTAAATAAGTTGGATATGATGCTGTAGATGAAATTGAATATGCATAAATATCAGCATTTGGAATATTTTCTATTTTTGTATTTTCATCAAAATATATAACCTCTACTTCACATCCAATTTTTTCTAAAGTAGAACATAAATATAGCATACCTAATGGCGGAAATTCTACTCTTTGTTTATCTTTTATTTTATTGTCATAGTAATAATAAAAAAATACAACTTTCATAAAATTTTCTCCTTTTATTACAAATTTTATTGCTAGTATTTCTCATTACTTCGCCAATATTATACCATATTTTTTCTTTTTTGCAATTAAAAATGAGCATATCAAATATAATATACTCATTTCATTCAAATACTATAATGCAATTTTAATGCTACCAGCTTTAAAATTATTAAAAACACTTATTTTTATCTTTTTAACAAAATTTATATTTTCTCTTATTTTTCAATGACTTTAAGTTTTTATTAAACTCTATTAAAGCTCATTAAGCATTGTTAAGTGGTTTCATGGTTGGGAATAATAATACATCTCTAATTGATGCTGAGTCTGTAAGTAGCATAATTAATCTATCAACACCAATTCCAAGTCCACCTGTTGGTGGCATACCATATTCTAGTGCTGTTATAAAGTCTTCATCCATCATGTTCGCTTCTTCGTCTCCAGCATCTCTTGCTTCTACTTGCTTTTTAAATCTTTCATATTGGTCAATTGGGTCATTTAATTCTGAATAAGCATTTGCGTATTCTCTTCCACCAATAAATAATTCAAATCTTTCTGTTAAGCTTGGATTAGATGGTTTTCTTTTTGTAAGTGGAGATACTTCTACTGGGTAATCACAAATAAAAGTTGGTTGAATTAACGTTTCTTCTACTTTTGCTTCAAATACTTGGTTAATAATTTCTCCTCTTGTTAGTTTAAGTGGATCTAGTTCTATATTTAATTCTTCTGCTACTTTTTTAGCTTGTTCATCTGTTGCTATTTCGTTAAAGTCTACACCTGTAATTTCTTTTATGGCATCTATCATAGAAATTCTTTTCCATGCTGGTGTTAGGTCTATTTCTGTACCTTGGTAAGTTATTTTAGTAGTTCCTAATACTTTTAATGCTACTTTTGATATGATTTCTTCTGTAATATCCATCATGTCGTGGTAGTCTTGATATGCTGCATATAATTCTATGTTTGTAAATTCTGGGTTATGTTTAATGTCCATTCCTTCATTTCTAAACATTCTTCCCATTTCATATACTTTGCTAAATCCACCAACAATTAATCTTTTTAAATATAATTCATTTGCAATTCTTAGGTACATGTCCATATTTAGTGAATTGTGGTGTGTAATAAATGGTTTTGCTGTAGCTCCACCTGCTATAGTATTTAGTATTGGTGTTTCTACTTCTGTATATTCTTTTTCATCTAATATGTTTCTAATTTCTTTAATAATGGCAGTTCTCTTTTTGAATGTATCTTTTACTTCTGGATTTACAATTAAGTCTACATATCTTTGGCGATAACGTAAGTCTGTATCTTTTAAACCATGGAATTTTTCTGGCAATGGTCTTAAAGATTTTGATAAAAGTGTTACTTCTTTTGCATGTACAGAGATTTCTCCTGTTCTAGTTTTAAATACAAAACCAGTAATTGCAATAATGTCTCCTATGTCATCTTCTTTAAAGTGTTTGTAGCTTTCTTCTCCTAAGTCGTTAATGCTAACATAACTTTGAATTTTTCCTTCGCTGTCTTGAATATGGCAAAAAGAGGCTTTTCCCATAATACGTTTAGCCATCATTCTACCTGCAATGGTAACATCTTTTCCTTCTAATTCTTCATAGTTTTCTGCAATTTGTTTACTATTATGTGTTACTATATATTTGGTAATTTCGAAGGGATTTTTTCCTTCTTGTTTTAGTTTTTCTAATTTTTCTCTTCTTACTTTCATTAATTGATTTAAATCTAATTCTTGTTCTTGGTTATTTGTTTGATTTTCTTCCATTTGACATCTCCTTGTATTTTCTAAATTTAACATTATTATTATACCTCATTCGTTTAAATATGTAAACAACTGGAAGAAATTTTATTGGTTTTGTAGTAAATATTCAGTGGTTTTAATATATAGTAGTCCTAATAGTATTTGTTTACGCAGTTTTCAAAATTCCTGAGTTGTTACTTCTTCTTTGTGCCTTCTACCGCCTCAGCATTTTGAAAACAAGAAAACACATACTATTAGGAAGATTTGACTTAAAGATATTGAATAATTACGTTTTATCTGTTGTCTTTTAGCTTGCTTTTCTTAATTCTTTTGCATGTTCTTTAGCAATTTGCGTAACATCTCCTGAGGCAATTCTTGCAATTTCCTCTATTACTTGTTCTTCTGTTAATTTTTGAATGTCTGTATATGTTTTTTCTCCTTCTACTTTTTTGCTAATATAGTAGTTATAGTCTCCTTTAGCTGCAATAGATGCTGAGTGTGTAATACATAGTACTTGTTCTCTTTTTGAAATTGCTTTTAATTTTTCTCCTACTGCTTTAGATGCCTTGCCACTTATTCCAGTATCTATTTCATCAAATACTAAGGTTGATACTTGGTCTACTTGTGCAAGTATTGTTTTAATAGCAAGCATAATACGTGACATTTCTCCACCTGATGCAATTTTTACGAGTGGTTTTGCTTCTTCTCCTACGTTGGTGGCTATTAAGAATTCTACTTTATCTAATCCATTTGTATTAAAGTTTTCGTTTTCTTGATAACAAATATCTACTGAAAATTTTGCATTTGGCATTTCTAAGCTTACTAATTCGTTATTGATTTTACTTGAAAGTGTTTGTGCATATTCTTTTCTTTGCTTACTGATATCTTGGCATAAAGTTATCATTTGCATTTTTATTTCTTCCATTTGATTTTGTATTTTTTTGTTTACTTCATCTAAATTTTGTATTTTGTTTATCTCTTGTTCTATCGTAGTTTGATATTCTAAAATACTTTCAATGCTGTTTCCGTATTTCCTTTTAAGTGAGTAGATTAAGTCTATTCTATTTTCTATTTCATTTTGTGTTTGTTCATCAAACTCAGTTTCTTCTTTCATGTTTGAAAAATCTCTTGCCATTTCTTGTATGTCATAGTAAATACTTTTTAATTGTGCTAACTTTTGGCTATATATTTTGCCACAATCTTCTATTTTTTCTAATTGGCGTACTGAATTGCTAATTCCATTAATTACATTTTCATTTAATTCTCCATCTATTATTTGAATGCTAGCTTGCAATTTTTCTGCATTGTGAATTAACTTTCTTTGTTCTTCTAAGCTTTCTTCTTCTCCTACTTTTAGTTTTGCCATTTCTATTTCATTAAATTGATAGTTTAATAGGTCTAACCTTCTTGCTTTTTCCTTCTCATCTCCATAATTGTTTTTTAATTGTGTTTTTAGTTCGTTATATCGTTTTAACAAAGCTACATATTTTTCTTTTTTGATAGCTATGCTTTCTCCTATGAATCTATCTAAATATAGTATATGCTGTGTAGGGTTTAATAATAGTTGGCTATCATGTTGTCCATGGATATCTATTATTTGGCTCATAATTTCTTTTAGCTCATTAATGGTTACCAGCCTTCCATTTATTTTGGAACAACTTCTACCATTTGTATGAATTTCTCTTGATATAATAATATTGCCCTCTATTGCAAGTGGATTTTCTGGACAGTAAATATTAGCTTCTATAAAAGAATATTCTTCACCTTTTCTTATCATTTCTTTTGAGAACCTATTACCTGCAATAATACCAATAGAACCTATAATTAATGTTTTTCCAGCACCAGTTTCACCTGTTAATATGTTAAACCCTTCATTTAAATCTACATTTAAATCTTCTATAATTCCTACATTTTTAATATGTAATGTTGTTATCATATTTTCACCTCATACAAATTTTTGTTTGCACTTTCTTATTATATACCAAATTTTTGTTTTGTCAACTATTTTGGTAGAAATTTTTAAAAATGGGGAATACAAAAAATATTGCAAAATTATTGACTATGCATACTCTAATGTGTTATAGTAATAGGGTAACAAAAATTATGGCCCCTTGGTCAAGCGGTTAAGACGCAGCCCTCTCAAGGCTGAATCATGGGTTCGATTCCCGTAGGGGTCACCAAAACCTTCCAAACTTAATGACAACACCAGATCGGAAG
>CAMSEM010000075.1 GCA_947057505.1 uncultured Clostridium sp. | reverse complement strand
ACCTTGCGCCGGGGCAGGTGAAAGAAATTGTTGACGTTTACGACTATTATTTGAACAGGAATTTCTATCTCATCATCTACAGTTTTGCTTTCATCATAGGTAGGCCATGGAGTATTTGCAATTGTAGTAGTTTCTCCTAGTAGTGAAAATAGTTCTTCTGTCATGTGTGGAGCAAATGGATTTAATAATTGTAAAAATGTTTTAAATTCTGCTCTATTAATTCGTTTTTGTTTATAAAATTCATTTACCATTGTCATAAATGTTGCAACAGAAGTATTGAACTTCATTTCTTCAATATCAGTAGAAACTTTTTTGATTGCTTTATGCATCATTTTTTCAAATTCAGGAGAATAGATATCTCCATCTATTAAGAAATCTTGCATATTCCATACTCTATCTAAAAATTTGTTGCAACCACGTATACTTTCCATAGACCATGGGGCTGTTTGATCGAAAGGTCCCATAAACATTTCATAAACACGGAAAGTATCGGCGCCAAATTCATTTACAATATCATCAGGGTTAATTACATTTCCTTTAGACTTAGACATTTTTTCTCCATTAGTACCTAAAATCATACCATGAGAAGTACGTTTTTGATAAGGTTCTTTTGTAGAAACAACACCTAAATCGTATAAAAATTTATGCCAAAATCTAGAGTATAGTAAATGAAGTGTTGTATGTTCCATACCGCCATTGTACCAATCAACAGGTCCCCAGTAATCTAAGGCTTCTTTAGAGGCTAAGCAATTACTATTGTGTGGATCCATATAACGTAAGAAATACCAAGAAGAACCAGCCCATTGAGGCATTGTATCAGTTTCTCTTTTAGCTTCTTTTTTACAATGTGGACAGGTAGTTTTAATCCACTCAGTTTGTTTGGCAAGCGGAGATTCTCCATTTTCGCCAGGTTCATAATCTTCAATATCTGGTAAAACTAAAGGTAATTCTTCTTCTGGAAGTGGAACCCAACCACAGTCTTCACAATAAACCATAGGAATTGGCTCACCCCAATAACGTTGTCTTGAAAATACCCAGTCACGTAATTTATAATTTACTTTTTTAGTTCCAATGCCTTTTTCTTCTAAATAGTTAATAACATTGGTTTTGGCTTCTTCTACACTAAGTCCTGTTAAAAAGCCAGAATTAATTAATTTTCCAGTAGCAACATCTACAAATGGCTCTTCTTCAATATTACAGTTTGTATCTGTATTAGTACATTCAATAACTTGAATCATAGGAATATTGAATTTTTTAGCAAATTCCCAATCTCTTGTATCATGTGCAGGAACAGCCATAATAGCACCAGTACCATAAGTAATTAAAACATAATCAGAAACCCAAATTGGAATTTCTTCATTGGTTAGAGGGTTAATAGCTTTTAATCCTTTTATTTCTACACCAGTTTTTTCTTTGTTTAATTCTGCACGTTCAAAGTCAGATTTTAAACTAGCTTGCTTTTGATATTCTTTAACTTCCTCTAGGTTAGTAATATTTTCAGCTAATTCTTTAATAATAGGGTGTTCTGGTGCTACTACCATATAAGTTGCACCAAATAAAGTATCGGGTCTTGTAGTGTATACAAGAAGTTCTTTATCATGATTTGCTATTTTAAATTTAACTTCTGCGCCTTCACTTCTACCAATCCAATTTTTTTGTTGTGCTTTAATTTTATCTAAATAATCTACATCATCTAAATCATCAATTAATCTTTGGGCATATTCTGTAATTTTAAGCATCCATTGACTTTTTTCTTTTTGTACGACAGGACTACCACATCTTTCACAAACACCGTTTACTACCTCTTCATTAGCTAGTCCTACTTTACAACCAGTACAAAAGTTAATAGGCATAGTTGCTTTATAAGCTAAGCCATGTTTATATAGCTGAATAAAAATCCATTGTGTCCATTTGTAATATTCTGGGTCAGTTGTATTTACTACTCTTGACCAATCAAAAGAAAAACCTAATGATTTTAATTGTTCTACAAAATGAGTAATATTTTTTTCAGTAGTAATTTTAGGATGAACATGGTTTTTAATAGCATAGTTCTCAGCTGGTAAACCAAAGGCATCAAAACCAATTGGGTATAATACATTATAGCCTTCCATTCTCTTTTTTCTAGCAACAATGTCTAGTGCAGTATAGCTTCTTGGATGTCCTACATGAAGACCTTGCCCAGATGGATAGGGAAACTCAATTAAACCATACCATTTTTTCTTAGAATAATCATTTTGTGCTGCAAAGGTATTTTCTGTATACCACTTGTTTTGCCACTTTTTTTCTACTTCTTTAAAGTTATATGACATTTATATTTCCACCTTTCAATTTTCTAAAATATTAAATTTTAATCGTTATCTATTATATATCATTTGTACCAGAAAATAAAGAGGGTTTGCAAATCTTTTAGGGTAAAAAGTAATTATTCAGTCACACTAAGGTAAAAACCTTGTAATATAGTAATTTTGTAAGCAACAAGCATGGAACAATTACAAAATAAAATATATAGAAAATAAAGATAACATTATGTCAAAAAGATACCACCTAAAGAGTTCTTTCATATTGCTAAAAAAAGTAGTGAAAAGTATAATGAATTTGAAAAATATAAGTTTCTATACATTATTTTTATAGTGTCAATTTTGGATAATATTATAAAGTAAATTTTAGTTCATGATAAACAAATACTATTAGGAGTACTATAGATTGAAAGAATTAAATAATAGTAAAGATAATTATAAAAATGCAAAGATAATTACAAAAATATAATTAAGAAAAATATGAGAAAGCTGTATAAAATATACTAAACAGAAACAAAAGAAGAAGGAGGAAAGAGATGGAAATGCAAGAAATGAACCAAGCAAAGAAAAGAGTTGTAAATTGTAAAAGTGAAATGGGCAAACAAGAAAAAGGTATTACTTTAATTGCTTTAGTGGTAACCATAGTAGTACTTTTAATTTTAGCAGGAGTAACAATAACTGTGCTATTTGGAAAGCATAGCATATTTAAAACCGCAGAAAATGCAGGGGTACAGACAAAGCTTGCAGAAATAGAAGAAAAAGCAAATATTGCTTATATAAATTTAAACACAAAAAAGTATGAAGAAGGTAATCCAAATAAAATAATTACCATGGAAGATATTAAACAAGAACTAGAAAAGCAAAAATATCATATAGAACAGATACAACCAGATAAAAATGCCATAGTAGGAATAGAAATAGAACCCAAAACAATAAAAATGAGTAAGAATGGAACAAAAGAAATAAATATTATCTATAAACGTAATGAAAATTTAGAATATATTTATTATGCAGAAGTAGATAGTAAATACTATAAAATTGCTTTAGAAAATAATCAGATTGTATTAGACAAAGCAAATGGAAAAACGAAAGAAGAATTAAAAGGGAATCAGCAAACAATCATGCCAACAGCTACTTCTAATAGTGAAATTATAACCATAGAAAACATTACTGAAAATAAGGTAATCATACAAAGTGGAGAAAGTACAGGTAAAGCAGAAATAACAGTAGGTTATGGAGAGCTACTACCACAAAAATGTAAAATTGTAGTTATGCTACAACCAGTAGAAGGACATACTGATTCAGGCAACTCTTTCTTAACTAATTATGGAAGAGTAGATATTGTATGGCTAAATGAAAAAAATGAAATAATACCAGAGCCAAATGCACCAGTTTTAGGTAAAGAAGGCAATAAAATGAAACCAATAAGATGGAATGGTGAAACAGAAGCAATAGCAAATGAGGCAAACACGAAACATGATTGGTATAATTATGAAGCAAGAGAAGATTTAGAAGAAAATACCAATAGCTATTGGGCAAATGCCAAAACAGAAAATGGAAGCTATTTTGTATGGGTGCCAAGATATGCCTATAGAATAATTTATTATGAAAATGAAACAAGCACACAACCAACAGGCTATTATGATGGTTATGGAATGTGGAGACATTTAGATGGCAAGAAGAGATTTGACTTAGAGAGTGGAGTAGAAACTGTTGAAGATGATGATGGATATCTATATATAGTACACCCCGCATTTGGTACTACTGCTACAGAAGAAGCAGATAAAACTGAAAATATCAACTTAGGTGGTTGGGGAGAGTCAATTCCTGGATTTTGGTTTGCAAAATTCGAAATGTCTGGAAGTAGCGGAACTTATTTGCAAAGTATACCAGGAGTTAAAAGTATAAGATCACAAAAAGTAGGTGATTATTATACTAGTGCAAGAGAAGCAAATTATGGTCAAGTAGGTGAGGAAGATCCACTTGATAATAATACAAGCTTTATGCATAGTCATATGGCGAAAAATAGTGAATGGGGAGCTGTCATTTTCCTTGCTCACGGTAAATATGGAAGAAATGGCTATAAAGTTTCTGCTGATTTTGATGATTACTCAACGCTAACTGGTGGCGGGAGTGGTGCAGATGCCTTTAAACAAGCTAATAATCAAAAACAAAGTACAACAGGTAATGTATATGGAGTTTATGATATGATTACTGGAGCTGCTGAATATACAGCAACATATAATTTTTACAGATATGCTAAATATTTAGAGCAAGGAGAAAGCTTTACTTCTAAAAGTAATAGTAAATATGCAATGGGCTATAACGATTGGGGAATGGAAAATGGTAGAGGGGCTTTGTATTGGAAAAGTGCATCAATTATTGGAGATGCCATGTTTCAAACAATGAAAAGTTATGGTGCATCCAACTTAGATGCATATACATGGAATGATGGGGTAATGGCAAATAATTGGACAGAATCTTTCTTCTTAAGAGGCTCAGATGGTAATATATTTAATGTTAACTCAAGAGATGGTAGAGCAAATCAAAATGCAATCTGTAGCTTTAGAGCTGCTCTAACACCTTAAGATTTACAATAAAAATAGTGATACTTACCGCAAATATGTTCAATATTCAAAACAATAAAAGATTATGCAAATCAATATTGGAGAAACACTAGAAAAATCGAAAAACATGTTGAAATTATGTAAATTAAATATAAAAGTATATCATATACAATAGGAGAATGTTGTAAATGATAAAATGATATATAGGAACTCAGTAAAAAGATGAATTATTACAGTAATAAAAAAGATAACCTCAAATAGAAGTTATCTTTTTTGCTGCTTTAGCAGCTACGAAGAAAAGAAAATACTCTACTTACATTATCTGGATCTTGACTGTTAAGAGAAAACTTAACAACATTATTATCCAAAAGTTTTACAATATGACCAGGATGAAACTCAATACTACGCAAGCTATCTTCCTTCAAATAAGTAAGAGGAGAGATGTTTTCCATACTTGCATTGCAAAGAGATAAGAATAAGTTAGTCATACAAACATGTGATGGACAAAAGTCTGCCAGAGTTTCTAAAGTAGATGTAATATCTACTTCTTCGCTGGAGTCTGGGAGGCGCATAAGATAAGTTGTATTTTTCCGAAATTCAAGAGCCCTCTTCAAAAGTTCCCAAAGTAAAACGCTTTGATGTCTAATCATAATAAATGTCCTCCTTTATATAGTATTTAACAATACTATTGTACAACTATTAATGGTAAAATGTCAACACGTTCTGTAAAATTAAAGTATTTAGAAAAATCCTTTTAGCAAAATTTAAATATTTCAATATGTCCATAAAATTATATAATTACAAGCTTTGGAACTTAAAAAAATTATTTTTAAAAAGATTATTAGCAAGCAGGTATGCTATAAATTTATAGACAATAAGTACTATGTTATTGAAATTATATCAATAACTTGTAGTAATAAAGCTAAGCATTATGCATAAATTTATCAATATTGGAGACACTTTTTATATAAAAAAAGAAAAAGCATAAAAATAAGGCTAAGGATAAAATCCAAAGCCTTAAACTAATAACTGAAATATCAGCGCTTAGAAAGGAGATCCAAAAGTTTTGCGTAAGTAGTGGGATGGCTAGCTTTCATACGAGAAATGTTTCCATCCTTTTTCAAAACAATGGAGCCGTTTGCAAAAACTTTCATTACACTTGTTCCACTTGTAAAGCGAAAGCCCTTAGAAAAGGTAAATTCGTAAGACCTCATATGTGCCCAAAGAGTTAG
>CAMSEM010000074.1 GCA_947057505.1 uncultured Clostridium sp. | reverse complement strand
AGTTTTGTTTATGCTAAATGCTTTATTTGGAGTTTTAGCTATTGGTACTCAATTTAATTAAAATAATACCAACTATCCAATTTAAAAATGCAGAAAAAGGATTAGTTATGAAAGTTCTTGATATAAAAGCACATAATCCCATAATAAATACATAAATTATTTTTGATTTTTTAGTAGCTTTAATATCTAAAATAGTAGTAAATAATAACATATTTACTAAAGTATCAATAAAATACATAGGAAAAAGTAGAATTGTTGTTGCTAGCTCATTTGGCGTCGTAAGTGCTGTCCAAATTGTTTGAATAATTTCCATCATTAAATACCTCCATGAATTGATTTTTATATTTAGGTCCAATATAACATTTAACATTTTCATTATGATTTAAATATATAGTACTATTTGTTGTATTAATATCAGTTATCTTTTGTGTATTTACAATATAAGATTTATGACATTGTACAAATTGATTTGGTAATTGTGGCAAAATCTTCTTAAAAGAACTATAGGTTTCATAATCTCTTGTATCAGTATGAAAAATTACTTTCATGCCATCTTTTTGAATATATTGAATACCATCTTGTTTAATGATTGTTTTGTTATTATCTAATCTAACAAAATTAGCTTGTGTATCAGTAACATCTTCAAATAATCTAATTAGAGTATCTTCTAACCTTTCAACAGTAATTGGTTTTGGCAGATAATCAAAAGTTTTGCACTTATATGCTAATAAACCATATTCTAAATGACCAGTTGTAAAAATAATATACATGTTTTTGTCTCTTTTTCTAATCATATTAGCTAAGTCTATTCCAGAAACTTTAGACTTTAAATCAATATCTAAGAAAACAACATTTACAGTATGTTTCCTAATATAATTGATTAGCTCCTCAGGTGTTGTAGTACTTAGTACTACTTGAGCATCGAAGTTTTTGTTAATAAAAATAGATTCTAGCATTTTCTCTAATTTAGCGAGTACATTACTATTATCATCACATAAAGCAAAATTCAACATAATTTAATCCTCCGTAAAAATATAAAATAATAAAAAGTAAATCTCACTAATAATAAATAAATCGACAAAAATTCACAATATTACCCAGAAATTTCCAATTATCCCTATAAATATAATCTAAATAATTTTCATTGTCAAGGCATTTGAAAAAAATATTTTAAAATGTCGAAAGAAGTAGAACAACCAAAATTCTAATAGATAGAAGGCGCAAGGCTTTGCAGTGAAAAAGAAAAGAAAAGGAAAAAAATGTTAAAAGTAGGATACGATTTAATAAATTTAAATAAAATAAAAACATGCAAAAACTTATCATTTTTGTTATATTATTAAAATTTTTTCATAATATTAAATGAGATAATGAAGGAAAGGGAAGATGGAAAATTGAGAGATAAAAAAATAAAAATATTAAGCATTTTTTGCACCTTAAGCTTTATATTTCTTTTTTCTTTGGTTGTAATGCAATCAAATGAGCAAGAAAAATTAGTACAGGCAAGTAGTAATATTTCTTTGAGCAATCAAAAAATAGGTTGGGGAATAAAAAGAGAAAAAGATCACATTCAGCCAAATTTAGGTAGCAAAAACCAGGAAATTATTAATAAATATCAAGGTATGGCAATGGGAAACAAGGAAAAAAAGTATGTATATTTAACATTTGACGAAGGATATGAAGCAGGTTATACTCCAAAAATATTAGAAGTTCTAAAAGAAAATGATGTAAAAGCTACATTTTTTATTACTGCCCACTATGTAAATACACAGCCAGACTTAGTAAAACAAATGATTGAAGAACGGACATATTGTAGGAAATCATACAGTAAACCATAAATCTATGCCAGAACTAAATAATGAGCAAATTCAAAAAGAAGTAATGGATTTACATACAGCAATTTATGAAAAATTTGGATATGAAATGAAATATATTCGTCCACCCAAAGGAGAATTTAGCGAAAGAACCATTAACTATACCAATACTTTAGGGTACAAAACAGTTATGTGGTCTTTAGCTTATGATGATTGGGAGGAAAACAAACAAGGAAGAGAAGAATATGGTAAGAAAAAGGTACTAGATAATATTCATCCTGGAGCTATTATTCTACTACATGGAACATCAAAAGATAACAGTAATATATTAGATGCATGCATTAAAGAAATAAAAGCTATGGGATATGAAATAAAAAGTCTAGATCAATTTCAAAGATAATACAGCATATATTCACAAAAGAGCTATAAAACTATAAAGTAAGGAGAAATAAAAATGCGAAGTAGAAAAAATAAGAATAAAGTGCCAAGTAAAATAAATAAATTATTGGAAATTCCACAAGAAGTTTCTACAAATATACCAAAATTAACAGTAATTGGCTTTGAAAGAATTTTAGTAGAAAACTATAAAGCAATATTAGAATATCAAGATTTTTATATTCGCATTAGTACCTATGTAGGAATTTTAAATATTAATGGGTATGAACTAAGCTTGCAAGAAATGACAACAGACGATTTACTAATTACAGGAAAAATAGAGGGGATTGATTTTGAAAGTATTACAGATTAATAGCAATTATAACAAATATAAAATATATAAGGAGGTAAAAACTTGTACTTTAAAATCTTACTAAACGCAATATTAGGCTATGTAACCATTGAAATAGAAGGATATTTCATAGAACGATTTATAAACCTATGCAACAATAACAAAATATTTCTATGGAATTTAAAAAGAACACACTCTACAAGAATTATTATCAATGTAGGTTTACATGACTTTAAAAAATTAAAACCAATAGCCAAAAAAACAAAATGTAAAGTAAAAATACAAAAGAAAAAAGGACTTCCTTTTATCATGCATAAGTATCAAAAAAGAAAAGTATTTGTGGTATTTTTTCTTCTTATTATAATTACTACCATAGCATTATCAAATTTTATTTGGAATATAGAAATTACAGGAACAGATAAAATAGCTAAAGAAGAAATAAAACAAATTTTAGAACAAAATAATTTTAAAATAGGAACTTGCAAAATTGGAATAAAAACAAAGCCAATTATACAAAAAATAAGATTAGAAAGAGAAGATATTGCTTGGGTAGGAATTGAAATAAATGGAACAAATGCAACTGTAAAAATTGTAGAAGCAGACCAAAAACCAGAAATAGTTCCAGAAGAAGAATATTGTAATATAATTGCAACAAAAGACGCAATGATTGTAAAAATAGCGGCGCAAAATGGTACAGCCCTAGTAAAAGAAGGAGACATTGTTACAAAGGGAAGTATATTAGTAGGAGGATGGCTAGAAGGAAAATATACAGGAACTAGGTATGTACATGCAAATGGCGAAGTACAAGCAAAAGTATGGTATTCTGAGAAAATAGAAGTACCCTTTCAGCAAGTGAAAAAAGAAAAAACTGGGGCTGCCGAAAATAAATATTCCGTAAAGATAAATAATTTTGAAATAAATTTATCGAAAAAGCTTTCAAAATTTGAAAAGTATGATACAATAGAAACGAATAAAAAATTAAAGCTATTTTCTAATTTTTATTTACCAATTGAAATATATAAAACAACCTATGAAGAATATAAAGAGCAAGAAATATTATATAATATGGAAGAAGCTAAAAACATAGGGATAGAACAAGCAAAACAAAAATTAGAAGAACAAATAGAAAAAAAAGAAGCAATTTTAGACCAAAAAGTTCATACCCAGCAAACACAAAATGGAATAGAGGTCGAATTAATTTATGAAGTACTAGAAAATATTACGACAAAAGAAAAAATTGTATTTTGAAAGGAAGCATAGTTATGGAAGAAAGAAGTTTAAGAGTATACCAAGAGAAAACGTTTTTTACGAAAATTACCAATACAATTACCAAACTATTAATCCCAACAAGAATAGGGTTTAATGGAATGTTAATTTCAATGAAAAGAAATAACGCAATAAAAGCATATGAAGCATACAAAGAAAGTGAAACAATAGCAGACCAAACAAAACAAGAGCAAATAGCAAAAAAATTTGAAGATGTTTATGCTCTTTATTTAGAATCTATTGATAAATATATTATTGACTCTATTTATAAAAAAGTAAAAAATGATACTGCAAATGACTTCGAAAGAAATGCATTATCACAATATTATAATATTGTACATTTAAAAGAAACACAATATTTAGAGTATAAATATAAAAAGCAAATGTATTTATTAAATTTAGACTACGAAACAGTAGAAAATATAAATAAAAAGCAAATATTTGAAAAATACAAAATATTATATACTGCACAAATGGAAAACCTATACAAAGGCTTATTAAAGCACTATTCAATTAAACTTGCAGATAATTTATTACCTGCTACCAAAGATGAAATATATCATAAAATTTTTAGTACTCTAGAAGAATATATAGAAGATATTTTACCACTAAAAATGAAACAAGAGCCAGAAAGCAAGGTATATAAAGAAATATTAGAAGAATACCAAAACTTTGAAAGATTTGAAGTGGGTAAATTAGACCAAAACGATAATATCGAAAAAAATATGATTTTATTAGGTCTTAGTAGAAAATTATTTACGCACAGCTTACCCTTAATTGTAGCAGAACAATGTTATGGAAAATTATTACAAGATACTAGAAGTCTAATTGTAGATACAAAAGTAATGCGTAAACAAGAAAAAGCATATTCTTTATTAATTACTTTAATAGAAGAATATAATTTAAAACTATTATCTACTAAAATTTATTGGGAAAAACAAGCAGAAAGAGAAGAATATAAAAAGTTCTGGAAAGAGTACCAAGAAATTAATCAAATAAAAGATACTAACTACATAGATTATTCTAGAGAAAAGCAAATTCTATTTATCAAAAATGACCTAAAAAAACTACGTAAACAAGAAAATAAATATTATAAAATTATACAATTCTATTGTAATAAACTAGTAGAACTAGGTGCAATGAGAAACATACGTAATTATGGTATTTCAACTGGTAAATATATTAAAAAATCTAAATAAGCAAGGAAGCAAAATATGAATATAGCAGAAGTAATATGGGAAAAAGTAGAAAAAAAAGAAGAGTGGAAAAATTTAATTGAAAAAGTACTGCATAAGTGTTTTGAGGTAGAATGTATGAATCCTACCTCTTTCTATATATGTATTACTTTAACAACTCCAGATAATATTCAAAAACTAAATAAGCAATATCGCAATATAGATAAACCAACAGATGTACTATCTTTTCCAATGTTTGAAAAGCAGGAACTAGATGAAATAGTTGAAAACAATTCTTTTACTAATATAGGACAAGACATTTTAGGAGATATTATCATTTCTATTGCAAGAGTTGAAGAACAAGCAAAAGAATATGGACATAGTTTTGAAAGAGAACTTGCTTATATGCTGGTACATGGATTCTATCATTTAAGAGGGTATGATCATATGCAAGAAGAAGAAAAAATACAAATGAGAAAGAAAGAAGAAAATGTTTTATCAAAATTAAACATCACAAGGGAAGATGTCTAATATTAAAAGGGGTATGTATGGAAAAAGAACAATTCAAAAAAGGAGAAACTAAAAAAAGTAGTAACAAACAAGAAAATGCAAAAGAAAAAAAGCAAGAAGAAAAACTAAAAAATAGTGGTTTTATAGATGCTTGGAAAAATGCATTTAATGGAATTATTTATGCAACTACTACCCAAAGTAATATCAAAAAGCAATTAATTATTGCTGTAATTGTAGTAATTGTAAGTCTTTTCTTTAATTTAAATCGTGCAGAATTTTTATGCTTTTTATTTACCATTGTTTTAATTTTATTTGCAGAAATGGTAAATACAGCTATTGAAACAGTAGTGGATTTATATGTAGATGTATATCATCCAAAAGCAAAAATTGCAAAAGATGTAGCAGCAGGTGGTGTAGTAATTACAACAATTAATGCTTTAATAGTAGCATACTTTTTGTTCTTTGATAAAATAACAGATATAGGATTAAACTTTATTGAAAATGTAACCAATTCACCAACGCACCTAGCATTTTCTGTTATGATAATTGTTATCATTGCTATACTTGCATTAATTGCTTATGCAAAAACCAATAAGCATAAAGGTTTAAATGCTAAATTTGTACCAAGTG
>CAMSEM010000073.1 GCA_947057505.1 uncultured Clostridium sp. | reverse complement strand
ATTTCACCGATCAGATTCGTCAATACCAGAGTGATATGGTTCTTCGTGATATCCACGCCCATTGCCAGAAATTCCTTCGTCAGACTCCCGTCCGCGCCGAGTTCCCCGCAGATTCCCGCCCAGATTCCCGCCTTGTGGGCGTTTTCCACCACCATGGCAATCATCCTGAGCACCGCCGGATGGTGCGCGTCATAAAACAAGTCCAGTGACGAATTCTGTCTGTCAATCGCCAATGTGTACTGTGTCAGGTCATTCGTCCCGATACTGAAGAAATCGACCTCCCTTGCCAGCTCCTACCCAAATAATAATAACAGGTCCGAAGTGCTACTTTAGGCAGACTGTTTAGTACTACTAAAAATGGTTCTGATACTTTTGCCAAAAAGTTAGACCACCATAATAAGATGGCAATGATTACACCTAAAAATACACCAGCTACAAAACCTATTATGGTTTCTGTTAGTGTAACGCCAAGATGCTGCATTAATCCGGTTTGTTGATAAATTTAAAAAGGTCTGGAAGATTCTAGAGGGCTGACTAGTAATAAAACTGTCTATAATTCCTTTGTTTGCTAGTATTTCCCATCCTATAATGAAGATGAGAAGAATAGCTAATTGAGCCCCAATAACAGATATCTTGTTTATTCTTATTTTTCTTAAGTATCTTTTTCTATCTTCAGATATGTTTTTTTCATACATGTACATCCAGCTCCTTCCATATGGTGTCAAAGTATTTGCTGAATTTCTGGCTTTCTCTGCAATTAATTGGATTCCTATTTTCTATTTCAAACTCAATCTTGTGTATCGTTTTTACAGTTGCAGGTCTTTTAGTAAGAACTACTACTCTATCAGACATACTAATTGCTTCTGAAATATCATGTGTTACAATTAGTGCTGTAATGTTTTCATTTTTTAATATTTGAAAAATATCGTTAGTAACCATAATTCTTGTTTGATAGTCTAGTGCTGAAAAGGCCTCGTCTAACAGCAAAATTTTAGGGCTTATGGCAAGTGTTCTGATTAATGCTGCTCTTTGCCTCATCCCTCCCGAAAGTTGATTTGGATATTTGTCTTTGAATTCATAAAGCCCATATTTTTTTAAAAGTTCTATTACATATTGTTCGTTTTCTTTTGTTTTTTGATGACCAATTTCTAATCCAAATATCACATTGTCATAAATGTTTCTCCATTCTAACAAGCTATCTTTTTGTAGCATGTATCCAAGCCCACCATCTATTTTAATTGTTCCAGATGTTTTTTCTTCTAGCCCAGCAATAATGGAAAGTAATGTAGATTTTCCACATCCACTTGGTCCAATAATGCTTACAAACTCTCCTTCATTCACATGAAAGTTAATGTCTTGTAAGGCTTCAATTTCTCCATTTTTAGCTTGGTACTTTTTACTTACATTTTTTAGTTCTAATACTTTTTTCATAAGTACCTCCTGATGTTTTAAATTTATCATAGTATATTTTATGTTAAGGTAGATAATTATGTGCTTTAAATATTACTTTTATTTCTTTCCCCATTTATTTCACCGCCTTCCTTATTTCTAACAATTTTGAAAAACTATGTTTATATTCTAGAATAATAGTTTTTATTTTACTACTTTTAGTATCCTTTATTTTCTTGTAATTGCAATTGTAGCTAAACTATCTCCTAGCTGTGTAAAAATAGCGGCCAAAATACTTAGTTCTTCTGTTGTTTTCTCTTTTGCAATAGCACATGATACTATAGATATAAAATTGACTAATTCACAACCATTCAATAAACTTACCTCTATTCTTATAATCTAAACATTTGACCTGGATAAATTAAGTTTGGATTTTTAATTCTATTTAATCTTACAATATTGGCAATACTAGTATGGTATCTTCTTGCAATTGACCATAGGGTATCTCCTCTTTTTACAGTATAGATAGTATGACCACAATCATAATTACAATTACTATTTATTTTTAATTTTTGACCTGGATAAATTTTATGAATATTACTTATATTGTTATCTTTTGCAATCGTTTGTACACTTGTATGAAACATTTGAGCAATTTTAGATAAAGTATCTCCTTTTTTTACAGTATAAATTTGTGTATCATTTGCTCCATTTTCTTTTCCTGGAATAATAAGTGTTGCTCCTGCATAAATTAAATTAGGATTTTTAATATTATTTAACCTTACTAATTCTGCTACAGTAGTATTGTATTTTATAGCAAGTTCTGATAAGGTATCTCCTTTTTTTATTGTAATAGTTGTTGTTCCAGAACTGTTTTCATTTTCTTCTGGTTTTTCTACATCTGGTATTTCAGATCCATCTTCTAAAAAAACATCTTTTGTAAATTTATCTCTATCTACATATCCACTTATTCCATTTACCCTTCCTTCATCTGTATATTGCCAACCTGCCCAAGATTTCCAATTTATGGCATCTTCTGGTCTGCTTACTCCATATTCTGCAATCCATAGAGGATAGTTTGTTACTTCACCTTCCCATGTGTTTCTTGCTGTATAGGCATTACTATATAAAATCACTTGTTTTTTGCTTAGTTCTTCTACTGTTTTCATAAAAGTCAAACCAATTTCATTAATTTGGCGTTTGCTTAATTCTCCAAAAGTTTCAAAGTCCATCGCCAATCTACAGTCTACAGATTTTCCTGATATAAGGGATACAAAAAATTGTGCTTGCCTTTTGGCTTCTTCATTGCTTCTTGCTGTTACATAATGATAAAATCCTATTTTTAGTCCATTTTCTTTGGCTTTTTGGTAGTTTCTTTCAAAATAAGAATCTATATAGCTAAAACCTTGGCTAGAACGTATATACACTACTTCAATTCCTGCTTCTTTTACTTTTTTAAAATCTATATTCCCTTGATAAACACTAACATCAATTCCTTCATATAGCTTACTGTCTGATGGTCCAAAAGCAAATACTGGTATTGGCAATATGTATATTGTAAAAACAAAGCATACCAAAAGTGTAAATATAGCTTTTATCCACTTTTTTTTATACATAAAAAAACTCCTTTCAATTTAAATTATTATATTTTATTGAAAAGAGCTTAGTTATGTTATTATTTTTTTAAATTACTTCATACTCTAATAGTTTAATTTGATTAGAAATATAGTTTTTTTCTAAGATTAGTGGTTTTCCCAAATCTGTGCTTAAATATTTTTTATTGTCATCTGCAAATACAGTTACTACTGGATTTTTTATTTTCGTTTGTAAAATAGCACTTCCTAAAAAGTTCGCACCTGATGAAATTCCAACACCCAGACCTAACTCTATTGCTAATTTTCTTGCCATATTAATACAGTCATCATCATTTACTAAAATTACTTTATCTATCACATTTTTATCTATTAAAGAGGGTACAAAGTCGTCCCCTATGCCTTCTATTTTATGAGGTTTTATGATTTTATTTTGTGAAATGAGTGGCATACTATCTGGTTCGATTGCAGTAATCATTAGGTTTGGATATCTTTTTCTTAGCTTTTTACCTATTCCCATTAAAGTTCCACCTGTTCCTACTCCTGATATAAAACCACCTATTTCTTCTGGTACTTGATTTAAAATTTCTTCTCCTGTTGTTTCATATTGTGCTAATAAATTGTCTTGATTAGCAAATTGATTTGCTAAAAATCCTCCTGTTTTTTTAGCAAGATTTTTAGCTTCTTGTATACATTTTTTAAATCCTCCCTGACTATGTGAAAAGGTTTGTACTTTTGCCCCATAGCTTTGTATGATTTTCATTCTTTCTTTACTTACCCAATCTGGCATAAAAATGTAGACTGAATGATGAAAGTACCTTCCTAATGCAGCAAGTGAAATACCTGTATTTCCACTTGTTGCCTCTATTATTGGCATATTTGGTTTTAAATTTCCTCTTTGTTTAGCTTTTGTAATGATATAATAGGCAGTTCTATCTTTAATACTACCAGTTAAATTATAGCTTTCTAGTTTTGCATATATGTAGTTTATTTTATTATCATAGCTGTATTTTATTTTAATCAGTGGCGTGTTTCCAATTGTTTTTAACATAGTTTCCTTCCTTGTATCCTATATTTAGGTTTTTTACTTGGTTTTACCTATAAACCTATTTCTATATTTTATACATTTTAGTATATATTGGTTCAATATTTTTTCTTTTTTTATTTTTATCATTTATCCACATAAAAAATATTAATCTATGAGCATTTTGCCAAAAATAAAAAAGAACTCTATAGATATTGTAAAATTATAATCTTAAGTTAAGTCTAGGTCATATAGATTCTACTTAAAATTATTCTTATACATTTTCTATAAGTTCTTATTTCTATTTTTCTATTAGTTCTTCTTCTATTAATGCATTTCTTATTGCAATATTTACTAATAAATATATGGGAAGTCCATATTTCTTTTTTAATTCATATAGTCCTTTTAACACACTCTCTCTTAGTAAGAAAGTTCTGGTCAATCTTATTTTATCTCCTCTTTTATAGGTTTGTATGTTTTCTTGTTTTATTAAATTTTCAATTGCTGCATTAACTAATTTATTAATTGAGGCATCATATATTTCTTTTGATAATTTTTCTAAAATCAAATAAAAATCATCTTCTATCTCAATAGTTCTAGGAATTACTTTTTCTTTTTTATCAAATTTTTCAAAGCTAGACATCTTACCACCACCTTTCCTAGATTATACAATATCGGAATATTTTTATTAATCACCTTTTACTATTGAATTTTCCAACAACGTATAGTTGATTTTTTATTTTTTTGGTTTATAATGTAAAAAAACTAAAGGAGGTTATTTACTTGAAACGTATCTCTAATGACGAGCTTTTAAATTCTTTGTATTCTACTCATTCTAATGATATTATGTACAAAAATAATAAAAAATATCTTCAACTTTTTCAAAGTTATCATGATTTAGTATCTAATATA
Organism: uncultured Clostridium sp.; assembly: GCA_947057505.1. GTDB lineage: Bacteria > Bacillota > Clostridia > TANB77 > CAG-508 > CAG-273. The sequence goes on along the minus strand of CAMSEM010000073.1, from coordinate 1,252 downwards.
TCTAATGAAGATTTACGAAATAGAATACTATACTCTCATATTAGAATAGAAGAATTGTTATTTAATTATATTTCTTGTACTAGTAGAAGTTTTTATAAATTTGGATTTAATGATTTAAAAAACTTATTATTTGAAAATAGGGATATTTAATTACAAAAATACAAAAAAATTTAAATTGTTACTAATTAACAATACAAGAGATAAGTTTTTAAGGTTTAAAATTACCTTAGATATAGGGAGAAACATATGAGTAAGTTATATGATCATTATTTATTTTTAAAATCACACGAGATAGATGCTAACAATACATTATATTTATTTAAATCTGGAATCTTTTTTATTTTTTTAGATGGTGATGCTAAAATTGCATCTAATCTCTTAAATTTAAAAATTTCTTACTTTGCACAAGATGTGGTAAAGTGTGGTTTTCCACAAAATTCATTAGAAAAATACAAAAGTCTTTTAGCAAAGAGCTCTTATCACTTTAAGATTATAGATAATGCTTCTATCAAGCCTGTTCATTCTTGTATCGATGAAAAAATAGAAAATTTATTACATAAAATATCTGCTATTGATACCAATACTCTTTCTATTAAAGAGGCTTATGATTTTATTGAAGAAATTAAGATTTATGCTAAATCTATTATGTAAGAGGGTGTAAAAATGGAAGAAACTAAAACAATTACTAATAAATCTAATTTAGTTATTTATCAAAAATATATGGAACTTATTTATTATACTAATGATATACTAAAAAAATATCCTAAAGCTGAAAATTTTGCATTGGTAAAAGAAATTAAAAATAGTTTATATTCTGGTTTTAGGCTATTAATGTATGCTATTAAATCTTTTAACAAACACGAAAAGTTAAAATATTTAAATGAATTAGATGTAACACTTTGTCTTTTTAAAGTCCAAGTTAGATTATCCTATAAGTACAAATATATAACTATGCAAAACTATCAAACTTGGAGTAATTTAATAACCAATATTTGTAATATGTTAGGAGCGTGGATTTCATCATGCCTAAAAAAATAAAGAATTGTTTTTATAAAAATTTAACTTTTGAAAAGTTAATGCAGGCTCATAATAGAGCAAGGCTTCATAAAACCTATAAAAACGAAGTAATTAGTTTTGAATTAAATTTAGAAAATAATATTGTTAATTTGTTACATAGCATTAAGAATAAAAAATATCATTTAGGAAAAGAAACGATAGACAGCTTTAACACGTCCGAAACAAGGGGGCGGGA
>CAMSEM010000072.1 GCA_947057505.1 uncultured Clostridium sp. | reverse complement strand
CATGATTTAGTAAGTTTATGTATAAAAATATAATATATTAAAACAAAAACTTACTAAATCATGATAACAAAAAATTATTTTATTTTTTTAATTTTTGTATAATTTTCTTTTTATGTGACATAATATAAATATAAGGTTAATATTAGTTGAACTAAGAATTTAATGGGGTCTTCTTTTAGGTTTTATTAAATTCGAGCAAAGATTTATGATTGCTTAAAAGAACTTTAGGTGATTATAAGTCGGAGATGAGAGTATATCATTTGTATTTAAGCTATATTTTTTTGCTTTCGTTATTTTAATAAAAGTAGAATAGTAATATATGGTTGAAAATATAGGTAATATATTCGAAGTTAAGATTATTCTTGTATTTTTTTAGTGGTTATTATTAGTCCTATTTTAGGATGAATATAGTTATTATGAGTGCATTTGTAGTCGAAGTGACTAATGAATATATTTGGTGAATAGCTTATTTATATAGTAATATATATTAGGTTAGTAATTAGGTATATTGGTTTGAACTTAAGATTAATATTAGCTTTATCGATTAATAGCCTAGTAAAGGAATTTCTCCTTTACTAGGCTATTAAAATATTTCCTTTGTTATAATGAAAAAGTATTCATCATTATTTTGCAATGGTGCGATTTTTCGAGCGCCTAGGATATTACTAATTGTTAGCATATTTTTCGTGAGAAGAAAATTAATACAATTAGTTATATTCTTGGAAATGGAAAAAATAATGATGAATACTTTTTTAAATTTTACTATTTTAAATATTTTAGTAGCTTCACTATATATAACGAAGCTACTTATCTTATCATTTTTAAACATCTAAGTTCTTAACATATTTTGCATTTTCTTCAATAAATTTTCTTCTAGGTTCAATTTCATCTCCCATTAATAAAGTAAATATTTCATCTGCTTTAATTGCATCTTCCATTGTTACTTTAACTAATATTCTTCTTTCTGGGTCCATTGTTGTTTCCCATAATTGTTCTGGGTTCATTTCTCCTAAACCTTTGTATCTTTGTATTCCAATTTGATCTCTTGAAATTCCTTTTTCAGCTAATGTTTTAAATGCTTTATCTAAGTCTTCATCTGTATAACAGTAAATATCTTCCATTCCTCTTTTTGATAATTTATATAATGGTGGTTGTGCTAAATATACATTTCCATTTTCTACAAGTGGTCTCATATATCTAAAGAAGAAAGTTAATAATAGTGTTCTAATGTGTGCACCATCAACATCGGCATCAGCCATGATAATAACTTTTCCATAACGAATTTTGCTAACGTCAAAATCATTTCCAATTCCTGCTCCAACTGCTAATATAACTGGTTGCAATTTATCATTGTTGTAAATTTTATCTGCTCTTGATTTTTCTACATTTAGCATTTTTCCCCAAAGAGGCAAAATTGCTTGAAATCTTCTATCTCTTCCTTGTTTTGCACTACCGCCTGCAGAGTCTCCTTCTACGATGTATACTTCACATTCTTCTGGATTTTTACTACTACAATCTGCTAATTTTCCAGGAAGTGTAGAGGTTTCTAGTGCACTTTTTCTTCTAACTAATTCTCTTGCTTTTCTTGCAGCTTCTCTTGCACGAGATGCACTAATACATTTTTCAAGTATTGCTTTTCCAACAGATGGATTTTCTTCCAAGAAATTAGATAATGCTTCATTGACCATTCCAGATACAATACCTGTTACATTGCTGTTACCTAATTTAGTTTTTGTTTGTCCTTCAAATTGAGGCTCTTTTACTTTAACAGAAACTACTGCTGTAATTCCCTCACGAATATCTTCCCCTAATAAGTTTGGATCTTTTTCTTTTAATAAATTATGGCTTCTTGCATAATCATTAAATGCTTTTGTAAGACCTCTTTTAAAGCCTTCTAAGTGTGTTCCACCTTCTATCGTATTAATATTATTAACAAAAGTATAAATATTTTCTGAGTAAGCTGTTGTATATTGGAATGCAATTTCAACAGGTACTTCCCCATCTTTTTCTATATAAATTGGTTTTGCATGAATTTTTTCTTTATTTTTGCTTAAAAATTCTACAAAAGAACTCAATCCACCTTCAAAATGGAATTCTGCTTTTTTAATATTTTCTGGATCTCTTATATCTTGAATATTTATTTTTAAACCTTTTGTTAAAAATGCAATCTCTCTAAATCTAGTTTCTAGTGTTTCATATTCATATACTAAAGTTTCAAAAATAGTATCATCTGCTAAAAATCTAACTTTTGTTCCTGTTTTTTTAGAATCACCTATTCTTTTTAATGGCTCTACTGTTTTTCCTTTTTCAAACTTCATTTGATATACTCCGCCATCTCTTTGAATGGTTACTTCTGTCCAAGTAGATAATGCATTTACAACAGATGCACCAACACCATGTAGACCACCAGATACTTTATATCCACTATCTCCACCAAATTTTCCACCTGCGTGTAACTTGGTATATACTGTTTCTGCAGCAGAAATTTTTGTTTTTGGGTGAATATCAACTGGTATTCCTCTACCGATTATCTTGTACACTTATAATATTTCCTGGCTGAATTTCTACATTAATTTCTGTACAATATCCTGCTAAAGCTTCATCTACACAGTTATCTACAATTTCATATACTAAGTGGTGTAGTCCTCTAACAGATACACTTCCTATATACATACCAGGTCTTTTTCTTACGGCTTCTAGACCTTCTAATACTTGAATTTGATCTGCACTATATTCATGTTCAAATTTTTCCATTTTTGCTTTTAACCTCCAAATTCTTTTGCTTTGTTATTATCTTATCACTAAGTAGCTTCTTTTTGCAAATTTTTTTAATATTTTTCTTCAAAAATTAAATTATCTATAAACTTTCCTATTTCATCTTCTTTTGTATGTTTTAAATTTATTGCGTATTTTCTTCCATTATTTATAAACTCAAGTTCATAATAATAATCTTTGTTTATCCACTTTTCATGATGTTGTTTAATATTAATCATAACATTATCTCTTTTATAATAAAAGTTATATATTTTCATATAATCATCTATTTATATATATCCATCACAAGGATAAAAAATATACATATGTAAAGTTTTATATTTATAAATTAAGGCAATTACTAAAGTAATCATTAATGGCAAAATAAATATTATTAATATATAAGCTTTTTTCTACTAGCATCTATAATCCAAATTCTGTTCCTATAATTATTATCATTCCAATTAATATTTTTATTAATAAAATTATATCGAAATCTATTACTATTCTCATAGTAATATCATTTTTTATTCCATCAATAATCTTAGGCTTTTGAAATTCTTCTAAAATTTTTTCTGCTACTATTCTTTCTTTTTTCATAAAAAAGAATCATTCATTTTTTATTACTTTTCCTTTCTTTACTTCATATGTTACATATTGTTCTCCATTTTTTAAATTTTCAAGTTTTATCTTATCAGTACAAGTAATAATAACTTGTGTCTTCTTAATATTTTCTAAGAATTTTTTTCTTCTTTTCTCATCAAGTTCTGACATAAAATCATCTAATAATAAAATTGGATATTCCCCTATTTCATCATAAATTACATATAACTCTGCTAATTTTAAAGAAAGAATAGCTGACCTCTGTTGCCCTTGTGAGCCATATATTCCAATTTCTTTTTCATTAATAAAAACTTTAAAATCATCTCTATGAATTCCCTTTGTAGTATAGCCTTTGATAATATCTAACTTTCTTCTTTGTTTTAATAATGTTAAATATTTTTCTTTTGTATCACACTCTGTTATATATTCTATTGTTAATTGTTCTTTTGCAATTTGTGAATGAATTTCTTTTATTTTTTCTTTTAATTTTTGCATAAATTCTATTCTATATTTGCAAATAATTTGAGCATAATCTGCCAATTTTTCATCCCATATTTCAAGCATTTCTTCTGGCTTATTTTCCTCTTTTATTTGTCTTAAATAATTATTTCTTTGTTCTAATGTTTTTAAATAATTATTCAAATTATGCACATAATTTGGTCTTAATTGACCAATCATCATATCTAAAAATCTTCTTCTTTCTGCTGGACCATTTTTCAATATTTGAATATCATCTGGCGTAAAAATAACTAAATTTAAATTTCCTAATAATTCACTTAATTTTTTTATTTTTACTCCATTTACTTCTATTTGTTTTTTATTTGCTAAACCTATTTTTATTTTTCCACTTCTATCACTTTTTTGGTAAGAAACTTCTACTTGCAAATTTTCTTGTTCTAAACAAATTAATTCTTTTTCTTTGCTTGTCCTAAATGATTTACCAAAACCACAAAAGAATATTGCTTCTAAAATATTAGTTTTTCCTTGTGCATTATCTCCATAAAAAATGTTAATATTTTTATTTAATTCTATTTCTTGACTTTCATAATTTCTAAAATTATTAAGAGTAATTTTATTGATATACATTTTGCTTTTTCCTTAATTTCTAATTATTCTACTATTCCACTTATAAATGAATTGATTAAAAATTCAAGTCCAATTAACCCTAATACTCCTACTTCAACTGCACCAGCTAAATGTCTTGCCTTAAATCGTTCATTTATATTTATTGGTTGCATTAAAGATATTCCTACTGTTATTAATATAAAAATTGAAATAGCATAAATAATGATAAATATAATTATTTTTAGATTTTTTAGTCTTGTATTTTTGCTACAAATATTTTTCCATCTAAATATTCCAATGGCAAATACTAAAATAAAAGAAGTTATAATTGCATAATAACATCCAAGGTCAGTTCTATCATAGTTTTGATAAATACTTTCTTTTCTCATCATTTCAAATAATTTATCATCCACATCTTACTCTTTCATTCTAATAGGAAGTACCATATAAATATAATCCCCATTTTCTTCTGTTGGTCTAATAATACATGGTGAAATACTTGAACCAAAATCAATAAATACTTCTGGGTCATCTATTGCACGAAGAGCATCTAAGAAATATTTTGGATTAAATCCTGCTTCTAAATTTTGACCTTCTGTTTCAATAAACATTTCTTCTTTTGCATCTCCTGTTTGGTTGGTACAAGATATTGTAACTTTTCCTATCTCTACATTTACCTTTACAGGATATTTTTTTTCTTTTTCTATACTAGAAGCAGAAATTAAGCTAACTCTTTCAAAACAATTTTGAATTAAGCTTTTATCTACTCTAATTCTAGTTTCCCAATTTTCAGGAATAACACTTGCATAATTTAAAAATTCTCCATCTAAAAGCCTTGTTACAATTTTGCAATTTTCCATTTCAAATAAAGCTTGGTTTTTAGATACCCCTATCTTAATAGTATCAAAAGAATCTGTTAATATTTTATTAATTTCATTTAATGTTCTACCAGGAATAACTGCTGAAAAATCATTTACTTGTGATTGTAAAAATTTACTTTTCCAACCTAAACGGAAACCATCTACAGCTACTACGTTTAATTTATTATTTTTTATTTCAAATAAGCATCCTGTAAAAATAGGTCTATTTTCTTCTGTACTAACAGCAAAAATAGTTTTTCTAACCATATCTTTTAAAGCATTTTGTTCTATTTCTATAGAATTTTCAATATCTATTTTAGGTAATTCTGGAAATTCATCAGGATTCATAGTTGCTAATTTATATAAAGAACCTTCACATTCAATTACTAATAAATTATTTTCATTAATCGTAATATTAATTTCTGCATCTGGAAGTTTTCTAATAATTTCACTAAACATAATAGCATTTACTACTGTAGCTCCTTGTTCTATTACTTCACTTTCCATGATATATTCTATTCCTATTTCTAAATCATAGGTTGTAAATTTTATTTCTTTATCATTTGTTTGAATTAATATTCCTTCTAATACAGGCATTGTTGTTTTGCTAGCAACAGCTTTTGTTACGGAATTAATAGCTTTAAGGATTTTATCCTTTTCACAAACAATTTTCATTTTGGTTTCTCTCCTTTATATATATAATAAATAATAATTATAGTAGTAGTAATAGTAGGTATTGTGGATTGTGTGGAAAACATATTCAAACCTTTATATCCCTAGCAATTTTTTTGTTGATAACTTTGTGGATAAATAAAAAAGTTATTTACAGTTTCCATTTTTAGATGTGGAAAATTAATTATCAACAACTTATTAACAAGTAATTCACAATTATATGTGGATATCTAATTAAGCTGTTCCGTAAGAAGAATTTGAAATTATTTTCTCAAAAAGAATTTTACCCAACACGCTTTATCAGATATAGCAGAACTCAATAGC
>CAMSEM010000071.1 GCA_947057505.1 uncultured Clostridium sp. | reverse complement strand
GGATAAGCAAAGAAAAGTATAATACTACTTGCTATCTTTCAAACAATTTTTGTTAAATGTTTTAGTCTATGGTAAGTACTGGTTCTTCTACAGTTAAGTCAAATTGTGTTTCTTTAATTTTTACATCATCTGCAAATATTTTAACAGTTACAGTTCCTTTTCCAGAAGCTGTTGCTGTAACATTTGTTGTATCTTTTCTTGGGGTATCCTTATAAACAGTATCTCCATTTACTTCTATTCTTAAGTTAACAGTTGGATTTACTTCTAATCCTGTTTCTGGGTCTTTCTCAATAACAGCTTTTTCTCCCAGTACTGATTTTAAATTTAATTTAATACTTCCTGTTTTGATTGCTTCTATCTTATTTACTGTAATAGTAATTTTAGTTTTTTCATCTACAGTGGTTCCTGCATCTATACTTTGTTTTAATACTTTTCCGTCTACTTTTGTAGTATCTTCTTCATAAACTACAGTTACATTTAAGTCTGCTAATTTCTTTTTAGCATCTGCTTCAGACTCGCCTATCACATGTGGTACTGCTACTTGCTTAATACCTGTTCCTTTACTTACATATATTTTAACAGTTTCACCAGCTTTTAGTTCATAACCTTCTTCTGGTGTTTGTTTGATAATAACTCCTTCTTCTACAGTTTTACTGGTTTCTTCTATTTTTTCAATTTCTAATTTTAGCTCATCTTTTATGATTGTTTCTGCTTCTTCATAAGTCATTCCTACTACTTTTTTCATCGTTACCATTTCTATCCCTTTACTAACAACTACTTTTACAATAGAATTTTCTTTTACTTGGTATCCTTCAATAAATGGTGGCTCTTGTGAAATAATTTTACCTTCTTCTACTTCTTCACTGTAGCTTTCTGCTACTTCTAGAGTTAATTTCTGTCTGTTTGCCTCTTCTTTTACTTCTTGCAATTCTTTTCCTACAAAGTTTGGTAATTCTATATTTTTAGGTTGACCTGCACTTAAAAGTGCTTGTGTACCAAAGAAACCTGCAACTGGAATAACAATAATAAGGAATAATACTAAAACACTAATCCAAACCTTTTTAGCTGTTGGATGTTTTGCAAAATAGGTTGCTAATTTTCCTTTTTTATTCTTTTCCTCTCTATTCTCTTTTTCTATTTCTTCCCCTAGGCTTGGTATTCTTTGTGTATATTGCATGTTTTGTGCATTATTAGTTACAAAACTACCTTCTGGGTCTTTTAGTGCTAAGCTTAAATCTTTTAACATTTCTGTTGCATTTTGATAGCGTAAACTAATTTCTTTTTCCATTGCTTTCATAATAATTTTATTTACTGCATATGGAATAGATGGATTTAGCTTAATTGGTTCTACTGGTCTTTCTTGCATATGTTTTAAAGCAATAGATACTGGAGTATCTGCATCAAATGGAACTCTTCCTGTTAGCATTTCATACATAACTACCCCTAAAGAATAAATGTCTGATTTTGCATCTGTATAACCACCGCGTGCATGTTCTGGTGAAAAATAATGTACAGAACCAATTGTTGTTCCAAAAGCGGTAATGGTAGAATTGGAAACTGCTTTTGCAATACCAAAATCTGTTACTTTTGCAATACCATCTTCTGTAATAATAATGTTATGTGGCTTAATATCTCTATGCACAATATTGTTTTTATGGGCCATTTCTAATGCAGATGCTACTTGAATAGCAATATTCATAGACCATTTCCATGGAAGCACACCATCTTCATTAATAATTTCTTTTAATGTTTTACCTTGTACTAACTCCATTACAATATAGTAAACATTTTCTTCATGCCCTACATCATAAATTGATACAATATTAGGATGTGTAAGGCTGGCTGCTGATTGTGCCTCTGTGTTAAACCTTTTTATAAACTCATCATCTGTAGTAAATTCATCTCTTAATACTTTTACTGCTACATATCTTTTTAGAATGTTACATCTGGCTTTATATACAGTTGCCATTCCACCTTCTCCAATTTTTTCTAGGATTTCATATCGATTTCCAATTACTCTTCCTACTAAATTCATAGTTTTCTTTCCTTTCTTTAGGCTTTTGCCTTGTTTGAAAACATGTTTTCAAACTTCCCCTTATAATATTGTAATAACTGTAATATTATCATAACCACCAGCTTTATTAGCAAGTTCTACCAATTTTTCTGGTGCTGTTTGTGCATTTTCCTTTACTACTTGGCAAATAGCTTCTTCTTCTACCATATTGGTTAAGCCATCTGAGCACATCAATAAAATGTCTTGCTTTTCTAAATTTCTAGCTCTAAGGTCTGGTTCCACATCCGCAGTACACCCTAAAGCTTTTAAAAGCATATTCTTTTTAGGATGATGATTTGCTTCTTCTCTTGTGATTTTTCCATCTTCCACTAATTGTTGTACATAACTGTGGTCTTTAGTAAGCTTTCGTATTACATCTCCTCTAATACGATAAATCCTACTGTCTCCAACATGTCCTATATATACTTTATTATTATATATGAAACAAATATCTAAAGTAGTACCCATTTCTTTTAAATCACTTGATGTTTTTGATTTTTCATGGACTACCATGTTAGCATATTTTATGGTATCATCTATTAATTTTAAAATTGCTTCTTTTTCATGTTCTATTTGATTAAAATTATTTTCTAAATAGTTCTTGGCAGATTCTATTGCAAGCCTACTTGCTACTTCTCCACCACTATATCCGCCCCATACCATCTGCTAAAATATAAATTTGTAAATTATCTTCTGGCTTAGATATATAATAATAATCTTGGTTCATTTCTCTTGCTTTGCCAACATCGGTTTTAGCAAAACCTCTCATTTAGTTTCCTCCTATTTTTATATTTTTTGTGTATTTTTTCTCTATTTAAAATAATACTTTATTCAGCTATTAACTACTTTGTTATGTTTTTAAGTTTTTTCTTCTTAATTGTCCACATGCAGCATCAATGTCGCTTCCAAGCTCTCTACGAATGGTTGCTACAATTCCATGATCATTTAGATAGTCACGAAATTTTATAATATTTTTATTGCTACTTTTTACAAATTTGCCATTTTCTATTTTGTTAATTGGTATTAAATTTACATGGCAAATCATTCCTTTTAGCAAATACACCAATGCTTTTGCATCTTCTAGGTTATCATTATTATCTTTTGCTAAAGCATATTCAAATGAAATTCTTTTATTTGTTTTTGCAATGTAGTGTTTGCAAGCTTTTATTAGTTCTTCTATTGGGTAAGCATTATTTACTGGCATCATTTGGCTTCTTTTTTCGTTATTGGTTGCATGTAGTGAAATAGATAATGTACATTGAAATGGCTCGTTTGCAAAATCATAAATTCTTGGCACTACTCCTGATGTTGAAACACTAATATGCCTTGCCCCAATATTTAAGCCCTTTGGATGATTTAAAATTTTAATAGCATGCATCACATTTTCGTAGTTATCAAATGGTTCTCCTATTCCCATAAATACAATATTAGAAATGGTATCACCTATGTCTTGCTCTACGGCAATTAGCTGTTCCACAATTTCTCCACTGGTTAAACTGCGTACAAATGCAATTCCTGTAGAGGCACAAAATTTGCACCCCATTTTACACCCAATTTGAGAAGATACACAGATTGTTTTTCCATGATGGTATTGCATTAGAACAGTTTCTATTGCGTTGCCATCTAATACATCAAATAAATATTTAATAGTGCCATCGTTAGATTCTTGCTTTTTTAATATTTCATAATTACACATAGTATAATTTTGTTTTAGTTTTTCCCTTAATTCTAAGGAAAGGTTTGTCATATCATCTATGCTTTTTACTTTTTCTTTATAAAGCCATGTAAAAATTTGCTCTGCTCGATATGGTTTTTCTCCTAGGGAAATAAGCTCTTGCTTTAATTCTTCTAATGTATAGTTTTTTATATTCTTCATTTTTTTGTTTTTTCTCCCAATTTTCTTAGTTATATCATAGTTGTTAATTTTTTTCAATAGCCCCTGAGTAATTTTTGTTGCCTTCAATTTTTAGATTCATTTATTGATAAAAATTGCCTAAAAATGAAAATTACACTTTTAGGCAATTTGTATTTTAGGCAATTTACACAATTACTTACTTCTAATTAATTCTTTTAGTATTTCTTCTATATTACTGATTCTTCTTTCAAATATTTGGTTTGTCATATCACAAATTTCATCATAAGTGCGTAACATATCAAATTTTTTCATATTTACTTTGTGATATTTTTCTATATTATTTCCTATTTTGGTTTGCTCGCTTTTTATTATATTTAGTAGCTCTTTTATCTCTTTTCTATCTTCTTCTAAATTCTCATTTTCCATAATTAAATTCCTTCTTTCTTTTAATTTTTTTTACTTTTTTGTAGTGGTTTTCCCAAAAATTAATAGTGAATTTTCACCTCCATAACGTAAAATGATTTTTTGAATAAAATATTTTGAGATATTTGCCGAAAAAATTTAAAATGATTTTCCTAAAATTAATTTGAATTTAAAGTGTTATTATTATAAAACTTTTGTTTTGTGTTTGTCAATAGTTTTTTGTGAATTTATATAAAAATGTGAAAGAAAAGACTAGTCAAATTTGCTCAATTTTACTTGAGAACTTTTGACTAGTTTTATTATACAATTTACAAATCTGCTAATCTCTGAAATTTGTTCATGCCTTCGAGGCACTTGCAAATTTTACTAGACGTACAAAGCGGTCCTAAACCCAATGTAGTCGTGGCCGTCGTCGTCTGGACTACTGCTATATCGACTCGAAGCTGGAGCGATAGAACCTCTACCGAAGCAATAGCCACCTCTATTCACACGGCTAGTGTCATAGGCTTCCATAGTCTACTCATATACATTTCCAGCTAGGTCATAGATATGGTTTTGCTGATAAGCTGGATTAGAACCTGTTACTTTTAATTCAGCACTTTTAGAAGTAGGTTTATAATTTCCTTTTCCTTCTCCATTTCTTACTACACTATTAGCTGGAACTGGCTCTTCTTCTCCTTCTGCTGGAACATTGATATATTACTGCATCACTGCATCCCATTGTACTCCATAACATAAGGTTGAGGTTACTCCACAATTAGCACTTTTAGTATACATACTTTTTGCTATTTTTACTGCTCTATTTTCGCTATCTTTTCCAGGTAAGCCATCATTTCCATTTTCTGCTGATATACTTCAAGGAATATAATTCCATGGCGATACGCCTTTTTTTGATACTAACTTCTCTGTCTCATCTAAACCTGGTGCATTTGCTTTGCTTGTTATTGGTTCATTCTTACCTACTACTTCTACCTCAAATCTTGCTATATAAAAGCCTCCATTATCAGCTACGCTTTGATACATTGCTATACTTTCAGTAGTTGTAATACCTTCTTTTCCTGCTTCTTCACAATCTAGAAGCATTTGGTCACGTACATCATCAAAAAATCCTTCTATTCTTCTAAAGTTAGGAGTGTTTCCATCACTATCAACTTCTACTGGTATCCAAACAAATTGATTTCCTTCAGCGGTATTATCTAAGTCATCATTTGCTACATCTGATATGACTAATCCATTTGTAATATTATTTTCATCTGTTATATTTCCTTCTGCATCTTTTATATCTTTTACTACACAAAATCCTACTGGAATTTTTGCAATAATCTCTTTTCCATCTACTGTTTTTTTCCACTCTACATTTGTTTTTCCATTTTCTTGTGCTGATACTTTTTCTCCTTTTGTTGGATTATTGGGATCATATTTAATTATTGGTGATATATCTGGATTTTCTGGGTCTATTGGTTTTGTGCTGCCTCCCTAATTTCCACTTGTTAAATATTTATTTAACTCATCTAAGTCTGCTTGGTCTTTTTCTGCTGCTTTATTGGTTTCATCTGCTGCTTTTTGCGCCATTGTGATAATTCCACTATCTCCAAATAGCACGGTAATACTTACTCCTGCTAAGATTAAAAGCACTACAATAGTGACCACTAGGGCAATTAGTGTAATACCACTATGATAATGCTCTTTTATCCTTTTCTTTTTTGATTCTACTAACTTTTTTTCATCGTTTCTTCTCCTTTTTCTCTTAGGTTTATTTTGCTTCATTTAAATGCATTTTATTCTTTTTTCGTTTCTTATTATATATTTTGTGAATAGTACTTTACAACGAAATGCTTTTATTATGTGGTATTATACTTACATAATTTTGAAGTATCGCTATGTTTGTTGCTACTATGCGTAGTATATGTTGCTTGTTTTTATTTGTCAACACGATTTTGTAACATCCTTTTATGCTTTTATATCTCACATTGCATTGTATTATCTATGTTTCTCCAATATCTAATTTCAAAAAAAATTAATGTAGACATTTTGAACTGAACCA
>CAMSEM010000070.1 GCA_947057505.1 uncultured Clostridium sp. | reverse complement strand
ACCAAAAGAAAGAGTATCTACAATTTTTAAAGAATCTAATATTTTAATAGCTCCTTCTGCAAAATTTTCTGCACTAGATGTACTATAAATAGTTGGTAGCTCTATTACTAGGTCTGCACCACATGCTAGTGCCATTTTAGTTTTAGTCCATTTATCAATAATAGAGGTATTGCCTCTTTGTACAAAATTTCCTGAAACAACAGCTACTACATATTCTGCACTAGATTGTTCTATAGACTTATGTATATGGTATAAATGACCATTGTGAAATGGATTATATTCTGCAATAACTCCTAATACTTTACTCATTTTACAAAGAAACCTCCTCTTTATTTTTGCATATTTTATTGACTTCTTTTCATTTATTGATATAATACCATAAAAAGTAATATTTTACAATGTATAAAGGAGAAAAAATATTTATGGAGGAAGTTACAATTTATACTGATGGTGCTTGTAGTGGCAATCCTGGTCCTGGTGGCTATGGTGCACTTTTAATGATGGGTGAAAATAGCAAAGAAATTTCTGGTGGTCAAAAAAATACCACGAATAATATTATGGAACTTACAGCTGTTATAGAAGCTTTAAAATTATTAAAAAGGCCTTGTAAGGTAGATTTATATAGTGATAGTGCTTATGTGGTAAATGCCTTTTTGCAAAATTGGATTTGGGGCTGGATAAAAAATAACTGGAAGAATTCTAATAAAGAAGAGGTAAAAAATAAAGAATTATGGCAAGAACTTTTAGGGCTTACCAAAGTACATGATGTTACTTTTCATAAGGTAAAAGGTCATAGTGATAATCAGTATAATAATCGTTGTGATGAGCTTGCTAGAAATGCTATTAAGGAATTATAGACCTAATAATAGACTGAACTAAAAGTTCAGTCTATTATTAGGTCTCGTTTTTAGTTATTAATTGTTCAATTTCTTCTTTAGAAAGTTTTGTAAGTTCACAAATTTGTTCAATATCTAGTCCTAAATTTAGCATTTGCTTAGCTAAGTCTATATTTTCATTTTCTTTATTATGAAGTAATCCCATTTTAAGTTACCTTCTTTCCCTTTGATTTAACTTTTTCATTTTATTTTTATGCTTTACTTTTTTTATATTATGTTTTACAATTCTAGATGTTTGATTAATGCCTTCTTTCATTTCTTCTTTTACTTCGTTTGCTTTTTCTGTAAAGTCTTCCTTCATTTCTACCGCTTTTGTACTAATTTCTTCTTTTACATCTAGTGTTTTTTGCTTTATTACCTCACTTTTTTCTTTTAAAATAGCAGTTAGTTTTGGAAAAGCATTTACTAACCTTCTATTTAAAACTGATTTTCCTTTTAAAAATTCTTTTACTTTTTTTGATATTTCTTCGGTATTGTCTTTTGGATTTTCTTTATCTATTTTTTTAGTTATAGAGCTTACATTAGAAATTACTTTTAAAGAAACTATGAAATCTACTGCAAATAATATTGCTAACATAATAGCAGTAAAGTTTAGTATATTTTGTGGTACTTTTTCTAAAATTCCAAAAATAAATGGATTTACTGCATAAATTAGTAATACCCCTAGAATTCCAAAAGGAATAATGGTTTCTAAGCAAATTCTTCCATTAATATTAAATTTATTTTCACTATAGTCCCACCATCTTGCATGAAAAACTTTTTCCATAACATAGCTAGTTGCATATTCTAGTATAGCACAAACCACAATTGCTACACAAAACAATGCTACTGGATAAGCTTCTAATCTAGTTAAACCAAGTGTAATTAGCACTCCGTCCTACTCCATATATTGGACAATATGGGCCTATTAAAAAACCTCTATCTGCAAATTTGTGTTTTTGAATTAATTGCAAAGTTACTTCCATAATCCAACCACAAATAGCAATGATTAAAAAATATAAAAAATAAGTGGCAACACTATATTCCATAAGTTTTCTCCTCTTTTTATTATTGCATTCATTATTATACCTATTTCTATACAAAAATACAATATATTTTTTCTTAATTTATTAATAAATAACATTATACCATATTTTCAAGTTCTTTAATCCTATCCCTAATTTCTGCTGCTTTTTCAAATTCCATTTCACTAGCATATTTTAGCATTTCATCTGTTAGTTTTGCAATAATATCTTTTATGTCTGTTTGTTTATCTATGTTATATTCTTCTTGTATATCTTCTACAAAGCTTGCTCTAATCGTATCTCTAATTTCTTTTTGGATGGTTTGTGGTGTAATGCCATGTTCTTTGTTATATGCTTCTTGAATTTCTCTTCTACGGTTTGTTTCACTAATTGCCTTTTCCATGCTTTCTGTTAGCTCATCTGCATACATAATTACTTTTCCTTCTGTGTTTCTAGCAGCACGTCCAATTGTTTGTATTAAAGATCTTTCAGAACGTAAAAATCCTTCTTTATCGGCATCTAGTATGGCTACTAATGAAACCTCTGGAATATCTAGCCCTTCTCTTAATAAGTTGATTCCAACTAAGACATCAAACTCGCCCAAACGTAAATCTCTAATAATTTCCATTCTTTCTAAAGCTTTGATATCTGAGTGCATATATTTTACTTTTATATCAATTCCAGCTAAGTAAGTGGTTAAATCTTCTGCCATCTTTTTGGTTAAAGTAGTTACTAATATTCTTTGCTTTTTTTCTACTCTTTCATGTATTTGTTCTATTAAATCGTCTATTTGATTTGTAACTGGTTTTACTTCTATTTTAGGGTCTAATAATCCCGTAGGACGAATAATTTGTTCTACTACATTATCTTTAGCATGCTGTTTTTCATAGTCTGCTGGTGTGGCACTTACAAATATACATTGATGAATTCTTTTTTCAAATTCTTCAAATTTAAGTGGCCTATTGTCAAAGGCAGATGGAAGTCTAAAGCCATATTTTATTAAAGATTCTTTTCTTGCTCTGTCTCCATTATACATAGCTCTTACTTGTGGAACAGTAGCATGTGATTCGTCTATCATAAGTAAAAAGTCTTTTGGAAAATAGTCAAATAAGGTATATGGGCTACTGCCAGGCTCTCTTCCACTAATATGTCTAGAATAGTTTTCAATACCTTGGCAAAAGCCAGTTTCTCGCATCATTTCAATATCAAAATTGGTTCTTTCTTCTATTCTTTGAGCTTCTATTAATTTATTATTTTCTTTAAAATATTTTACCCTTTCTTGCATTTCTTCTTCTATAGTTACAATTGCTTTTTCCATTTTTTCTCTAGTTGTAGCATAATGTGAGTTTGGAAATATCATAATATGTTGCCTTGTGCTGATGGCTTTTCCTGTTAGTGGATTTATTTCAGATATTTTTTCAATTTCTTCTCCCCAAAATTCTACTCTAATTGCTGTTTCACTTTCAGCAGATGGATAAATTTCTACAATATCTCCTTTAGCTCTAAAAGTTCCTCTTTTAAATTCTAACTCACTTCTTGTATATTGCATATTAATTAATTTTTTTAGTATTTCGTTTCTTTCTGCTTTCACACCTGGTCTTAAAGAGACAGTTAAATGTTCATAGTCTATTGGGTCGCCTAAGCCATAAATACAAGATACAGAGGCAACAATGATAACATCTTTTGTTTCAAATAAAGAAGCTGTTGCTGAATGGCGAAGCTTGTCTATTTCATCATTAACAGAAGAGTCTTTTTCAATGTAAGTGTCTGACTGTGGTATATATGCTTCTGGTTGATAATAATCATAGTAAGAAACAAAATACTCCACATTATTTTCTGGGAAAAATTCTTTAAACTCTGAGTATAATTGCCCAGCTAATGTTTTGTTATGTGCTAAAACAAGGGTTGGTTTTTGTACTTTTTGTATGATGTTTGCCATTGTAAAGGTTTTACCGAGAGCCTGTTACTCCAAGTAACGTTTGAAACTTTTTGCCTTCTTCTATTCCTTTGCTAAGATAATCTATAGCCTTAGGTTGGTCACCTGTTGGCTGGTATTTTGATTGTAATTTAAACATTTTATTCACCTTCTTCTTTGCATTATATCAAATTTTTGTTTTGTTTTAAATAGTTTTTTCATTTTTTCTATAAAAAGTAAGAAGAGGGTGTCCTAGAATAGGAACCCTCATATGTTCTTCTATTTTAAAGATGTACTATTATTAATTAATAAAGTACTGTAAACAAATAATATCTCCTTGTTTTCAAATTCTACATACTTTTCTAATATCTTGGGAGATATGTATCTAGTATCAATTACTGTTATTTTATGATATCCTTCTACTAATAGTGGAATTAAACTACTACCATAAGAATCTCTAAAAACAATTAGTTCTTTTTCTTTATTTCCTTGCGGATTTTCTATTGTTAATAATGGAGTGGCACCTGATAAATAAATATCATATTTGTCTGGTGCATTTACTTTTTCTATATTATATATTTTTGTTTTTTGGTTTGTTTCGTGGTTGTACACCATAGAATTTTCTATTATTTGATTTGTTAGTACTCGTATTTCATCATTATCTATTGTTATTGGCAATTGTCCTGCATATACGCCTTTAAAATCTACTATTTTCTTTTCTTCATAATTTCCTTCTAAATTTAAGTTCATGTTAGCATCTATTCTATCTACAACCTTTTGCAATTTTTCTTGTTTCCAATGCGAATCTGTTGCATAATAACAAAATAAATCTAAACAATCAAATATATTAATATAATTTGCCCATTGCAGATTTTCTTTCATCTTATCTTGCAATTTTTGATAATCTAGTTTCAAATGATTATCATTTACGAAGTAGTTTTTATCTGGAACAATTGTATAATATATTTTATTTGTTTGTTTTAAATATCTTTGATTAATTTCATTCATCTTTTTAGTTATATTCTCTACCGACTTTTCATTTAATGGATAAATTTGTTCAACTAATCTTTTATGATACTCATAAATATTGTTACTATCTTGTTTTTTTAGTACCTTCATCTCTATATTGGCTTTTAATGTTCTAAATGTTTCTCTTTGTACAAATTGGTCCATTGTATATTTTTCAAATTTTTCAAAGAAACTTCCTTTTAATAATTCTTCTATTGAAAATCTAGGAAATTGTTGCAATTTTCTTCTTTCTGCTAAGGATATTGGTGTATCTTTTTTGATGATATTAGCAATTAACATTATGATAATAACAAATAGGAATACAATGGTTACTACTACATTTTTTGTTTTATCGTTCATGAAATACCTCCTTGCTTAAAATCTAAAATATAAAAATGGATTATAAGAATTATCTACTAAATAAGCAGTTACTACTAAAAGTAGTAATACCATCCCTATTGGTTCTAAAAAATTAATTATCTTATTTATTTTTTCATTTTTCTTTAATTTTAGTGTTATATTTTTAAGAAGCGGAGTTGCTCCAATTATTGCAACACTTAATATTACTATATAACTTTTTAGGTAATATAGTGTATATGGATTAATAAAGCTTTCTTTGTTTGCTCCAAATAATCCAATAATATTTTGCCAAGCCGCTCCCATATTTGGTGCATTAAATATAATAAAGCTTATCATAACAATAAATAATACATAAATTCTTTTGAAAAAGTTTGGCCATTTTTCTAAAAGCTTTCCTAAAAATACTTTTTCTATTATTAAAATAATTCCAAATAATAATCCCCATATAATAAAGTTCCAACTTGCTCCATGCCATATTCCAGTAAGTGCCCATACAATTAGTATGTTTCTTATTTGCTTTTTCAAACCTTCTCTATTCCCACCAAGCGGTATATATACATAGTCTTTAAACCATGAACTTAGTGATATATGCCACCTTCTCCAAAATTCTGTAATGCTTTTTGAAATATATGGATAATTAAAGTTTTCTAAGAAATGGAATCCAAATATTCTACCTAATCCTATTGCCATATCAGAATATGCTGAAAAATCGAAGTAGATTTGTAACATATAACTAATTGCAAATATCCAATAGAACACCACACTTTTTTCATCTACACTAGTAAATTGATTACATAGTTCACCTAGCATATTGGCAATAAGTACCTTCTTAGCAAGGCCTATTGTAAACCTTCTTACCCCATAAGAAAAATTTTCAAAACTATGTTTTCTGTTGTCTAATTCTTGTTCTATTGTTTCATATCTTACAATTGGTCCTGCAATTAACTGTGGAAATAGTGATACATATGTTGCAAGTTTAAAAAAATTCTTTTGTACTTTTACTTTTCCTTTATATACATCAATTACATAGCTAAGAATTTGAAAGGTATAAAACGATATTCCTATTGGTAAAGCGATTTTTAAAAGAGATAAATTCATACTAAATACTTGATTGATATTTTCTATCATAAAATCTGTATATTTAAAAATACATAATAGTCCAACATGTATAAAAATAACAGCTACTAATAAGCTTTTTTTCTTATATTTTTCAATTAGTATTGCACCTAAGTAAGCTACTAAAATTTCGGCTAACATCAAGAAACCGCCGGGGTGGCTGACGTAGCTTTGGTCAGGATCCCG
>CAMSEM010000069.1 GCA_947057505.1 uncultured Clostridium sp. | reverse complement strand
CATTCAAACTTCTATAAACACACAAAGCCAACCTAAAAAAAGAGGTAGAAAACCAAAAACAATGCAAGTATAGAGCAAAATATTAGTAAAAATAAGAAAGGAAGAGGTGATTTAAGATTATGAATGCTAACATGTTAATGTATTTAATGATGGGTGCTGGTGCACTATTTGTTATAATAGTAATTGCCTTTTTCATTATTAGAAAAAAGGGTGGAAACTTAGAAATAAGAGAAATACAAAGATTAAGAGAAGGTACCAAAGAAAAATCATTTTCATCAGAAGTACTTTATCAAAAACTATATGTTATTTATCTTAAAACACCTTTCTTAAAAAGATACTTATTAAAAGTAAGAAGAAGGCTTGCTATTATTAACGTAGAAGACGAATACTTAACGAGAAAGCAAGCTGCTAAAATTATAACAAGAACCATTTGTATTATTATGCCACTTGCAATTGCTATTATTGCAATTACGCACAATAACACATTACTAATGTGTATGTTACTTATTTTCGAACTATTTATGGTAGACACATTTATCGATGGTATGGTAGACAAATTAGACAATAAATTATTAAGAGAACAAATAGACTTTTTTTCAGAAATTAGACATGCTTATCATGAATTTAATATGGTAGAAGAAGCAATTTACCAAGTTGCACAAGATGATGACAAACCAGAAATGTCAAGACAAGCAGAAAAAATATATGAAGTATTAATTTCAGATGATCCAGAGTCAGAACTTGAAAAATATTACGATATTGCACCAAATAGCTATTTAAAAGAATTTGCAGGAATTTCCTATTTAACAAAAGAATTTGGTGATCGTAAAATAGATAATTCATCTCTATACTTAAAAAATTTAAATAACATTACACAAGAAATGCAACTAGAAATATTAAAAAGAGATAAACTAGACTATACATTCCAAAGTTTATCTGTTATTGCAATTTTGCCAATGCTTGCAATTGAACCAATTAAAAATTGGGCAGTATCACAATTTGCTTTTACAGCAGGCTTTTACAATGGCAAAAATGGTATGATTGTACAAATATTATTATTAATTGCAACCTTTGTATGTTACATACTAACCAGAAAATTAAAAGATAATGGCTCAACTGCCATGAACACCAAAAATACAGAAAACCCATGGCAAGCTAAGTTATATAAAAATCCAGTAATCAAAAAAATAATAAACCTATTTATACCAAAACAAGGAACAAAAGAATATGTGCAATTAAAAAATAAAATGAAAGAAGCAGCCTCCAAAGATAAAATGGAATGGATTTACATCAATAGAATTGCATTATGTATTTTAATTTTTATAGTATCTGTTTTCTTGTTTGGACAATTACATAAAATAACAATTAATAATGTTTATACAGACCCGACTACCGATTATAACATAATAGGGCAAATGTCCGCAAAAGCAGAAAAACAAGCAATGGAATTAACAAAGTCTGACAACCAATATATTAACTATTTTAAAGGGAACCTTAAGGTAACACAAGCAGACATTGAAACTGTTATGAAAAAAGGAAAAATAAATAAAGACTATGTAAACAGTAAAGATGCAGAAGTTAGTACAGCAGCAGCTAGAGTTTTGGAAAAGCTACATACTGTAAATACAGAAAAAATGCAATGGTTTGAAATTTTGCTAGCTATGGTATTTGCTATTGTTGCCTATAATGCACCAATGTGGTTACTAAAATTCCAAGCTAGAATGAGGCAAATGGAAATGGAAGACGAAGTAATGCAGTTTAACACCATTATTCTAATGCTTATGAAAATAGAAAGGGTTAATGTAGAAATTATACTAGAATGGCTAGAACGTTATGCTAATATTTTCAAAGAGCCAATTAGTAAATGTGTAAACAACTACGAAAGTGGTGCATGGGAAGCATTAGAACAATTAAAAGAAGATGTTTCATATCAACAATTTATTAGAATTGTTGAGAGTTTGCAAGCAGCAGTAGAAAAAATTCCAATTCCAGATGCATTTGACGAATTAGACACAGAAAGAGACTACTATCAAGAAAAAAGAAAAGAATCTAACAATAGGTTAATTGCAAGAAAAGGAAAAATAGGAAAAATGATTGGTTTTGCACCAATGGTAATCTTATTTGTAGGTTACTTAATTGTACCATTAGTATTTATTGGTCTAACCAGTATGACACAATCATTTGACAGCATGAAAGGTGCATAAAATGAGTCATATGCTATAAAAATAGGAAAGGAAAAAGTATATGGAAAATGCATCAAAAGCCCTTATTATGGCAGGTTCTGTTTTGTTATCCCTTTTAATTATTGGAGCATTAGTATTTATGTTTGATTCATTAAAAGGTTTAAAACAAACAGAAGCAACCTCAGAAGAAGTGCAAAAATTAGCAGAATATAATAAACAAATAGAAACTTTTAACAGAAGTGGATTATATGGTAGTGAGGTTTTGTCTTTAGCAAACCTCATTACAGACTATAACAAAAGGCAAGCAGACTTAAAAGGCTACCAAGAAATAAAGCTAACAGTAAAAGTAAAAACTAATAATATTAGCGAAATCATGACTCTTTCTGAATATAATAATAAAACTTTAATAGACAATTATACAAAATTAGAAAATGCAGTAAAAAGTTCAAAATTAGGAGGAAAAGAGCCAGTTAATCTAGGTGGAAATGTAAGCATAACTGCCGAAAAAGCAGCAGGAATGAAAAATACTGAAATAAAAAGAATGATTGCAGCAGCTCAAAAAGTGCCAATAGATGATAGCAAAGTAGAAGAAGTATATGAAAATGATGTTTTACCCAAAATACAAAAATATTTAGACTTAAAAACAGAACTAACACAGTTTAAAAATAAAAAGTTTAAAGAGCCAAAGGTAGAATATGACAAACATAATGGTAGAGTCATAGCAATGGCATTTGAAGAGGTAACTCTATAATGGTTTATAGGCAAAACCATATAAAAAACCTAAATTGATAAACAAAGGAGCGTATTCTTTATGGAAAATGCATCAAAAGCACTCATTATGGCAGCTGGCGTATTACTTGGTGTTATGATAATTTCTATTGGTGTATATCTATTTTCTGTGTATGGAGAATATAGCTCTAGCATGTATAAAAGAATGGATGATGCACAAATAGAACAATTTAATAGTCAGTTTTTAAAGTTTTATGGGAGCAGAACCACTAATGATGGAAAAAAAGAAGTAATTACATGTACCATACATGATATTATTAGTTTAGCAAGTTTAGCAAGGCAAAACAATATCAATTATGAAATACAAAATGATGTAAAAAATGCTACAGAAAATACACACTATATACAAATAGATATGAAAGGATCTAATCAAACAAAAAATATAGAAAGATATACTGAAAGCCAACTATTAAATCTACTTCAAAATAATGCTACTACAGAGGTAAATGTAATTGACGAAGAAGGAAATCCTAAAAAAGAAAAACAAGCCAAATATTATAAATGCACAGAAGTTAAAATAAGCTCTATTACCAAAAGAGTTTACTATATGCAATTTGACAAAATATAAAAAGAGTATAGGATATACAATTTGAACCAAAACAGCCAGAAATTTCTACAAAAAAATCTGGTAAAAATATTTACATATGAAACTTTACAATGTTATAATAAAAAGGAAGTAAAATAAATGAAAAAAACTTTTACCATAATTTTAATAGTTTTTATAGTGGTACTTGCAATTGCAGGCTATTATGTATATAATGTAAGGCATACACAAAATGCTGTGCAAAATCATAATAAAACCTATGAAACATATCATGGGCAAGAAATATTAGGTACTACATTAATAAGTATTATCAACAAAGCAATAGACGATAACGAAAAAAATGCAGTAGAAAAACAAGAAGGCACTATTTACTATGAAGATAATGGCAAAAACTCAATACAAATTACCATTCAATTTAAACAACAAGAACAACCAGTCCAAATGGAAAAAATAGCACAAAAGCAATCAGAAAGCTTTGTTCAAGTTTTTGCAACCGCAAGTTTTAAATGTACCAAAATAGAATATCATGAAAAAACAAATTATGTAAAAAGTTTGTATTTCGAACAAACACAAGATTGATTTTATTATTTAGAGAAATCTAATTTAAGATAAAAAACAAAAAATACAAAAGTTAAATTTAAAGGAGGAATTTTATCATGGAAAACGCATCAAAAGCACTAATTATAGCAGGTGCTATCTTATTATCAATTTTAATTATAGGGTTAGGTATGTTTATTTATACTCAAGCATCAGAGGCAATGCAAGGAGCTGGATTAACCTCAGAACAAGTAACTGCATATAACAGCAAATTTTTAGCATATGAAGGAACAAGAAGTGGAGCTTCTGTAAGAACATTATGTGATGTTGTTAGAAATCATAATAATGTAAATATAGATGATAGCTCACAACAAATAGCACTTGTAATGGATGGAGTTGCAGGTGATAGAAAATCAGGATTAGATATCGATGCTGAAGTTGATCCAGCAACTATTACAACAATTAAAACAGCAATAAAAAACGGACAAACTTACAATGTAAGTTTTGAATATGCTAAATCAGGAATGATTTCTTCAGTTGTTATCTCAAAATTAACACAACAATAAGGAAAAAATAAATTATGGAAAATGCAACCGACGCTATCAAAATAGCATTTGCAGTATTAATATTTGTCATGGCGCTATCTATTTCAATCATGATGTTCTCTCAATTAAACCAAGTATCTGCGATAGTGCTTACAAATAATGATATTACTAACTTTTATAATTACACCATATCAAATGAGTCAACAAGAGTGGTAGGCTTAGAAACCATCATTCCAACATTGTATAAATATTATAAAGAAAATTATACTGTCTTGTTTTTAGAAAAAAATACAGATGTGGTAAAACCATTAGGTTTATACACTAGCCAAACCAATAGAGAACTATGGGGCAGTGGTATAGATGAAACAGGGCAAAATCCTAATGCGGGTAATATTGCCAAATATTATACAACTAACCCAAGTAACTACCGTGACTGGAGAAACACTTGGGATCAAAAAAAAGTATGTACCTTTGATGTTGATGAAGAAACCATTCGCCACGAACCATGGACAGGCTCAAACCTAGACTTTAAGAAAAACCTAGATGCATTTTTATATGGAGGAACTTTTGATTATCCAAGTGGTAATGGGCAAAAATATGACTATGCAGATAGTAATCATCTAAACAATTCTAAAGGCTTTGTTGGAAAATATGGTACAAAAAAATTTAAAGAAATGCTAGGAGAATATACCTATACTGTTGAAGATAACGATAATAATTCACTACTGAAAAATAGAAAAAAGAGAATCATTATATATCAATTAATAAACTAAAAGGAGCATAAATTATGGAAAATAGTGTAGAAACAAAAAGCATTAAACTAAAACAAAAGCTTGCTTCAGAAAGAGGAGAACTTGGCGATAGTTTAATTATGATAGTTGGGTTAATTATAGGAGCAATATGTATGTTTGTATTTCCATTAATGTCAATGGCAGAAAGAACAGATGATATTTCTCAGCTAGCAGTACAATCAGCAGTTGACGAATTTGTAAATAATATTACAACAACTGGAAAACTTACCTTAGATGACTATGAAAAATTTTTGCAAACCATTACAGCAACTGGAAACTCTTTTGAGCCAGAAATGGTAGTTTCTCAATTAGATGAAAACCCAGGTGTAAAAGTAACGCAAGCAGAAATGACTAAAATTGGAGAAAATGTATATTACAGAATATATACAAGTCAAATACAAGATAGATTAAGCCAAAATGGTAGAATAAAATTAAAAGAAGGAGATATGATTGAAGTTACTGTTAAAAACACAAATCAAACAATAGCTCAATTACTTAGAAACTTCTTCTACCAAGTTACAGGAAATGATTCACATCAAATAGCAGCACAAAGAACTGCAATTATCACTGTAAATGGAAGTAACTAAATAAAATAAAGTTGGCTTCGCCAATAGAGTGTCCTAAAAGTAATATATAAAAGATAGTTATATTGTTATTTTTGTAGCGGGCGAATGCGTGCCGAGCCCAACAAGCTAGAGGATGCTAAAAAAGATTTTATGAAAAAACGCGAAGCTTCATAAAATCTTTTTTTGTAACCTCTTGCGTAGTTGGATAAGCGAAAGAAATAAAAATATAACTATCTTTTATACTTTAAGAATATTTTCTCAAAAAAGCTACTTATATAAATAAAAAGAGAAAGGAACACACATGAAAATTCAACACATTGCAATTATTTTTATTATTATTATATTACCAATTGCATTAACCATGAATATGTATATTAATTCACAAATAGACACTATTACCCTGCAAATGAATTATAATGATACATTAACTCAATCTACTTACGCTGCAGTAAAGGCTTTTCAAATTAATACAGTCAATAATCGTTATTCTAGTATTAGTGACTCTAAAATAAGAGATATAGAAGCCTCTGTTAATACGTTTTATAATACCTTATCAAGTAGTGAAAATTTATCAGT
>CAMSEM010000068.1 GCA_947057505.1 uncultured Clostridium sp. | reverse complement strand
GATTTTTCATAAACTGCTTCTAATTGGTCTAAGTTTTGTAAAATAACACTAAAAGAAATTCCTCTACTTCTACTGGTTGATATTTTTTTATCAAAGTCTGGTATTTTACCAATATTAGCAAACTCGTCACAAATGAAGAATGTTGGCATTTTTAATCTTCCACCATTAGCATCTGCAAAGTTATATAGTTGTTGAATCATTTGTGAGAAAAATATGGTTAATAAAAAGTCGTATGCTGTATGAGTATCTGATGAAATAACATATACCGCTGTTTTTTTACTACCTATTTCTTCAAAGTTAATGGTATCTGTTGAAGTTACTTCTGCAATCTCTTTAGAGTCAAATTTACCAAGTTTAGATTGCAATGAGCTTAAAATAGAACCATAGGTTTTTTCTGGTGCTATTTCAATAGATTTATAGTTCATTCTTGCTGGATGGTCGTATGGTAATTGGTTCATAAGTTCTGATAATAAGTTGTTTCCGCCACTTGTGTTTGCTGCTCTTACAAGTTCTGCACAACTTGATAAGTTTTGTTCTTCCTCTGGTCTTGTAGCAATTAAATAGTAGATTAAAGCTTTTAATAGCATTTCTGCCATATCATCCCAATAGGGGTCTGAGTTTCCACTATCTGTTTTTTGACCTTTTATAATAGTATTGGCAATAACGTCTACATCTATTTCACTTGATATATGCATTAGTGGATTATAGCCATCACTATTGGCTGGATTTACTAAGTTAAGTACTTTTATTTCATAACCATTTTTCTTTAAAAATCCCGCTGTTTTATCATATAGCTCTCCTTTTGGATCTGTAAATACATAAGAGCCTAGCATTTGATATGCATTAGGAATAGAGTAAGATGCTGACTTACCAGAACCAGAACCACCGACTACTAGCACATTAACGTTTCCTCTTTTATCTGTTGGTAGATAGTGTTCTTGTGCTAATAAAATCCCCTTATTTTTACTTAGTACTCTATATTGCTCTCCATTTTCACTCCAATCACTAGAGCCATGTTCTATATCTTTATATTCACTCTTTGGTTTTGAACGAAATAGCCCAATGGTGGAACAAATAATATAAAATATAGTAAAGTATAATAATGTTTTTCCAAATATTGCTATATAATTGCTTCCAAATATTTTTGTTATAGTTGTAAAACTTGTGATAGCTGGAATTAATTCTTCAAAAAATTTTGTCATATTAAAAATTCCATTGCTTGTTGCCTCTGCAATGGAATATGCAATTGGTGAAACAAGTATTATGGTTAAAATAACCCATAATACTACTATTATAATTAAACTTGTTTTATTATCTTTTAATGTTTTCTTTACTTTATAACTCATATTTTATAATCACCTTTTCTTTTGTTTTTATCTTGTTTGTTCGCTTTGTTCTTCTATCAATCTTTGCAATCTTTCTATGTTAGAATTTCTTTTTGCTTCTCCAGAATATTCATATGCAGCTAGTGCTTTTACTTGTTCTGGTGTTAAATTAAAAACATTGCCTGCACTTGTTACTATTTTTCCATCTTTTAAAACTGCATCTCCTGCTGAAATTTCCTGTTGTTTATATTGTTCAAGGTAATCTTGTACATTTATCTCTAAACTCTTTTTTTCTTCTTTTGGTGGAACTTCTATTGTTTTTTCTTTTGCTTCAAATAGACTAAAACGAAATCTCTTATTTGCGTCAGCCATATATTAATCCCCTTTCTAATTATCTTCTTTTTTGTCTCCTATTTCAAATGCAAAATATGATTTATATGGTTTTAATTTGCATTTGCCTTTTACTTCATTGGTTTCTTGGTCAAAATATAGAATTGGTTTGACTTCTTCTGCTGTTTCTGGATCAATAATAGATATTGGTCTTTTTAAATCTGGTGTATATTTAAATTCTTTATATTCTGTTTCTTGTTCAGAATACAAAGTATCAAACTTAATTGGAATAGGGCGACTTGATATTTTAACTTTATTTTCTAACAATAAGCCCATATTAACTACTACTCTATCTTTTCCAAATGATAGAATAATTAACTCTTCTTCTGTTTTTGGCTCATCAACAAAAAACGTTTTCTTTTTTAAGTTTCCATTTAATTCTTCTGCAAAAATTAAACGTTGCATAGTGTATTTAGGATACTCACTTAATAGTTTTTTATCTGTTTTATTAATTCTATAAATTACTGTATTTACCCCTTGAGGATCTGTAATACTAAAATGTTTCCCTTGTATTTGATCCATTTCTATTCTCCTTTTCTTGCAATCCTAGTGTAATACATAGTTTTTCTTTTGTTTCATCACTATATTTAATTATAGTACTTTTTTCTCATTATGTCAATATTTTTTACTTGTTATGTTGACCATATATTTTTCTTGGATTGTATTTTGATATTTGTTTTAACTGTTCCATTAGCTTTTTTTCTTCTTGGTTAATGTCTTTTGGAACCATAATTTGCACTGTTGCAATTAAGTCTCCTCTTCCAGCTTTTCCATCATGATATCCTTTTGCTTGAATGCGTATACTTTCACCACTTTGCATTCCTTGTGGTACATATAAAGATACAGGTTCATCGATAGATAGAACTTCTACTTTTGTGCCAAGTGCTGCTTCCCAAGGAGTTAAATATAAATTAGTATATAAATCAAACCCTTGTAGTTTGCAGTTTGGAGCGTCTTCTATAAAAATTTTAATAAGTAGGTCACCGGATTTTGCTCCATTTTCTCCTGGTTTTCCTTGACCCATTAAACGAATTTTCTCACCATTTCTAATGCCTGCTGGTATTTTTATGCTAAAACTTTTCATTTTTCCATTTAGTGTTCTTAGGGATATTTTCTTTTCTACTCCATAAAAGGCTTCAAAGATAGTTACTTTTATTTCTGTTTCTATGTTTTCTCCTTTTATTGGTGTTTTCCTATTTTTAATATTATCACTTTTAGTTTGTTCTCTTTGGGTAATTGTTGTATCTCCAAAAAACATTTGAAAAAAATCACTAAAAATAGAGCCTTTACTTCGTTTACTTTCTTCATATTGATTTTTCTTTTTTTTGCCTACATGTGTGTTCCACATTCTATCATATTTTCTTTTGGTAGCTTGGTTTGATAGTACTTTATATGCTTCATTAATGTCTTTAAATCTTTCTTCTGAAAACTGATTTTCTGTGTTAATGTCTGGATGGTATTTTTTGGCTTGTTCTCTATAGGCCTGCTTTATTTCTTCTGGTGATACTTTATTATCATTTAATTCTAATATTTTATAATAATCTTTGAAAATCATAACGATTTCCTCCTAATATTATGCTTGATATTCTTTATGTCTTTTGTGCAGATTACTCAGTATTATATCATATTTATTTACGTAAATAAATATATTCTTATGATATTTTTTTAGCTTTTTTGTCTAATAATGCATTCCTTGTTTTAATGCTTTGTATATGTATTAATTTATTTTGTTCAATATTCTTTTTAATATCTAAAGTTAAAATGGCAAATACTGCTTCATCTAAATTTTCCATTGCAATTTTTCTTAATTCTTCTACTTCTTTAAATTTTCTATTTTCCTCTGTTTTATCTGCTACATATAGCACTTTTGCTAGCTTGTCCATATGTGGATTTCCAGTTGTATGATATTTGATGGCATTTTGCATATCTTTTGTAAATTGATATTTGTTTTTTACCATGTCTGCTCCTATTTTTGCATGTAATAAAGAAGGGGCTTTTCTTTCGACCTCATCAATTTCTATTCTATTTTTCTTTATATACTCCATACTTTTTGGTACACCAAGTTCTTTGGCAATATCATGTGTAAGGCCTACTAATGCCGCTTTTTCTTCATCTACTTTATATTGTTTTGCTAGCTTTATCGCCATATTCATGACACCTATAGAATGGTTAAATCTTTTTTCTGATAGTGTGCCTTTTAGCTCTTCTTTTATTTTCTCTATATTATTTTCCATTGTATTCTCCTTTATTTTTTGAGCCAGTTAGGACATAAAATTTGGTACAAATATTATACCAAGGGGACACTCCTTAAACTTTTATCTTCTTTATCCTTTTGTCCCCTTGGTACAACTATTGTACCAAATTTTACGTCCCTTTGGTTGATTTGGCTCCTTTTGCTGACTTTATACTAGTTTAATTATTTCATCCAAAAGTTCTGTATAGCTTATTCCACTTGCTTCCCATAGTTTTGGATACATACTAATTTGAGTAAATCCTGGTATTGTGTTTAATTCATTGATGATGACTTGATTATTTTCTTTTTTGATAAAAAAGTCTACTCTAGCTATTCCTTTTCCATCTACTGCTTTAAATGCTTTTATGGCTAATTGTTTTATTTCTTCTTGTTTTTCTGGTTCTATATTAGCTGGAATGACTACTTTTGATTCACTATTATTGTATTTTGCATCAAAGGTGTAAAATTCTTCTGCTGGCAATATCTCGCCTATGCAAGTTGCTTTTACTTCTGCATTTCCTAGTACAGCACATTCTACTTCTCTTCCTATTATTTCTTCTTCTATTAATATTTTAGTATCGTAGTTTTTGGCATACTCAATTGCTTTTTGTAGTTCTTGTTCATTTCTAGCTTTTTTAATTCCTACTGAGGAGCCTGAGTTTGATGGTTTTATAAATACGGGATATCCTAATTGTTCTTTTACTTTTTTTCCTATTTCTTCTAGGGTTAGTGTTTGTTCATTAAATTGATGGTCTATATAATAGTAATGATTATTTTGATTCTTTATATACATATATTTGGCTTGTGGTATTTGTGCATTTCCAAATATAATTTTACTATATGCTTTATCCATAGAAATAGAGGAACTTAACACTTTGCATCCTACATATTTGACATTTAATAGTTCTAATAGACCTTGAATGGTTCCATCTTCTCCATAAAGTCCGTGTAATACAGGGAATACAACATCTAATTTTTTTAAATAATCTAGTTCACTTTGAATTTCTTCTATTTGATCAATTTTATCTCCTACTTTTAATATTTCTATTTCATGAATTGGTTTTATGTATTTGTACCATCTTCCTTCTGGACTAATGTATATTGGAAAAATTTCGTACTTTTTTTTATTTAAATTTTCAATAACAGAAGTTCCTGAAACAATAGATACATCATGTTCTGTTGACATTCCTCCAAAAATAACACCTAATTTTAATTTACTCATATTTTCCTCCTTTTAATGATTCTATGCTATGATAGCCTCACATATTTGACTGAAATTTAAACCGTTTGATGCTTTTAGTAAAACAGCATCTTCTTTTTGTAAGTATTTTTGTAACAGCTCTACTGCTTCTTGATTATTGTTACATAAATAAATATGTTCTTTTTTCATTCCATTTTCTTGCGCTTTTTGAGCAATATTTTTAGATTCTTTTCCTACGCAAATTAACATATTAATATGATTGGAAGCTACTACTTCTCCTACTTTTTGGTGCAATCCTTTACTATATTCACCTAATTCTAACATATCTCCTAATACTGCGATTTTTCTTTTATTTGGTAGTCTACCTAAATAATTTAATGCTGCTTTCATGGAGTCGTAGTTGGCATTATAGCAGTCATTGATAACCATAGCCCCTACTTTTGCGGTTTTTACTTCCATCCTTTTTTTAGTAAGTTCAAATTCTGCTATTCCTTCTAATACTTTTGGCATTTCTATTTGAAATGCTTGTGCCACTGCAATGGCACATAAGCTGTTTGATACAAAGTGTTCTCCACCTACTGGAATGTGTACTAAGTATTTTTCTCCTTTTATTGTTACTTCACATTTACTTCCATTTTCGCAAAGTTCTATATTTTCTCCTAAAATGTTGCTTCCTTTTTCTAGTCCATAAGTAATAATATGATAGTTTTGTTTTTCTTTTTCATACCAATTATGTAATAAGTCATTATCATAGTTGATTACTAATGTTCCTTGTTTATCTAATCCTTCTAGGATTTCTAGTTTTGCTTTTAAAATATTTTCTCTAGATCCGAAGCATTCCTATATGAGCTGTGCCAACATTAGTAATAACTGCTACATCTGGCCTAGCTATTTTGGTAAGCAAACTTATTTCTCCAAAGGAGTTCATTCCCATTTCTAATACCATGGCTTCTTCGTCTTTTAGTTTTAAAATAGTTAGTGGCATACCAATTTCGTTATTATAGTTCCCCTGTGTTTTTAGTACTTTATATTTTTTAGATAATACACTAGCTACCATATCTTTAGTGCTTGTTTTTCCTACACTTCCAGTGATTGCTACTACTGGTATATGATACAAATTTCTTTTATAAGCTGCTATTTTTTGAAGTGCTTCTACAGTATTTTCTACTAATACAATTGTGGCATTAGGATATTTTTTAATAACCTGTTCTTCTATTTCTACATTTTGTAATAAGCAAGCTATGGCTCCTTTTTCTAGTGCTTGCTCATATAAGGTGCTACCATTAAAGTTTTCTCCTTGAATACCTACATATATTTCTCCTGGTTTTAATTCTCTTGTATCTTTTGAAAAATCTTCACAAATTAAGTTTTCATTTCCACAAATTAGTTTTCCATTGCTTATTTCTATTATATTCTTTATAGTTATTTTTTT
>CAMSEM010000067.1 GCA_947057505.1 uncultured Clostridium sp. | reverse complement strand
CGACCTTCGGGTTATGAGCCCGACGAGCTGCCAACTGCTCCACCCCGCGATATATAATTTTGTTGACTCTTTTTCTAGTATACTTCTTTTTCTCAGTATTGTCAATACTTTTGGCTAAAAAAGTATCAATCTGCATAAAATTAAAATTTTTTTACTTAAATTTGCAGTTAATTGAAAACTTACATATAACTTTTCACAATTACATTTACTTTATAAAATAGAGTTTTCTTTATTATATGCTATACTTTCCTAATTATGACTAATAATAACTATAAAAAATTTGAAGTGCCCCAACCTCTAATCTAGATATTTTTTGTTTAATTATTTTCTTTTTTATTTTACTGTTACATATTCTTTTATATTGGTGTATTTACTATCCCCAATTCCTTTTACATTTTGCAAGTCTTCTATTTTTTGAAACTTTCCATTTTGCTGTCTATATTCTATAATTCTACTTGCAATAGATGCACCAATTCCTGGCAATGTTTCTAGTTCGCTTTGGTTTGCGGTATTTATATTCACTTTTTTATTTGCTCCTTTCGTACTACTATTTTGCTCTTTAATAACATTATTTCCACTTTCACTTGTGATATACGTTTTTTCTTCATTTATTTTTTTATCTTTTTTGTTTGGAATATAAATTTTTTGCCCATCTTGCAATTCATAGGCTAAGTTTACCTCATCTAAATCTGCTTGTTTTGTTTCTCCTCCTGCTGCTTTAATTGCATCTGCAATTCTAGCTCCTTCTTCTAAGACTAATATTCCCTTTTTATTAATTTCTCCTGTAATATGTACTGTAATTTTTATTTTTTTCTCTTTTGCCATTTTTTCTTGAGATTCTTGATTTTCATTTGTATTTTCTTCTTTATTTTCTTGTTCATTTACTTCTACTAATTGATCAAAGTCTATGCTATTTTCTTCTTGTTGCAATAAAAAGAAAGTTGTAATTCCTATTACTAAAATTACTACAGCAATTCCTCCTATTATTTTTTGTTTTAAATCTAACCTTTCCAACATACATTTTCCCTCCTTTTATAAATATTCAATATTTGTTACTTATGAATCCTTATAATATAGAACTTTTTAATCGTAGCAAGGTATTTTAATTTTGCTATCAAGCCAAATGAGTATCTATGACATATTGAAAAAATTACTATATTACAAGAATTTCGACTGAACAATTTCCTCCTTTTTTTATAACTTTTGCCTTATCTCTTGAAATTATCTACCATTTAATATATATTTATATTTAACTTTGTTTTAACCATAGTATACATAAAGGAGAACTGTTTAAAATGAAAAGAATAAAGTATTTTTTATTACTATTTATTTCTATCTTGTTAATTCAACTAATATGGTCTTGTCCACTTTCTTATGCAAACTCTACTCTTCACACTTATTCGCCTTCTTGCATTTTAATAGAAAAGGAAACTGGCCAAATTTTGTACGAAAAAGATTCTCACAAAATAATGTATCCAGCTAGTACTACTAAAATCATGACTGCTATTTTGGCTGTTGAAAAATGCAAATTAACTGATATTGCTACTGTAAGCCACAATGCTATTTTTACAGTTCCTTCCAGTTATGTAAATGCTAATATTAAAGAAGGAGAAGAACTTACTATTGAACAATTACTTCATATTCTTTTAATTCCTTCTGCCAATGATGCTGCTAATGTTTTGGCTGAGCATATTTCTGGTAGTGTAGATAAGTTTGCTGATTTAATGAACGAAAAAGCTAAAGAAATTGGCTGCTTAAATACTCATTTTGTAAATGCAAATGGTATTTACAATAAAAATCATACTACAACTGCTTATGATTTGGCACTGATGGGTAAATATGCTATGAATAATAAAACAATTAGAGATATTGTAAAGAAAACTACTTATACTTTGCCTACTACTAATAAATATAATAAAACTGACCGTATTTTTCATACTACAAATGACTTGTTAAGAGAAAATTACAGTAAGGCTAAAGATAATTATTATTATCCTAATGCAATTGGTATTAAAACTGGCTATACTAGTGAGGCTGGTTCTTGCATTATTGCAGGGGCTAAAAAAAATAATTTAGAAGTCATTGTAGTAATTTTAGGTGCCGAGTCTACTAAAGATGGCTTGAGTCAAAGATATTTAGATTGTATTAATTTATTTAATTATGCTTTTGACCATTACAAAATACAAACTGTAAATGAAAAAAATAGTATTCTACAGCAAATAACAGTTAAGGGTGCTACCAAAGATACTAAAAATCTAGAGGTACTAGTGCAAGATGAAATTTCTATTTTACTGCCACAAAATATGAAAGAAGAACTTACTCCAGAAATTGTTTTTCAAGATAAATTAAAAGCTCCTATTTCAGTTAATAGTGTTATTGGAACAATTACCTACCATGTTGATGATGAAACTTACTCTTCTAATTTGATTGCCGGAAATAGTGTTATTGCTTCTAGTGTACTACCTATTTTAATTCGTATAGTATTAATTATGGTTACTGTTTACTTGATTTATTTATTATTACGAAATCCAAAAGATAAGAATTTAAATAAAAAGAAATTTAAGAAACATTCTTATAAGAAAAATAAAGGTGGAGGTCACTTCCGTTTTACCTCATTAAATAATTTAAAATAGATTTTAGTAAAACAGAAAAGTTTATTACTTTTCTGTTTTACCTATAATAAGGGTAATATTCATTTTATCTTTTTCAGCAAAAGATATATGTTTTGTATCTAGTAATAGTTTTAATTCTTCTTGAATTGGCTCTTCTATGTCACCTCTTGCTATAATCACTGTATTTTCTGTATCTGCAATTTCTCTGGTTTCAGCTATCGTGTATCCTGCTTTTTCTAAACGTTTTTTTATTCTTTCTAATTTAGCATTACTATGACTACCATTTAGTAATTCTATTTTTATTTTTGTTTTATCAATTCCAGAAGTGTCTATACTGCTGGTATCAACTTCATCATCTTGTGTTGGATTTAAGAAAAATTGATCAATAATTTCTGCTGTTTTTGCCTCATTTGCTTCATAGAACCACCAACCATTTATTTTAGCAGATTCTCCAGGTAAATGTTGTGTTTGTAAATTAGCCATATTAAATTCTACAATATATGGAACATAGTCTTTTATGGTATCAAAGTCTAAGTTAGTTTCAACATTTTCTTTTGCTATGTCTATAAAAGCATTTATTTTAAATATGTTTTCTGGTTTTAAGGTTTGTTTTGCTAAAGCTGTTAAAAAGTTCCTTTGTGTTTTCATCCTTCCAATATCTTCCATTCCATATTCATATGGATAAGTACTTCCATCATTATTGTGTCTAAATCTTACTACTTGCTCTGCCTTATCTCCATCTAGTAGTTGCTCTCCTGCTTTTAAATTAATATGTAAATTTTGCCTTTTGTCATCATATTTCATGTCAATTGGTACATTAAAGGTAACACCACCAATTTCATCTACTAATTTTTTAAATGCTTTTGTATCTACCTTTAAATAATATTTAATATCAAGACCGGTTAACTCATTTACTTCTTTTAAAGTTTTTTCTGCACCTCCATAAGAGTATACTGCATTAATTTTATGACTTGCAGTTGCTGTTGCTTTACTATCTCCTATAAAGGTATCTCTAGGTATTGATAAAATAGAAGCTTGTTGTGCTTGTGGATCATATTCTGCAACCATAATGGTGTCAGTTAAAGTTTCACTTTGACCTAATAATAAGCAATACATTTTAGGTAAGTTTTTAACCGTTTCTTGATCGTGACCAATTGCTGTTGCTAAAAAGCCTTTTAATCCCCCACCATTTTTATATACTTTATAACCAAAAACAGCTCCTATTATTAGAATAATAAATAATAAGACTAATAATATTTTTTTGCCAGTTCCCTTCTTTTTTCTTCTTTTTTTATCTTGTTTATTTTTACTTTTCAAAGTTTTCACCCTTTTCACATTTTTTCTATGTTTTAGTATAACAAATTTATAAATAGAAGGCAATATTTTTATATGATTTTCACAAATTATTCACATATAATTAATAAAGAAAAAATAGCATCAAAATTGAATGTTAGCTAAAGGCAATATGTTAGAATTCATTGAGAAATTTGCCTATCTAGATGTGGCATTCTAGAAAAATCAATTCAAATTCTTAATTTATCTAATCTTACCTTAACTAGCTATAAATCTTGTCTTAATTTCCGCTTCTCTTAACAAAAACTACTTAAAGGTATCTCCTCTAAGTAGTCTTATATAATTTTTTAAGCCTAGTAATTATGTCTCATTTAGATTTCTATTTTTAAGATAAGTAATCAGCTCCTAGTGCTGGCAAAAGACTTTTGCTACAAGAACCGTCATGTCATCTTTTTGCATTCCAAATTGATTATCTATTGCCTCATTTAATATCATATTGGCTATTTGTTGTGCATCCCCTGTTTGCATATCTTCTAGCAAATATTTTACCCAAAGTTCTCTATTGATATATTCTGTATTACTATCTATGATCCCATCACTGCACATAATTAGTATATCTCCATCTTCTAAGTCGTAGTCGTATACTACTAAATCTGTTTCTGCTAAAATTCCAGTTGGTAGGTTTAAAGATTTTAATAATTTTACTTCTTTATTTCTTTTAATAAAAGTTGGGCATGCTCCACTTTTAATAAATTCCATATTACCTGCATATAGGTCTAATATTTGCATATCCAATGTGGCATACATGTCTTGTTGCGTATTCGCAATTAAGGTAGAATTGATTAGCTTTAATGATATTTCTTTATCAAACCCAGCTTTTAATAACCTTTCTAGCATTTTTATT
Organism: uncultured Clostridium sp.; assembly: GCA_947057505.1. Lineage (GTDB taxonomy): Bacteria > Bacillota > Clostridia > TANB77 > CAG-508 > CAG-273. The sequence goes on along the minus strand of CAMSEM010000067.1, from coordinate 1,868 downwards.
GCAATTTTACTGCTTTTCATTGCTTCTGGTCCAGAACCCATGCCATCACTGATGGCAAGCAAATATTTACCATCTTCTAGCTTTGTTTCTACATGGCTATCTCCGTGATACTGGTGAACCTATCTTAGTAGCTCCTGCCACACCTACTTGCAAACTATATTTGTCTTTTGAATAATAGGTAAATTTACAAATGCCTTTTTGCTGTCTTAAACCACATTCTTGTCCTTGAATAATTAATTTGTCTTTTAATACTTTTTCTATGACTTTGGCAATTTTTTTGATATTGCATTGTTTACCTTCTATATCGTCACATATATTGGTATATACTTCTACAAAGTATCTACCTGATGCATTTTGCTTAATTTTTAATTGACTTATTTCAATTTCTTTTTGAGCAAGTAATGCTATAATTTCCTTTTTTTGTTCTTCAAATGGTTCTACATTTTCTTCTTTCATTTCTTCTGCCATAGAAGAAATTGCTTTGGATACTCCATCTAGTCCTGAGGCTACTGTTTTTTTGTTTTCCTCCATTTTCTTTTTCCAAATGAAGTTCATTTTGCTAATACGATAAGAATAGTTAATTGCTTTTATCATTTTCGAAACATCATTTACCACTTGTTCACTTTTTTCTTTAAAGCCAATAATGTATTGATTATGATTTTCAAAGATTTGTACTAATTCTTTTTCTGTAATCAGCTCATTTTTTATTAAATGTTTAAATATTTCATCCACCACATCGTTTTGATTGCTTTGTATGTCTTCATATAGCAAGTTATTTTCTAACTCTACCAAATTTAAATTTAATTCTTCTATAAAAATTTGCTTATTTGATAATTCTTGTTCTTGCAAGTCTTTTTCTTCTAAAATGGTACTTGCTGCTTCTTCATAGCTTTTAGCTAAATCGCTAATTGCATGTGACATACTATTTAATTTGTAAATAGTATCTTCATTTTGTGTCAATCCTCTCGTCGTTGTTTCTGGCAACAATTTATTTTTGCCATATAAATCTGTAATATCAATTTGAAATCTTTTTGGTACAGCAAGCAGACCTAAAAATGCAATTAATATTTCTTGAATTAGAATAACTGGTACTGTATTTCCGTTAGCCACATAAGTTAATACCACATTTCCTAATATAAAGCCAACTACTACACCAATTCTTCCTAATCGGTAAAAAATTCCTGCAAGTAAGCCAGATATTGCATATGAAGCTACCATAATAGGCTCGCTATTAGCAATGATACCAAGTACCACACCTATGGTTATTCCTCCTGTAGCACCTACTAACATTCCATTTTTCCAACCTAATATAAGAACTAATAGAATGCTTAAAATATTTCTTAAGCTATATCCAAAAATACTAAAGTCTCCTAAAGCACACAAAGTAATAGCAAGTAGCAAGCTTGTTCCCATTACTTCTTCAATAGAAAATGCTCTTTTTTTACCAAACTCATAAATCATTAAAATAGAGTTAGCAAATATTTTATAAAATACATAGCTAGCTATTGTTAAGGCTATACTTGTTAACAAGTCATATATGTAAAAGCTTCTAAAAAACATTGGAACAATTTGTACTAATAATACTGCTACTACTAAATGTGTTGCTAACTTGTTTTTTTCGTTTACTTCCTCTTGTTGTTTTGGTCTTTTTATTAGAACAAGAGCAAAAAATACTAAACTTGTTAAAAAATAAATGAGTAAGTTATTAGTTCCAAAGGAAATAAATGTGCCTATTAAAGTTAGCACATAGGGAATTCCTATAGATTTACCATTGCTCAGCATTGCTGCTAAAAAGCATATTGCAAATGGACTAATGCTTAGCTTCATCTTTCACGCCCGTGACTTGGATCGTATTCATGCTACTAAAA
>CAMSEM010000066.1 GCA_947057505.1 uncultured Clostridium sp. | reverse complement strand
GGAAAAAACGCAGATAGTGATTGCCGCACATAAAAAATACAGAATGCCAAAAAGAAAATAAAAGAGGCAAATAGTAAAATGGCAAGTAAATAATTTTGACTAGATATTTGAAAAATGGCACAACAAATTAATAAAAGGGAAAGTGCTATTGTATATAGCCAATACCTTAAGTTATATTTTTTTTGATGAAATGCTACTAAATTCATATAATTTTTACTAGATAAAATAGTTTTGTTTTTAAATAATGGTTCCATAGTTTTTTAAATTCTCCTTTTGATAATTAAGTATAGTATAAATTAATTTTGTAAAAATAACAAGAGGAAATATTCAGTCCTTTTAATATGTTGTTCTTACTTTTTTGAATTTTCTTGCGCTGCAGCATTTTGAAAACAAGAAAACACATACTATTAGGACTATTTGACTTAAAGATACTGAATAATTACTAACAAGACATATGTATTTGTATTTTACCATTGACCTATTTGTTTTAAATATGTTAGAATAAAGAACGAAAAAATGAAAGAAGAAAGGAACAAAAAAATGAATATAGGAATAGATATAGATGATACCATAGCTAATTCTTTTGAGTCTATTTTTGCGAATTCTCAAAAGTTTGACATAGAAATAGTAGGAAATAAAGGAAATGTAAATAAACTTGGCAAAATAGAAGACCACTATTATATAGAAACACTATATGATTGGACCAAAGAACAATATGATGAGTTTTGGAAAAGGTATTTTATGAAAGCAGTAAATGATGCAACTCCAAAAGATGATGTAGCTGAAATATTACAAAAATTAAAGAGAGAAGGTCATCATATTTATTTGATTACAGCAAGATATGAAGACGAAGAGTATACTGAAGTAGGAGCAGGTACAAGAAAATGGCTTGCTAAACATCATATTCCCTATGATGAATTAGTAATTAATGCACAAAATAAAGCAGAAGTAGCAAAAGCATATAATTTAGATATTTTTGTAGACGATAGTTTTATGCATTGTAAAGCAATACAAAATGCAGGAATGAAAGCATTATTATTTACATCTATGATGAATGTAGCAGTAGAAGTGAAAAATGATGTTACGAGAGTATATTCATGGGAGCAAATTTATACATTAATACAAGAATATACAAAACAAAAGAAGATGATAAATGTTTAAATAAATTTGGAGGCTCATAAGAACTTCAAAAGATATCATAATCAATTTAAAAATTAGAGAACTTGTAAATTGGAACAAAGATTTGAATGTTCACTAAAAATTTACAAACCTATAGCTTGAAAACTAATACTGTATTAAGTATAATAAAGAATACGGTATTAGTTTTATTACATATAAAATAAATAATCAAGTCATAATAAAGTAAGAAAGGACAAAATCATGTTAAAACTATTAAAAAATTTAAAACAATCTTGGGCTTCTGTAATTATAATCGTACTTTTTTTAGCAATCCAAGCAACAGCAGATTTAACACTTCCAGATTATACTTCTAAAATAGTAAATATAGGAATTCAACAAGGTGGTATTGAAAGTAGTAGTCCAGAGGTAATTACAAAATCTACAATGGATAATGTATTACTATTTGCAGAAAGTAAAGAGGAAATTTTACAAAATTATACCTTAATTTCAAAACAAAGTTTAGATGGAAAAGAATATGAAAAGTATGTAAAAGAATATCCTATTTTAGAAAGCAAAGAGCTTTATATAAGAAATTCGTTAAACAAAGAAGAATTAAACCAATTAAGTAGCAAAATGGCAAAGCCATTGATGATAATGCAAAATTTAAACAAAGAGGAAATTGCAGAGCAAGTAAAGCAAAGCATCATTAGCCAATTACCACAAGAAGTAAGGTCACATTATCAGCAATTTACAACATTAGAACTATTAAAACAAATGCAAGAACTAGATAATCAAAAAGCACAAATCACAAATAGTAATAGTTTAGAGCAAGCAATGGCACAAATTAATCAAATGCCAGCAAACATTATAGAACAATCTGCTATAGAAACCATCAAAGAAGAATACAAACAAATTGGCATTAATGTAGATGAGTATCAAAATAAATATATATTATGGTCAGGCTTGCAAATGCTAGGAGTAGCCTTTATTAGTATGGCAACAGGTATTACTATTATGTTTTTATCTTCTCGTGTAGCAGCAAGACTGGGTAAAAACTTAAGAGAAAAAATATTTAAAAAAGTATTAGGTTTTTCTAGTTATGAATTTAAACAATTTTCAACCGCTTCTTTAATTACACGTAGTACAAATGATATTCAACAAATACAAAACTTAATATCTATGTTATTTAGAGTAATTGTATATGCTCCCATAATTGGTATTGGTGGATTTTTCAAAGTGCTATGGGCAAGCGATAATTCGATGGCATGGATAATAGGCGTGGCAATTGTTTCTGTACTGCTTATTGTTCTTATTCTATTTGGAATTGCTATGCCAAAATTTAAAAAGCTACAAGATTTAATTGATAAATTAAATTTAGTATCACGAGAAATGCTTACAGGAATACCTGTTATTCGTGCTTTCCACACAGAAAAGAAAGAAGAAGCTCGTTTTGAAAAAGCCAATAAAAATTTAATGAAAAACTATATATTTGTAAATAATAGCATGAATTTAATGATGCCTATTTTAATGCTTGTTATGAATGGCATTTCACTTTTAACCATTTGGGTAGGGGCACATAACGTAGATAGTGGCGCTATGCAAGTAGGAGATATCATGGCATTTTTACAATACACCATGCAAATTGTAATGGCATTTTTAATGATATCTATGATATCTATTATGCTACCTAGAGCAGGGGTGTCTGCAAAACGTATTAATGAAGTATTAGAAAAGAAAAATATGATTCAAGACCCAAAGAAGCCAAAACATTTGGATGCTAATCAAAAAGGATTAGTAGAGTTTAAAAATGTATCTTTTAGGTACCCAGATGCGGATGAAGACTTGTTAACAGATATTAGCTTTACGGCAAAGCCAGGAGAAACTACTGCAATTATAGGGAGTACAGGAAGCGGTAAATCAACAGCTGTTAATTTAATACCACGTTTTTATGATGTAACATCAGGAGAGATAAAAATAGATGGTGTAAACATTAAAGAAGTATCACAAAAAGAATTAAGAGATATTATTGGATTTGTACCACAAAAAGGAATTCTATTTTCTGGCACAATAGAATCTAACCTTAAATATGGCAGTGAAAAAATTAGCAATGAACAAATGAAATTAGCTGCCCAAATTGCACAAGCAGAAGAATTTATTAATCAAAAAGAAAACACATATGACTTTGAAATAGCACAAGGCGGTTCTAATGTATCAGGCGGGCAAAGGCAACGTTTAGCAATAGCAAGAGCAATTGCTAAAAATCCAGAAATTTTTGTATTTGATGATAGTTTTTCAGCATTAGATTACAAAACAGATAGCAAATTAAGAACAGCTCTACAAGAAAAAACAGAAAATAAAACAGTAATTATTGTAGCACAAAGAATTAATACAATTTTAAATGCAAACCAAATTATTGTATTAGATGATGGAAAAATTGTAGGAAAAGGAACACACGAAGAATTGATGAAAAGTTGTGAGGTATATCAGCAAATTGCATTATCACAGCTTTCTAAAGATGAATTAGATTCTTAAAAATAAGAAAAGGTAGGAACTAAAATAATGGCAAATAAAAAGAAACCACCAATGGGTGGAATGGGACCAAATAGGCGGACCAACTGAAAAAGCAAAAGATTTTAAAGGAACTACGAAAAAGTTAATAAAAAATTACTTAATAGATTATAAATGGAAATTACTAATTGTATTTATTTTTGCAATTGCAAGTACTATTTTTGTTATTGTAGGTCCTAAAATTCTAGGAAATGCAACAACCGAAATCTTTAATGGACTTATTAGTAAATTATCTGGAGGAGCAGGAATTGATTTTGAAAAGATAGCAGGAATTTTATTAACATTACTTGGACTATATGCTATGAGTATGCTATTTTCTATGATTCAAAACTTTACCATGACAGATGTTTCTCAAAAGTTAACCTATAGGCTAAGAAATGACATTTCGCAAAAAATAAATCGTCTACCGATGAAATATTTTGATAAAAAAACAAATGGAGAAGTATTATCTATTATTACAAATGATATCGATACTTTTTCTCAAAATATGAACCAAAGTATTACACAAATTATTACCTCTATTTGTACCATTGTTGGTATTCTTATCATGATGCTAACAATTAGTGTAAGTATGACCGTAGTTTCATTACTTATTCTACCATTTACTATTTTAATTGTTCGCTTTATCGTAAAAAGGTCACAAAAGTATTTTAAAAAGCAACAAGATTATTTAGGGCATGTAAATGGTCAAGTAGAAGAAGTATATGGTGGGCATAATGTGGTAAAAGTATTTAATGGAGAAGAAAAAGAAATAGCACAATTTACCAAAATGAACAATGAATTATACCACTCTGGTTGGAAAGCACAATTTATGTCTGGTGTTATGTTTCCAGTAATGAAATTTATAGGAAACATTGGATATGTTGGTGTAGCTATTTTGGGTGGATATTTAGCCATACAAGGAAGAATTACAGTAGGTAATATTCAATCTTTTATCCAATATAATAAGCAATTTACAGAGCCAATTAATGAAATAGCACAAATTTCTAGTATGTTACAAGCTATGGTAGCAGCATCTGAAAGAATTTTTGAATTTTTAGATGAAGAAGAAGAAATCAGTAACATAGAAAACCCAGTAAATACACATGGACTAAAAGGAAATGTAACTTTTGAACATGTACAATTTGGCTATAACCAAGATAAAATAGTAATACATGATTTTAACGAAACAATTAAAGATGGTCAAAAAGTAGCAATTGTAGGTCCAACAGGTGCTGGTAAAACAACAATTGTAAAATTATTAATGAGATTTTACGATGTAAACAAAGGCGCTATTTATATAGATGGGCATAACATTCAAGACTTTAATCGTGGCGATTTAAGAAAAATGTTTGGAATGGTACTTCAAGATACTTGGCTATTTGGTGGAACCATTAAAGAAAATATTAAATATGGAAAACCAGATGCTACTGATGAACAAGTATACGAGGCTGCAAAAGCAGCACATGTACACCACTTTATACAAACACTTCCAAATGGCTATGATATGATATTAGATGAAGAATCTAGTAATATTTCACAAGGGCAAAAACAGTTACTAACGATTGCCAGGGTAATACTAGCAAATCCACAAATTCTAATTTTAGATGAAGCAACAAGCTCTATAGATACAAGAACTGAACAGCAAATTCAAGCTGCTATGGATCATTTAATGAAAGGCAGAACCAGCTTTATTATTGCTCATAGATTGTCTACCATAAAAAATGCAGATGTTATTTTAGTGTTAAATAACGGGGATATTATTGAGCAAGGAACGCATGAAGAACTTTTAAAAAAGGATGGTTTTTATTTAGATTTATACAATTCGCAATTTGAAGAATGTAATGATGAGGTAGAAAATTGACAAATTAACATAAAAGTGATAAAATAATTGACAGTATCAAAGAAGAGAATATAGGTAGTCCAAAAAGTAATTAAATTTTGGAGGAGGTTGAACAACATGAAAGAAAATACTAGAGCCAAAGAGCGGATAAGGGAAGAAGAAGTTTCTCAAAATGAAATTCAGATTCCACTTACTGCAAAAGTAGGAGAAGAAGTATACATTGTGTGTTTTAAAGGTAAAGTTTCTCCTAATGGAACAATTCAAGTTAGTGTGGATGGAATAGGAAGCGGGACAGTAGAAGAAATTCAATATGATACAAGAGATGAAAAAATGGCATATATGGTTATAAAAAAGAATGAAACCCAATATTGCCATGAATGTAAAAGAAATCCTTGCGTGCTATGTGTTAGAGATAGTCCTGTTAGCATAAGAGGAATATTACAAGAACTTATTTTTCCATCATATGAAAAAGCATTAGAAGCAATGAAAAAAATAAAAGAATATGATTGGACTAATGCTACAGAAGAAAATTGGTTTGAAATTTATAAAGAACTTACAAAACCAGAATATTCTTCTATGTTATGCTTGCACTTAAATTCAATATTGCCAAGCCAGTATAAGATGAATCCATTCGGCTATTTTGTAAAGGTGTCTGTAAGGGAAGGACGTACTTTTATTTTGCACAAAGGAAGATTACATTCAAGTTGTTGTGAAATTAAGTAATAAAGTACTAATGGACTGCAATTTGTAAAATAACATGTTGTAGCAACTTTATTAACAATACTTTAGGCTATGAAAATACTTGTTTTATAAAAGTATTTTCATAGCCTTTCCTATTTATTAAGAAAACCTTAAACTTATAGCAAAATACTTTTATTTCACATATAAATAGGATATAATAAAATCATTCGTGAGTAACTTATATTTAGAAAAGTTCTCATAATTGTATGTAATTTACATAGACGAGGAGAAAACAATGAAAAATAAAACAAAAATATTTAAAATAATTTCATTAGTAATGGTACTTGCTATTGCAATTGGACTCACCATATATTTAATACCAGTCATAAAAGACCTAGCCACACCAGAACGGACAAAAGGTATTTCAAGAACGAATCAGTAACTCTGGATTTTTAGGTGTTTTAATTGCATCTACCTATACTCCTATTTGTTTAGGACCTTTAAGAGGTGGC
>CAMSEM010000065.1 GCA_947057505.1 uncultured Clostridium sp. | reverse complement strand
GGTAAAAAAAGAAAGAACTCTAAAATTTTAAAGTTCTTTCTTTCTATCTGTGTTTGGAAACAAATTAACGTAGTTTTACAGTTGCTCAAAAGTTGCTACTCAATATAAAGTGCGGCACGAAAACCAGTACACTTACATTTCTACTTCTACATTATACACTCCTCCATTTGGATTAAGTGTAATTTCTTTTTGTTCTATTTCTTGCCCATCTAGTTTAAAAGTGGTTACTCCTGTTTCTTTTCCATATGGGTTATGAATGCGAATATGGTAAATGCTAGAACCATATTTATATTTTATGGTATATTCTTTCCAATCATTTGGAATACATGGCATTAGTTTTAACTTTCCTTTTTCTATTCTAAGCCCTAGCAAATATTTAATACCCGCTTCGTACATCCAGCTAGCTGAGCCCGTATACCAAGTCCATCCACCTCTTCCTGCTAAGTTTTTTTTCCCATAAATGTCTGCTGCAATGACATATGGCTCTACTTTATATTTTCCTGCTGCTTCTTTGGTTCTGGTATGTTCAATTGGATTTATCATACGATAATATTCTCCTGCTTTATTGCCAAACCCTAGTATACTTTGTGCAATAATTGCCCATATGCTACCATGTGTGTATTGCCCACCATTTTCTCTTGTTCCTGGTAAGTAGGCTTTGATATATCCTGGGTTTAAGATTCCTTTTTCAAAAGGTGGATCTAGTAGTTTAATAATTCCATTTTCCTTATCTACTAAATGATTTTCTAAGCTTTCCATAGAGATATATTTTTTATCATTATCTCCTGCACCAGATATAACGCTCCAGCTTTGTGCAATGCTATCAATTCTACATTCTTCGTTTTGCATACTTCCTAATACATTTCCATCATCCATAAAAGCTCTTTTGAACCATCTACCATCCCAACCATGATTGTTTAGTGCTCTTTTTAATTTTTCTGCAATTTGTTCATACTGCTTTGCAACTTCTGGCTCTTCTTTTTCTATACAAATTGGGATAAATTTTTGCAAAATGTCATATAGGAAAAATCCAAGCCATATGCTTTCTCCTTTTCCGCAAGTTACCTACTTGGCTAAATCCATCATTCCAATCTCCTGATCCTATTTTTGGTATTCCATTTTCGCCAAAGTTTAATGATATTTCAATTGCCTTTTTACAATGCTGATAAATACTTTCCTTTTGTTCACTTTCTTGGTAAACATCATATTTTTCATCTACACCTGGCTCTAGCTTTTCTCCTTGTCTATAGGGTACTTGTTCTTCTAAAATGCTGCTATCTGCTGTAAAGTTCAAATAGTCTTCTACCATATATACAAGCCATAGTCTATCATCACTAAACTTTGTTCTAATTCCTCTACCTGTTTCTTCGTGCCACCAATGTTCTACATCTCCTTCATAAAATTGGTGTTTACTGTGTTTGATAATTTGGTTTTTCATAAATTCTGGATTTACATATTTTAATGCAAGGGTATCTTGTAATTGGTCTCTAAATCCAAAGGCTCCTCCTGATTGGTAATAACCTGTTCTTCCCCATAACCTAGATGCTAAAACTTGATAAATAAGCCAGCCATTTAATAAAATATTGGTGGATTCAAGTGGTGTTGTTACTTGCACTCTTTCAGTTTGTTCACTCCAATATTTTTTTGTTTTTTCATATTCTTCTTGTACTTTTCCTAGATGTGCATATTGATAAGCTAAATCTTGGCATTCTAGCAAGGTATTTCCTACTCCAAATGTTAAAATAACTTTTTTACTTTCTAATGCTTCTAGTTCTACTTCACATTGAATGGCTATAATGCCTTCCTGCCACAAACTATTTTGCTTGCTTAATTCTATTTGATGAATTGCCTCTGGATTACTTAAGTTTCCTTTTCCTATAAAGTCTTCTTTACTACCAGTATAAGAAGTAATTTTTTCGCTACAAGATACAAATAATAAATTATGAAATTCTTCCTCTGCACTTAAATTTTGCATACAAACTACATTTGCATTTTCGTAAAAGTTTAAGCTCAAATATCCTTCATTTCTTAATTCATCTTCTCCTAATACTGGTTTTAGATAATATACTAATTTTATTCTTTTCTTTTTTAGTTCATTATTTTCTAATTGTAATATTTGTACTTTTACATTATCTTTTAGTGGAATAAACATATCTAATTTTTGTGTTAATCCTTTACTGTTATGACAATATTTAGCATATCCAAAGCCATAGGTAATATAGTAATCATTTTCATCTGGGCAAGGGTTTAAGCCCATTGACCATGTTTTTTTGCTTTCTTTATCTTGCATATAAATGACTTCTGATGGAATATCTGCTACTGGGAAGTTATGCCATGCGGTGATTCTATTTAAACGACTATTTTTGTGCCAAGTATATCCTCCCATACTTTCTGTTGTTAATGTTCCAAATTCTTGGTTAGTTAAAATATGGCTCCATACTGTTGGTAATTTTTCTTGTTTATTTACCCTCATATAATATTCTTTTCCATCTTCTGAAAAACCACCATATTCATTAAAATATTTTAGGTCTTTTAGTTTTTCTCTAATTGGAGTACCTTCTTCTACCACTAATACCTGTTCTTCTTTTGGCATTTCTTTTAAATTTTCTATATATTCTTCTTCTAATTCTTTTATATAGCGATATACATTACCATAGCTTGCATCTATACTTAAATTGGCACGGCACTCTAAAAAGTAGGTTTCTTCCTCTGATAGATTTTCTAAAATGAAGATACCCCCTTTGCAATTTTGCAAATAGCTAATATTTTCATTTAAAATACTATTAAAAATACTATCTTTTACCTGGCTTTGATAACTATATTTTTCTTTATTTAAAATAACTAAATCCATTCTAATATTTTTTATATAAAAGTAGTAATATAGTTTTAACAATTCTTCTAATACTTCTATTTCTTCTACTTCTTTGATTTTAACTAGTAGAATTGGTAAGTCGCCTGAAATGCCATATTGCCATAGTTTATTTACTTGTAACTCTACTTGTTGTGGATATTGCAATTTTTTTAATGGATTATTACTATATAAATATCCTAACACTTTTTGGTATAATTCTAATCTTTTTGCATTTACTCCTAAATATCTATTTTCTGCTTCTGCTTTTGCGGTTGCTAATTCATATTGATGCTTAATAGTTTCTATCACTGTTAATTTTTGCAAAGATTCTATGACTTTCTGTTTGGTTTCTCCTACTGCTATGATTAAACTTAAAGTTACTTTTTCTTCTGGCTTTATAGAGATTGTTCTTTTTAATGCTATCATTGGGTCTATGGTATACCCCATTTGTTTGCTAAGTGGTTTTGAATAAAGTACTGCATCTGGCAGATTAATATTATCTCTTCCATAAAATTTTTCTTTATCAATTTCATATTCTAGCTCTCCAATTGTTTGCTTTGAGCTAATCATTTGAACTCCTAAAAATACTTTTTCTTCTTGATTACTTCTTGTATTTCTATTGATTAATATTGCACCTAATTCTTCGTTAAATTCAAAATTTACAAACAAATTTTGAAAGGCTGGATGACTAGTATCTTGTGCTAAGGTAGATAAAATTGGTTCTAAAAAGCTTGTAATTTCTAGTGTTTCTTCTTCTATTCCATGGTTTATTAGTTCTAGGCTTCTTAATTCTATTGGATCGCTTGGGCTAATTGCTGTTTTTAAAATAGTTTCTATGTTGCCATCTTGCCTTACTATCTTATTTTGGTCTGGCATGAAGTACATGGTATATTTATCTGCATTTTGCAAATAGCTCATGCTATTTGCTGTCCAAATTCTTTTATTTTTTACATTTTTAATAAAGAAGAAAATTCCTTGTTCTTGATCTGCGTTTTTATGATAACGATGAATTAAAATATCTTTATATTTACTGTACCCTCTACCTTTTGCATCCATCATAATGGTATAATCATTACTAGATATACAATTTAGCTGTGGCAACTTTGTATGAGGTTTGGTAATTTCTCTTTGCATATAATTACTGTCTTCTACATATTTTATTTTTTCAACTTTTTCTTTTTCTTCTTTGGTTAATATCACATTTTCTGGCATTTTTTCTTGCAATAAAATGTCTACTGCTTTTATTGGTACATTTTCCATAAATCTTTTTTGCAAAATGCAGTTTGAAAATAAATTATTAATAGCAAGTAAAATTAATCCTTGATGGTGTGCCATATAAGTTTTTACTACTGCATACTCTTGACCTTTTTTTAATCTAGTTGGCGTGTAGTCGATTGCTTCGTAAAAACCATATTTTTGGTACATTCCTTGTTTTTCTAGCTCTTGCAGGTTAGAAATTACTTCTTTTGGCTGCTTAAAAATAGCCATAATGCTACCATAAGAAGATACTACCATTTCATCTCCTAGTCCTCTTTTTAAACCTAACCATGGAATACCAAAGGCTTTATATTGATAGTTATTGTGCAAGTCTTTTAAATGGAATGCAGATTCAGAAATGCCCCATGGAATATTTAACTTTTTGGCATATTCTTTTTGACTCATTATCATAAATTGTAGTGATTCATCTAATAGACTTCCTGGATAACTTGGAATATTGATATTTGGCATTAGATATTCAAATGCAGTTCCAGACCACGAGATAAGTCCTTTATATTTATTTAAAATCGTTAACGTTCTACTTAAATTGTTCCAGTGCTTTACTGGTATATCTTTTTTGGCAATTGCTATTAAGCTTGTTTGCCTTGCTTCAGATGCCAATAGGTCATAATAACATTCGGTTAAACTGTTTTCCTCTACATTAAATCCTATTGAAAATAGACCTATTTTTTCATCATATAATTTTGAAAAATCAGTTTCGAAAATTAGTTTATCAATAATTTCGGTTAGTTCTTGCACTTTTTCTTTGTTTTTTTCTTCTTGTTCTTTTAAAAATTGCTTGGTGGTAAAAAGATACCCTACTAAATTACCACTATCTACAGAAGATACGTATCTTGGCACTAAGGGAGTTAAATTTTCCAAATTGTACCAGTTATATAGATGTCCATTCCATTTTGGTAAATTACTGATGGTATTTAACATTTTTTCTAAAAGGTTTATGGTATTTTCTAAATTTTCATATTTTAAATCATAACTAGAAACTACAGCAAGTAACCCTAAACCAATATTGGTAGGTGAAGTTCTATTTACTATTTTAGGATTTCTGTCTTCCTGGTAATTGTCTGGTGGTAGAAAGTGATTTTGTTGGTTCATATGATCTTTAAAATATTTCCATGTTCTTTTGCCTACTTCTAGTAAATATTCTTGCTCTTGTTTGGTTAGTTCATTTAATTTTGGTTTTTCTTGTTGTTCTTTACTAATATAACACATAATGGCTGGTGCTATCAGCCATAAAATAGCAAGTAAAAAGATGAATATACTGCCAATATTTTTTGGTATCACAATTAGTAAAATAATAGCAAGTATGCCTAGTATTACATTTGGCATCATATTTTTGTAATATGATTTTAAGTCTTTTTTAGCATTTTTCTCTGCTTCTTCTGCTGTCATCCATTCTAAAAAGTGCTTTTTGCTAATTACCATTCTATAGATTGTTTTTAGGCAAGCATTCATACTAAAATATGCTTTATCTGGAAGGCATGCTAGGCTTAATATTCCTCGTACTATACTTGCTTTTACACCAGATATGTTTTTGGTAAATGTTTTTTGCACTGTTTCTTGGTCTTTTTTAAAGATAATACGATTGATAATTTCTAAAAGGCTAGGTATGATGCTAGCTACAATAACCAATATAACAATTGGTGCAATTTTTATATTTGCTATAAAGTGTAGTAAACCAAGAAAAATTAGTACCAGTACTACCATCGGTTCTTGCAGGCTTCTTAACAAGTTATCTAAAATTTTGTATTTAGATAATGGATTTAAAGGGTTTTTCTTTTTTTCACTTTTTTTATTAATGATTGTTGGGGCTAGCCATTTAACAATTTGCCAGTCTCCTCTAATCCATCTATGAAGTCTTGTTTTAAAGCTACTATAATTGATTGGGAACCCATCCATTAGCATAATATCTGTGGCAAGTCCACATCTTAAATAACTTCCTTCTAATAAGTCGTGACTAAGTACAGTGTTTTCTGCTATTTCGTTGTTTAATACTTTAGAAAATATAGCTACATCATAAATTCCTTTTCCTGTGAAAATTCCTTCTCCAAAATTATCTTGGTAAATATCTGAAATGGCGTTTGTATAGGCATCTTTCCCACCAGAACCAGCATAAATATTGGTAAAAATACTTTTTTGTACTTCTAAAAGCGAAATGCCAACTCTTGGTTGTATGAGGGCATGCCCTTCTATCACACAGTCCTTTTTCTCATTTAATTCTGGTGTATTTAAAATATGTGCCATTGCTCCTATTAGTTCTAGCCCAGTTCCTAATGTTAGCTTTGTATCTGCATCTAGCGTAATAATATATTTTATTTTAGGTATTGAAGTTTGGCTTTGGTTTTGCACAAATTGCTCAATTGTGTTGACTAAAAATTCATTTTTTTCTTTTCCTAGAATGTATTCATTAAATTGGTTTAATAATCCTCTTTTTCTTTCCCAACCTAAGTAACATTCTTCTTTTGCATTCCATGTTCTTTTTCTATATAAAAAGTGAAATTTAGGAAACTCTCCATTTTTACCATATATTTGGTTTAGTCTTTGAGCTTCTTGCACACCTACTAGCGTTACTTCTTTGTCAAAAGGCTCTTTTTCATTTTGACCAGAAGTGCAATCTCCGAAGTAGTGCAAAATATAGGTTATCACTTTGATTTGCCATATAATAGGTTTCTAAGTTTTGCATAAGCTTTTGTACTTTTT
>CAMSEM010000064.1 GCA_947057505.1 uncultured Clostridium sp. | reverse complement strand
ACAAAAGCAATATAAGAAAGAAGAAATGTTTAACTTTAAGAAAGCTAACATAGGATAGAAAAATGGTAAAAAATATACAAACAAAAATTATATTAATCTTTTTTGCATTAGGAATTGTGGTTATTAGTGCACTTTCATTTTTTCACATTAATATGTTAGAACAAATGGGAGAATCATTTACTAACATAAGCCAAAGTGAAGAAAAAATAAGCTTAATAGAACAACAAATTGCCCAAACAAAAGTAATTACTGTAATTGCTATTGGAATTTTTGCAATTATTACTCTATTAGTAGGGTATTTTGTATCAAAATCTGTTATTAAACCAATTAATTCCTTAATACAAAATGCAGAAAAAATTGCAAATGGTGAAGAAGTACAAATTGAAGAAACAGGAAAAAGTAAAACACAAGTAGATGAACTAGTAAATGCATTTAGTTTGATGACAGCAGAACTAAAACAGAACTTAAATGAAATGGGAAAACAAAAAAGACAAATTGAAACAATATTATTACACATGACAGATGGAATTATTGCATTTGATATGGAAGGAGACATCATTCATATTAACCCAGCAGCTATACAATTATTAAACTTAAGCACACAAGACAACCATTTTAATCAAATATTTCAAAAATTACAAACAGATATTAACTTAGAAAAAATTGTATACCTAGAAAATTGGACATCTTCTGAACAAAGAATTAATATAGGTGAAAAATATGTAAATCTTCTGTTTGCACCATTTCAAGATGAAAATGATATACCAGCAGGGGTTATTGTGGTAATACAAGATATTACAGAACATGTAAAATTAGACAACATGAGAAAAGAGTTTGTTGCAGATGTATCACATGAACTAAAAACACCAATTACTTCCATTATGGGCTATGCAGATACTCTTCTTGAAAGTGAATACGACAAAGAAATGCAAACTAAATTTTTAGAGGTAATTAGCTCTGAAGCAAGAAGAATGGCAAAACTTGTAACAGATTTGTTAACACTTTCTAGATATGATAATAAAAAAATAATCAAAGAAGAAACAGAATTTGATTTAGGTGATTTAACCAAAAAATGCTTAGAAAGACTAAAATTTGAAATAGAAAAAAAAGAACACCATGCAGAATGTTTTGTTACTGCCAATGTTCCTCCAATCCATGCAGATAAATATGGAATAGAAAGAGTTATTTTAAATATCATTTCAAACGCTATTAAATACACACCTGAAAAAGGAACTATTAAAGTATATGTGGGTTTTGTATATAACGATGCTTACATTAAAGTAATAGATAATGGTCTTGGAATTCCTGAAAAAGACTTATCTAGAATATTTGAAAGATTTTATAGAGTAGATAAAGCAAGAACTAGAGAAATGGGAGGTACAGGACTTGGACTTCCAATTGCAAAAGAAATTTTAGATCAAAACAATGGTAGCATAGACATCAAGAGTGAAGCTGGAAAGGGTACAGAAGTAGTAATTAGAATTCCAGTAAATAAGAAATAAGTATATTTAAGGAATCAATATATACATCATATAAAGAAAATAGAAAGAAGGAAAAAAATGGTTATTAGTGATAAAGCCAAAAACATATTAGAATGGATATTTTGCATTATAATAGCATTTATTTTAGCAGTATTAATTAAATACTTTATAGGAACACCAACGATTGTAAGCCAAGTATCTATGAATCCAACTTTAGTAGAAAACCAAAGGCTAATTTTAAATAGATTATCAAGAACTATGAAAGAAATGCCTCAAAGAGGTGATATTATTACATTTGAAGCACCTACCATAAAGGGGTATCGTTATGATGATGAAATAAATATGAATCATCCAGTTGCAAAATATGAAAATGAGCCTACTAGCTGGTGGAAGAAGTTTACCTATTATGTACTAGAAATTGGAAAGGAAAGCTATATCAAAAGAGTAATTGCCTTGCCAGGTGAACATGTAAAAATAGAAAATGGAAAAGTATATATTAATGGAGAAGAATTACAAGAAGACTATTTAAGACCAGGGGTACAAACAGCAAATAGTGTTAGTGGGGGAGCTTCTTTTAATGATTTTATTGTACCAAATGACTGTGTATTTGCTATGGGAGACAATAGACCACAATCTACAGACTGTAGAGAATTTGGCTGTATTCCTTTAGAAAAAATAGAAAGTAAAGTATGGATTCGCTTTTGGCCACTAAATTTATGGGGCAAGGTATAAGCTAAAATTTTCATTTTTTGTCAAACTTAATTAAATGAAAAAGGAGGTGGCTAAATTTGGCATTTGAAAATATACTAGGCAATGAAAAAAATAAAAAATTGTTAGAACAAGCAATACAAAACAATAGCATATTACATAGCTACCTATTTGTAGGAGAAGAGGGAATTGGGAAAAGCCTATTTGCTACAGAGTTTGCAAAAATGATTTTATGTAATGAAAAGCAAAATATCCCTTGTAAAAGTTGTAAATCTTGTGTACAATTTGCAGGAGATAGCCACCCAGACTTTATGAAAATAGAACCAGAAGATGGAAAAAACATTAAAATAGAACAAATTAGATACTTACAAGAAAAAATAGCAGAAAAACCAGTTACATCTTCTAAAAAAGTATATGTTATTTGTAACAGTGAAACCATGACAAGAGAAGCTGCCAATTGCTTATTAAAAACACTAGAAGAACCACCAGAGTATGCAGTACTTATCTTATTAACTTCTAATGAAAGCAAAATGTTAACAACAATTAAGTCACGTTGTACCAAACTTAAATTTATGCCAATTTTAGAAGAACAAATTTTAACCTATTTAAAGCAAAACAACTTAGAAGAAGGAATTACTCAAAATATGTTAAAAAGTAGTGGTGGTAGTATTGGAAAAGCACTTAAAATGGTAGAAGAAAAAGAACAATACTTGCAGGTAGAAGAGTTAATTAATAAAATAACAAAAGAAGATATTACTAAAATATGGAAACAAGCAGAGGTATTATACCAAGCAAAAGAAAATATTATCTCTTTATTAGAATATATTAATATGATATTATACCAATTATTAGTAAAACAAAATAAGCTATGTTATGAAAAATCAATTAAGGTAGTAGAGCAAACTAAACAAAAAATATTAGCAAATGCTAATTATGATATGTCAATTGATTTTATGTTATTAAGATTATGGGAAGAATTAGTTTGAAAAATAATTATTATTTTGCCTTGTTGCACTTCATTTAAAATCTAGTCAACGTGCAAAAGCACGCCTTATGGATTTCAAACTTGAGCGCCTAGCCAAATAACAATTCCTTTTTAAACTAAATGCTATAATTTTGGAAGGAGAGTTAACTTGAAAAATATAATAGGGGTTAGATTTAGAAAACCAGGAAAAGTGTATTTCTTTGACCCAGAAAAATTAGAAATAAAAAAACAAGATAAAGTTATAGTAGAAACTGCTATGGGACAAGATTTAGGAGAAGTTGTTATTACCAATAGAACTATTTCAGAAAATGCAATTAGTACACCATTAAAAAAAGTAATTCGTATTGCTACTCCAAGAGATATAAAGCAAGACCAAGAAAATAGAAAAAAGGAAAAAGAAGCCTTTAGAATTTGCCAAGAAAAAATAAAAAAATATAAATTAGATATGAATCTAACAGAAGTAGAATATACATTTGATAATAGTAAAATTCTATTTTATTTTACAGCAGATGGAAGAATTGACTTTAGAGAATTAGTAAAAGAGCTAGCTGCTATCTTTAAAACAAGAATTGAATTAAGACAGATTGGTGTTAGAGATGAAGTAAAAAGAATTGGTGGAAATGGAGTATGTGGTAGAGAACTTTGCTGTTGTTCTTTCTTAGGAAACTTTGAAACAGTTTCCATCAAAATGGCAAAAGAACAAAATGTTTCTTTAAATCCTTCTAAAATATCTGGTAACTGTGGAAGATTAATGTGTTGTTTAAAATATGAACAAGAAGTATATGAAGATAAACTAAAAAGACTACCAAAAATAGGAGCAATTGTAAAAACAGAAGATGGAGAGGGCATAGTAGATTCTATTGAAACATTAAAAGAAATAATACGTATAAAATTTAGAGATGGAGAAGATTACTTTTATAAAAAATATCCTGCATCTAAAGTAAAAATAATTAAAAACATTGCCAAGGAAGAAATAAATCTAGAAGAAAGAGAACATTTAAAAGAACTACAAGAATTAGAAAAATTGCAAAAATTAGATAAAGCAAATGAGGAAGGCATATAAACTTTCCTAGAATAGAAAAAATTGGAAGGTGGTGAAAAAATATGGCATATAAAATTACAGATAAATGTATTGGATGTGGAGCTTGCGCAGCAGTTTGCCCAGTATCTTGTATTTCACAAGGTGACAGCCAATATGAAATAGACAAAAATACTTGTATTGGATGTGGAACTTGTGCTGGAGTTTGCCCAGTAGGAGCACCAGAACCAGAAGAATAAGATAACATCAGTGTAAGTACATAAAATAATAAAAGAAGTGCCACAAAATAAAATCTTGTGGCACTTCTTTTGAAAAAATGTAATTTTCCCCAATTCAATTGAATTGGGATTGTAAGAGAAACCAATAAAGATAAACAATGGTAATCATCTCTTTGTTAGCAATCTCGTATGGACAAAAAGGGATGGAGATAGTTTAAGAGTGCTAGACAGGCAGGTTTGCCTTTAAATTATTCTTGAGCTCGACGAAATGTTACTTCAGATACAAACATGATGTTTCCATCCTATAAACCTTAATAACCAACATTATAGCACAGAAAGTTACATAAGTAAGGTAAAAATTTGATTTTAGTGGTAGAATGGGGAAATTATTCAATGATTTATCTTAAAGAAAGCGAAACATTACTAGAACGAAAACCAAGTGTTACTTACCACAATGATTTAAAAATATAGTGAAAAGGAGATAAAAAAATGAATTTAGAAAAAATGAAAAATGCGCAAACTACTTACTTAGGAAAAAATATCATATATTTGCCTAAGCTTGAATCTACACAAACCTATGCAAAACAATTAGAAAAAAGTAAAGCTCCAAATGGAACAATAGTAATAACTGATAATCAAACACAAGGAAGAGGAACACAAGATAGAAAGTGGATTTGTACAAAAGAAAAAAATATAACAATGACACTTATTTTATATCCTAACACACATATTTCAAACTTAGAAAATTTGACACTTTTATTAGCACAAGCAATTCAAAAATCAATATATGAGTTATATGAATATGGGCTAACCATAAAAGAGCCAAATGATTTATTGCTAAACGGTAAAAAAATAGGAGGTATTTTAACACAAAGTAAAACTCTAAAAGAACAAGTAACAAATTTATATATAGGAATAGGATTTAATGTAAATGAAGAAAGTTTTGCACCAGAAATAAGTAGAATAGCAACTTCTTTGAAAAAAGAATATCAAAAGGATTTTCAAAGAGAAGAAATTATTTGTAAGGTATTAGAAGAAATAGAAAATATCATAAAAAACAAAACATGATGTAATAAAATGCAAATTTTTATTAGAACTTATTACATTTTTATGACATTTAAGTTACAAATATTTACAAAAAAATAGAAATGTGGTTTACTATATATAATAGATTAATTTTACTATATGTAAAATTGGAAAAAATAATAAGGAGCCAAAGATGAAAAAAGAACAAGGTATTACTTTAATAAGTTTAGTAATTACAATTATTGTACTATTAATTTTGGCAGGAGTAACTATTTCTGAAATAACTAACCAGAACGGTTTAAAACAAAAGGTAGAGGAAAAAGAGCAAGAATATAATGATATAATGGATAGTGAACAAATAGAAATAGAAGAATTAGCCAATTCTGTATATAAAAATTTAGGTGATGTACCAGAGAATGCAGTTGCTAAAATGGATAGTAAGTATTATACTACACTACAAAGCGCTATAGATGTAGTACCAGCAAATAATACAAAAAAGGTAATCTTCTTACTAAAAGATGTACAAGAAGATATTAACATTGCAGAAAATAAAGAAATAGTATTTTACTTAGAAAATCATACACTAGCACAAAAAGATACCACAAAAAATACAGTAAATAACTTTGGAAATATTACAATGATAGGAGGAACTGTTTTTGCTGAAAATGTGACCACAATCTATAATCATACAAAGGGAACAGTAAATATAAAGAGCGGAGAGATTAAAAGTCAAAGTAAAATGCCTATCTATAATAGTAAAGATGCAACCACAATCATAAGCGGAGGAAATATACAAGCAGAACAAGATAATGCTATTAATAATTATGGTACATTAGAAATAAGTAAAAATGCTAATATAAACAGTAATCAAACAGAAAATTATCCAACAGTAGTTAATCAAAATGCAGCAACTTTAACTATTACAGATGGAACAATAAAATCCAAAACAAGTAATGCTGTTTGGAATAAAACAGGAGGAAGAGCAACTATAACAGGAGGAAATCTGCAATCAGAAACAAATAGTATCCTTTATAATGAAGGAACATTAGACCTAAATCAAGGATTACAAATTACTGCCACTGCTACTGAACCAGCAATTAAGAATAAACAAAAATTAACTATTGATGGAGTAACTATTATAGCTAGCAATTCTATTGGTATTCAAAATACACAAGCTGGAAATATCACAATTAAAAATGTTACCATATCTAGTAGTGGAAATACATTAAATAACGAAGGAACCATCAATATTGCAAATGCAAATCTTACCAGCACTGCTGACCAGTGTATTGAAAATAAAGCAAACAGTACATTAACCATTAATGGTGGAACTTATAGAGCAGTAGATACTGAAAAAAGAACCATATTAAATATAGGAACTTTAACAATTACTGCAGGAGACTTTACTTCA
>CAMSEM010000063.1 GCA_947057505.1 uncultured Clostridium sp. | reverse complement strand
ACCAACGACCTATCGGTTAACAGCCGAGCGCTCTACCAACTGAGCTAACGGAGAAAATTTTTAAACTGACATTATTATAATATATATTATGAACTGATGCAATAGGTTTTATGCAAAATTTTACAAAAATATTGCAAAAAAATAATTGCAATGATATAATTTTTGCTATAAAACATACAAAAGAAGGGAGAAAATAAAATGTTCACAACTACATCATTTATACTTAGTATTATAGCTGCTATTATGAGCTTTTTCGAGGTAGTAAGATTACCAGCATTTATTTTTGCTATTTTTGGTATTATCTTTGGTATAGTAGCAGGGTACCAAAAAGAAAAAGCAAAAGGTGAATCAAAGAAAACATCAATGGCTGTAGAAATTGGCTCAATTATTATTTCAGGAGCAGTATGTATTAGTTATTTAGTATTACTTTATATATAGTATAAAATAAAAACTATCTTAAATTAAATGTTTAAGATAGTTTTTTAGTAATAGGAAAGCATTAAAATTGCTAAACAATAGAAGTTTCAAGCAACCAAAAAAAATTGTTTTAAATTATTAAATAAAAAGCTAATACAAAGCAAAATAAGAATTAGAATATAATGTTTTGTTAAAAAGTTTAAGACATTTGTAATATAATCAAAACGATTTTTTATAAAATCTTTAACTAACATTGCAATTGAATAAATAAGAAAAATAAAGAGCGGAATACCAAGTATATTATGCCATATGGAAGATAAAAAATCTAAATGAAAAATTGCTAAAAACGCTCTTGTCATACCACAAGCAGGACAACAAATGCCAGTAACTGTTTTAAAAATACAAGTTACTGGCATAATTGCTACAAAACATAAAAAACTAATTAATATTATTAAAATAAGACCATTTTTTAGTCTATTCATTTTGTACTAGTCCTTTAATGGATTTCCTTGGGCATCGGTGTTCATGCTTCCAGTTAAGATTAAAATACCTTCAATTAATCCCCAAATAGCAGAAGCAAATGAAAGCATACCACAGCTTAAAACAGAAATTAGTAATTGTGCAATTGCTTTTCCTGTATATCCTAAATAGAAGTTATGAATGCCAAGAGAACCTAAGAAAATACCTAATAAACCAGCAGCAATTTTAGATTTTTGAGCTACAGAATTAGTATTTCCTGTATTCACATTTACATTAATGTTTTGAGTTGTTCCAGCGTTAGTTGCTCCTGATACCTTACAATTTTCACATAATTCTTGACCATCTTCTATTGGTGTTCCACATTGTTTACAAAACATAAATTTTTCCTCCTTTAATTTTCCTATATTTTTATTATACAACATTCTACATTTTTTGCAATAGTTTTAAGCAAACTTATGATGTATTTTTTTCATACTAAAACCTTGTAATCTAAGTATAAAAATGATAAAATTTATAACAAATCGTAATTACAATAAAATTAGCTACATAAACTACTAATACTATTAATATTATTACATAAAAAAATATATATGCAATAAAAAGTTAGGAAAGGAGCAAGCTTTTGGATAAAGAGCAAATTTATAAACTACTTACCAAAGAAATTGACCCAGAACTTATAAAAAAAGATGAGCCAATGTGTAAGCATACTTCTTTTAAAATAGGAGGAAATGCAGATATTTTTATTACCACTAAAACCAAAACACAACTTGACAATATCCTTAAAACATTAAAAAAATATGAAGCACCATTGACTATATTGGGGAATGGTACTAATTTATTAGTAAAGGATAGAGGGATTCGAGGCATTACCTTGAAAATAGATTTAGATGAAATAGAAATACAAAAAAGCAATAATACTGCTATTGTAAAACTAGGGGCAGGAGTAAAAAATGCTTTTTTAGCACAAGTATTACTAGCACAAGAAATTGCCGGATTTGAATTTGCAGCAGGAATTCCTGGAACAATTGGTGGTGCAGTGTATATGAATGCAGGCGCTTATGGGGCAGAAATGAAAGATATTGTTAAAGAGGTTACTTATTTAGATATTAGTAATTTGCAAGAAATAAAAGAACATACTATATCAAATAAAGAATGCCAATTTGATTATCGACATAGCACTTTTAATCAAAAAAATGTTATTATAACAAAAGTAACAATAGAATTACCCTATGGAAAAAAAGAAAATATTAAACAAAAAATGGATGAAAATGCAAAAGCAAGAAAAGAAAAACAGCCTGTCCAAATGCCAAGTGCAGGAAGTACTTTTAGAAGAGGTACAGATTTTATTACTGCAAAATTAATTGATGAATGTGGTTTAAAAGGCTATCAAATAGGAGGAGCACAAGTGTCTAATGTGCATGCTGGTTTTATTGTAAACGCTAAATCTGCCACAGCACAAGATGTTATTAATTTAATAGAATATGTGCAAAAAACAGTATTACAAAAATGTGGTAAACAAATTGAATTAGAAGTAAAAATTATAGGAGAATAGAAAGGAGAAAAGAGGTAAATAGGTACCTCTTAAGAAATTAAAAATGAAAGGTTTTTTTAAATGGTTTCATTCTAGTGCAAAAATGAAAAGATGGATGTTAATAATTATTATAGGAATTATACTTGCATGTTATGGTATGGCAAAAATACTAACAGGAGAAAGATTAGACTTTTTACCACTACTACAAATTATTGCATATTTCGTAGTAGGGTTTAGTTTGGTTATTTTAGGCATGATACAAATGCAAAAAAGAACATTAGAATTACTAGTACGCCAAACAGATAATAGAATAAGTGATGAAAAAGCAAAGGTAAATAGTTTGATTTTTAATAAAAAAGTATATGACCAAGGACCAAAAATTGTAGCAATTGGAGGAGGAACAGGATTAAACTCTGTTCTAAAAGGTCTTAAAAACTATACCGATAATTTAACTGCTATTGTAACTGTATCAGACTATGGAGAAATTATTCCAGAATCAAGAAGAATGCTAGAAGCTATGCCATTAGATGATATAAAGGAAAGTATTGTAGCACTTTCAAAAAATGAAGAAGCAATGCAAAAATTAATGAATGTAAAACTAACACAAGGCAGGTTAA
Source organism: uncultured Clostridium sp. (assembly GCA_947057505.1). Taxonomy (GTDB): domain Bacteria; phylum Bacillota; class Clostridia; order TANB77; family CAG-508; genus CAG-273. The sequence continues at coordinate 4,119 of CAMSEM010000063.1, read as the reverse complement.
AAGATTTATCTTTTGGAGATATTTATTTTCAAGGCATGAAAGAAATATATGGAGACTTTACTCAATCCATAGAACAAACAAAAACTGTTTTAAATATAACAGGCAAAGTATTACCAGTTACATTAGAACCAATCCAAATTTGTGCTGAATTAGAAGATGGAACAGTTGTAGAAAGCAGAGATAAAATACCTGAAATAGTAAATTCCAAAACTAGTAAAATTAGTAGAATGTTTATAAATCCTACTAATTGTAAAGTTGCACCTGGAGTAATAGAAGCTATACAAGAAGCAGATGCTATTGTTATTGGACCAGGAAGTTTATATACAAATGTTATTCCCAACTTATTAGTAAAAGGTGTTGCAAAAGCTATTAAAGAAAGTAAAGGATTTAAAATTTATGTAAGCAATATTATGACAGAACCACGGTCAAACAGATACCTATTCACTAGCAGACCATATTAAAGCAATCCATGAGCATGCTGGAAAAGGAATAGTAGAATATTGTATTTATGATACAGGAGAATTAATTCCAGAATATATTAGAAAATATAATATGCAAGGTCAAGAATTAGTAGAAATTGATAGTAATAAAGCAAAGGCAGAAGGTGTTAACCTTATGCAAAGAGAAATTTCTCATGTTACAGGAAATTACATTAGACATAACCCAGATGCTATAGCAGCTTCTATCATTGGACTTATTTGTGATGATTTAAAATTTAAAGATATGCAAAATGATACAAAATATGTTTTATTAAATGATAGACTAAAAGAAGCAAAGAAATCTTTAAAAGAAAGTGGTAAAAACGATAATATAAGGCAAACAAAGAAGAAAAGACCAAAAGAAGAAAGTAAGTTCTTTCAAAAATATAAAAATAGAATTGAATCTATCCAAGAAGCAGAATTAAAAATGAAAGTAAAAGCTGGAATTCCAATTGAAGAAAAGCAAGAACAAACAGAGAACAAAAAGGTACATAAAAAGAAAGCTGTGAAGGAGCCCCCTAAAAAACAAAAAGAAAAAACGAAAAAAGCGCAAAAAGAGGCTAAAAAAGAAAAAACAGTTAAAACACAAAAAGCAAAAAAACAAGAAAAAACAGCAAGTAAAATAACAGGAAAACACAGTAAATAGAAAAATGTAAAAATAGAACATCATAAAATGCTGGAGGAAATACAAATGAAATATGAAAGAGAAAAGCTACAACTAGAAGAAGGAATTAAGAAAGATTGGATTATTACAAATGGCATAGGTGGTTATAGTAGTTCTACCATTTTAGGAATTAATACAAGAAAATATCATGGGTTATTAGTAGCACCTTTAAACCCACCTGCTAACCGTTATGTTATTTTATCAAAAGTAGACGAAAGTTTTGAAAGTGGTGGGGAAGAATTTAAGCTTTATTCTAATATTGGCAAAGACTATATATCAAAAGGGTATCAATATTTAACCTCTTTTGAAAAAGAATATATACCAATTTTTACTTACCAAGTAGATGGAGCCACTATTAAAAAATTTATTTGTATGGATTATGGAAAAAATACAGTATGTGTATTATACCATGTTCAAAATAATGAAAAAAGAACAAAACTTAAAATAGCACCCATTATTCAATTTAGAGATTTTCACACAACAACACCAAATGCTAGTTTTAAATTAATTCAACAAATAAAACAGCAAAAAGTAAAAGTGGTAGTAAATGATAATAAACAAATTCCAATTTATATGCATTTATCAGAAGGTAAATATGTAGAACATGAAAACGATACATTTGGTAATATGTATTATTTACAAGAAGAAAAACGTGGACAAGCAGCAGAAGAAAATTTAGCTGTTCCAGGAGTTTATGAGGTGAAATTAAGAGCAAATGAAGAAAAATATATTACCTTTATTTGCTCATTAGAAGAAAATATAGAAGAGCTAGATGGAAAAAGCTTAATTAACAAAGAAATAGCGCGTATTACTAGTAGTTTATATGATAGCTATTTATTAGACGATAAAAAACAATATACAAATGAATATAAAACAATGATAAGAGACTATCTAATTGCATCAGATAATTTTATTGCCTATAGACCATCATTTGCCTTATATACCTTAATTGCAGGTTACCCATGGTTTTTAGATTGGGGAAGAGATACCCTGATTTCATTTGAAGGAATATTACTTATTCCAAGAAGATTTGATATAGCAAAAGAAGTGTTATTAACATGCATTAGAGATATTAAATATGGACTAGTTCCCAATGGATATTCTGGTTATGATAATAGGCCCCTATACAATAGTGTGGATGCTTCTCTTTTATTATTTGAACAAGTAAGAAAGTATTTAGAATATACCCATGACTATGAATTACTAAAAAATCAATTATATGATGTGCTAAAAAAAGTAATAGAAAGTTACATTATAGGAATTGATTTAGATGGAAATAATATTCATTTAGATGAAGAAGATGGATTGTTATCTTCTGGAACAGTTTATACACAAAATACTTGGATGGATGCAAAAATAGGAGATAAAGTAGTAACACCAAGAAATGGAAAGGCTGTTGAAATAAATAGCTTATGGTACAATGCATTGTGCATTATGAGTGACTTTGCTAAATTATACAAAGAAAAAGAATTAGCTCAAAAATATATGCAATTAGCTAATAAATGTAAAGAAAACTTTTATAAAAAATTCTATAATAAAAGAAGAAAGAGCTTAGATGACTTGGTAGGCGATAGCAAAATTAGACCAAACCAATTATTTGCATTAGGACTTCATTATCCAGTAATAGATGCAGGAACAGAAGAAGCAAAACAAATCTTCCAAACAGTAACTAAAAAATTACTAACACCATATGGCTTAAAAACTTTGGCAAAGGGAGAAGAGGGGTATAGAGAAATTTATGAAGGTGATCAAATAAAAAGAGATATGAGTTATCATCAAGGTATTACTTGGCCATGGTTATTACGGAATTTATGCAGATAGTTTTCAAAATATTATACAAGCAGAAAAAAGTAAAACAAAAAAGAAAGAACTACAAAGCAAGTATGAAGAATTTGCTAAAAATGTAGAAAAAACATTTTTCGAAGAAATGTATGAACACTCTACAGTAGGCTCCATTAGCGAAATATATGACTCTAACAAACCATATGAGGCAAAAGGTGCTTTTGCACAAGCATGGTCTGTAGCAGAAGTATTTCGCATCATTATAAATTATCATAAGAATGTTAATTAAAACTTAAAATGAAATATATAGTATATAAAAATATTGAAACAGTAGGAAAAAATGTAAATAAAAGAAGGTAGAAAAGATGAGAATACTAGGAATAGACCCTGGATTTGCCATTACTGGTTATAGTATCATAGACTACATAGGAAACAAATTTAAACTAATTACATCTGGAGCAGTTTTAACAAAAGCAGGGGAATCGTTTCCACAAAGATTATTAAAACTAAATAATGAATTAGAAGAAATTATAGATACCTATAAGCCAGATGCAATATCAGTAGAAGAATTATTTTTTAACAATAATGCTAAAACAGCAATTAATGTAGCACAAGCAAGAGGGGTAATATTAGTTGTTGGGTGTAGAAAAAATATTCCAACTTATGAATATACACCACTTCAAATTAAGCAGTCAGTAGTAGGTTATGGTAGAGCAGATAAAATACAAGTGCAAAAAATGGTAAAAACTATTTTGAAGGTAGAAAATTTACCAAAATTAGATGATACCACAGATAGTATGGCAGCTGCAATCTGCCATGCACACTCTGCTAAATTTGCGGAAAAGCTATAACATTAAAAACTACAACATTTTTTATAGGAGAAGTATCAATGGCAATTAAATTATTTTATGGGGAAGAAGCCTATCTTCTTGAAGCGAGAGTAAAAAAAATAAAAAAAGAATTTGGAGAGCAAATACCTGGAATTAATTATATTCAAATAGATGAAACAAATGTAGAACAATTAATTCAAGAACTAGAAACACCAGCTTTTGGTTTTGAAAAAAAACTAGTAATAGCTAAAAATACAGGGCTATTCAAAAAAGAAAGAAAAACTACAGCGAAAACGAAAACTACTAAAAAGAAAAATGTTCAAGATACCAAAATGCCACTGCAAGAAAAAATAGCAATGTATTT
>CAMSEM010000062.1 GCA_947057505.1 uncultured Clostridium sp. | reverse complement strand
TGTATGGATAATATCTATAATTGGTGTTTCCCACAAAAAGTTTATGCGATCATATTAGGCTCGTACATTGTCAACTTTTGTAGAAATATGTTATAATAATAAGTATTAAGATAACATAAAGTATACAAGGAGGAATGCAAATGGAAAAAGTAGGAGTTATAACACTTTTTGGAGAATACAATTTTGGAAATAGACTACAAAATTATGCGGTACAAGAAGTATTAAAGAAAAAAGGACTAGATGTTGAAACGATTAAATATATGAGAAAAGCTAATGAAATACCAGTTATTAAAAATGAAAAAGATGCAAATAGACTAAAAAAATTTAAACAATTTAATGAAAAAATAAAATTTGCAGATAAAATTTTATTTATGGATGAAGAAATACCAGAAGGACTTGCGGAAGATTATGATTATATTGTTTTAGGTAGTGATCAAATTTGGAATTATAGTTTTTCAAGTTTTGCATGTGATAAAATAATGGGCGGATTTATACAAAAAAGGTAGAAAGTTTTCGTTTTCAGCAAGTTTTGGAGTTGACTTTTTACCAGAGTATGGAAGCAAATTATATAAGGATTGTCAAAAAAATTTAAAGGAATTGAAAGCAATTTCAGTAAGAGAAGAAGCAGGTAAAAGAATTGTAGAAAAATTGACTGGAAGAGAAGATGTAGAGATTTTAATAGACCCTACCATGATGCTAACAAAAGAAGAATGGGAAAGTGTTATGAAAAGACCAGAGAATTTAAAAACAGACCAATTTATTGTAAAAAGTTTCTTAGGCAATGTGTCAAAACAAATAGAAGATGAATTGAGTAGGTTTGCAAAAGAACATAATTGCCAAATTATTGATATTTCTAATAAAGATAGTGAATTTTATGATATGGGACCAGCGGAGTTTTTATATTTAGAAAAAAATGCTCTTCTTGTTGCAACAGATTCATTCCATGCTTGTGTTTTTTCTATATTATTTTCTACGCCATTTGTTATATTTGAAAGACAAGATATAGTTGCAAGTATGTATTCAAGAATTGAAACTCTAATAAAGAAATTTGATTTAAAAAATAGTATATTTACAGGAACGATTGAAGAAAATGTTTTATCCAATCAGTATGAAAGCACATATCAAATTTTAGAAAAAGAAAGAGAAAAAGCAAATAGATTTTTAGAAAAAGCACTGAAATAAAGGAGGATTTATGGAAAAAATATTACCAAAAAAGGTTTGCTCAGGTTGTATGGCTTGCCAAAATATATGTCCTAAAAAAGCAATAAAAATAGAATATGAAAAAGATGGATTTGCTTATCCTAAAATTGATAATAGTCAATGTATAGATTGTAAATTATGCCAAAAGGTTTGCCCTATTCTTAACAAACTAGAAGAAAATACGAATGAAATAGAAGTATATGCTTGTAAAAATAAGAATGATGAAGCAAGAATGAAAAGCTCTTCTGGTGGGGTATTTACGTTAATTGCAGAAAGAATATTAAATGAGAATGGTGTAGTGTTTGGAGTGAAATTTGATGAAAATATGGAGGCGATGCATGACTATGTTGAAAAAATTGAAGACTTAGAAAAATTTAGGGGGTCAAAGTATATACAAAGTAAAATAGGAAATACATATCAGCAAGTAAAAGAATTTCTTAATAAAAGAAGAAAGGTTCTTTTTACAGGAACTCCATGCCAAGTAGAAGGGCTACTTGCATATTTGGGTAGAGAATATGAAAATTTGTATACACAAGATATTATATGCCATGGGGTTCCATCTCCAAAGGTATGGAGAGAATATTTAGCATATAAAAAAATGCAGATAGGTGAATATCCTAAAAATGTTTCTTTTAGAAAAAAAGATATATTAGGCTGGAGAAATTTTCAAATTCATTATAAATATAGTAATTTAGAGGAGAATGTACATCATAGAGATGATGCATATATGAATCTCTTTTTAAGCAATTTAGATTTAAGAAAATCTTGCTATAATTGCCAATTTAAAAAGATAAAAAGAAAGTCAGACATAACAATTGCAGATTTTTGGGGAATTAATAATATAAAACCAGAATTTTATGATGAAAAAGGAGTATCGGCAATTTTAATTAATTCTCAAAAAGGAAGAGAAGTATTTGATGCAATAAAAGATAATATGACCTATACAAAATCGAATTTAGAGCAGGTTATCAAAGGAAATCCTGTTATTAGTAAGTCAGTGGAATATAATGAAAAGAGAGAAGAATTTTTTGAAGATTTACAAATGGCAGAATTTGATAGTTTAATAAAAAAATATTTAGCATGATACTAAAATCATAATGAATTCAATTAAATTTGTAAACTAAAAATAGATTAAGTTTCAAATAGTAGATTTTGCTATTTGGAACTTAATCTTATTTAATAGAAAAGTAAAAATTTAATTAATTTCTTCTAAAGTAATGTTTAGTTTAGGATTACAAACCTTATGAAGACAGCAATTTTCAAAACCATATTGATATAATGGCTTTGAAGTGTCTAGTTGCCCTAAAATAAGCATTAAAGCCAAGAGTGTTGAACCATGTGTAACAATATAAATATTATTATTTGTATTATTATATTTTGAAATAAGGGTATTTAAAAAGTGATAAGCTCTATTTAAAAGAATCTGTAAAGATTCAACATGATAAATAGAATTATCTTTATGAGATAATTCTAAAATCTGTTCCAATAATGTAGGTAAGTCATAATTATTAGAACATTGACCTTCTAACTCTCCCAAGCCACGCTCCAAAATTTGATTGTCTAGATAAAGCGTAGCATGATGATATTTGTTTATAATGTTAGCGGTTTGTAATGCCCTGTCTAGAGGAGAAGAAAAAATAATGTCTATCTTCTCATTTTTTAAAGAATTAGCTAAGTTTTCTGCCTGTTTTATGCCATTAGAGTTTAAAGGAATATTAGACTTTCCTTGAAATAAATGCTCCTTATTCCAATCGGTTTCTCCATGGCGTATAAAAAATATATTCATAAAAGCTCCTTTAAATCTTGTAAAATATTGTAATAAATTATATAATTATATTATTGGAAAGTCAAGGAGGAGAGAATATGAAAAAAATTGTTTTTTTCAATAGAAGTTTAATGAGTGGTGGAATAGAAAAGTGTTTAGAAACTCTTATGCCATACTTAAATAAAGAATATGAAATTGAAGTTGTGTATTCACATGATGATAAATTAGATCCACATATTGTAGAAATATTAAGCAAATATGCAAAAATAACACATCTACAAGATAATGTAATAAAGTGTGATATATGCGTATTTTGCTATATGTATTTTGATTATGAACAAATTATGAATCAAATAGTTGCTAAGGATTATTGGGCTTGGATACATAGTAGACCAAGAGAATTAGAAAACTGCTTATTAGACAATCTTGATTTTATACAAAAAGTATCTAAATTTATTTGTGTATCAAATGAAATAAAAAACAACCTAAATATAGAAAAAGAAGGTATTGTCATTCACAATTTTATTAATGAAAATATCCAAGAATTAGCTAGTACAGAAAATCCATTTCAAAATTCAAGCGAAGAAGAGTTAAAACTAGTAATTGTTTCTAGACTATCTAACGGTAAAGGATTTGAAAGAGTAGTAAAATTAGTAGAAGCTTTAGAAAGAAAAGAAACACCGTATTCATTAAAAATTATTGGAAAAGGAAGACAAAAGGAGCAAGAAATTAGACAATGGTTAGGAAAGTATGAAAGTGTAAAATTTGAAGGATATCAAGATAATCCTTATTGCTATGTTAAAAATGCAGACTATTTAGTATTGTTAAGTGATTATGAATCGTGGGGAAATGTTATTACAGAAGCAAAAGCACTAGGTGTTCCTTGTCTAGTTACAGATTTTCCATCTGCTAAAGAACAAATTGAAAATGAACAAAATGGTATCATTGTATCAAGACAGTTAGAAATATATGATGATATAATAGAAAAATTAGTAGAAAAAAAGAAAGAACTAAAAAACAACTTAGAAGGATTTCATTATCATAATGAAATTGAAAAATGGGAAGAATTGTTAAATAAATACAGAGAACAAGAAGTCGAAATGGAGAGATAATTTTTTGGCTAAACGAAATTTTTGCAAGAGTGAAATTTGACAATATACCGAAAAATATGCTATAATACTAATATTGAGTTCTTGAAAAAAAGGAGAAAAATATGAGAAATGTAAGTGTTATTATACCAGCATATAATGAAGAAAAAACAATTGGACAAGTAATTGACATTGTAAACGAAAGTAATATTGAATGTGAAATAATTGTTGTAAATAATTGTTGTACAGATGGTACAACTGAAGCAGCAACAGAAAAAGGAGCTAAAGTAGTATACTGTGATAAAAAAGGCAAAGGATATGCAATGGAGGTAGGGCTAAAAGCAGCAACCAATGAGATAGTTGTTTTTCTAGATGCAGATATTACAGACTATGACAAAAATCTAATTCCTTTATTAGTAACACCAATTATAGAAAATGATATTGATTTTGTAAAATCTACATTTGAAAGAACAAAAGGTGGATTAGTAACAAATATTGGAATAAAGCCACTATTAGATATTTTATTTCCAGAATTATACCCATTTTCAGAGCCACTAAGTGGAATGATAGCTAGCAAAAAAAGTATTTTGGAAAAATTAGAATTTGAAAAAGATTATGGTGTAGATATAGGAATTGTATTAGATATTATGAATTTAAAATTAACAACAGTAGAAGTAAATATAGGAAAAATTCAAAACATGTCACATTTATTAAAAACAACAGAAAGTATGCAAAATATGTCTATACAAGTTATGAGAGCAATTCTAAAAAGAGCAAAATATGTAAAATAGTCTAAAGAGACTATTTTTTTATTGTATAGGAAAAATCGCCAGATTTTTCCTATACAACAAGGTTAAGTTTCTTATTGGAATTCATTGACACTATGGAAAATTCAAGCTATAATAAAACAAGAGGTAAACAAACATGTATTTAATAGTAGGTCTTGGAAACCCAGAGCCAGAGTATAGTAAAACTAGGCACAATATGGGGTTTGATGTAATTAACCAAATAGCTAAAAAATATGGAATAGACTTAAGTAGGTCAAAATTTGATGGAATTTATGGAAGCGGAAGCATAGAAGACCAAAAAATAATTTTGTTAAAACCACAAACTTATATGAACTTAAGTGGTAAATCTATCAAGCAATTTGTAGACTTTTATAAAATTCCAATAGAAAATGTTTTAGTTATTTATGATGATATGGATGTAAATATTGGGGCTATCAAAATTCGTAAAAAAGGTGGACCAGGCTCACATAATGGTGCAAAATCTGTGGTACATGAACTAGCCAAAGAAGAATTTCCTCGAATTCGTGTAGGCATAGGAAAGCCAGTAGATGAATATGATGCCATAGATTACGTAATAGGTAAGCTAGAAGAAGAAACCTATCAAAAACTAGAAGAAGGAATTAAAAAAGCACTACAGGCAATACCAGAATATATAAAAAATGGTATTGACTCTGCTATGAATAAATATAATTAAACGGCTATAGGTACGCCATAAAACCTAAATATAAAAAGCAAGGAAAAATGTATGCAAGAAATTATAATACATCAAGACAATGAAGAAAACAAAATAGTAGCTTTAGTAGAAAATGGAAAGCTAGTAGAAAAATATGAAGAAAAAACAGAACAAGAAAGGCTTGAAGGTAATATCTATTTAGGAAAAGTACAAAATGTTTTAATGGGTATGCAAGCAGCTTTTGTAGATGTTGGAACAACAAAAAATACTTTTATTCATATTAAAGATGTCATCCCAAAAACAAGCAATGAAACAGGAAACAAAAATGAAGTACTAAGTAAATACGATATAAAAAATTATATTAGAACTAATATGCCAATTTTAGTACAAGTAAAAAGAGATAGTACCAATAAAAAAGGGGCAAGAGTATCCACGCATATTAGCTTATCTGGTAGATTTATTGTACTTATGCCAAATACAGAATTTATCACCATTTCTAAGAAAATAGAAAAAGAAGAAGAAAAGCAAAGGCTACTTAACTTAGTAAAACAAAACTTACCAAAAGGATATGGCATTATTGTAAGAACTTCTGCACAAGGAAAACAAGAAAACCTTATAATAGAAGATATCCAAAAGGTAATTGTAAAATATAACAATATATTAGAAAAGGCAAAAGAGCTTGAAAAAGATAGTAACTTTAAACCAACATTATTATATAAAAATGAAGGCATTATAGGAAAGCTATTAACAGATATTGCAGACCAAGACTTAGCAAGAATTGTTACAAACCATGAACAGGTAGAACAATATGTAAAGCAATTTTTAAAAGAAGCAGGGCTAGAAGGCAAAGTAAAAGTAGAAAGAAAACAAGAAAATGTACTTGCCATGTATGAATTAGAAAAACAATTAGAAAAGGTAGCAAATCGTAAAATTTGGCTTAAATGTGGTGGTTTTATTACCATCGACAAAACAGAAGCCCTAACAGCAATTGATGTAAACTCTGGCAAATATATTGGAACAAAAGACTTAGAACAAACTGTTTATACAGTAAATAAAGAAGCCAGTATAGAAATTGCAAAACAGCTACGTTTAAGAGATATTGGCGGAATTATCATTATAGACTATATAGATATGGAAAAACAAGAAACAAAGCAAAAAGTATTAGAAACATTAGAAGAAGCATTAAAAAAAGATAGATCAAAAACACAAGTAATTGGCTTTACACCACTTGACCTTTTAGAAATGACAAGAAAACACATGTGTAGCAATGACTAGAAAAGGAGGAAAATGAAAATGACACCACAATTTATTATTACATTTTTAATAGCAGTAGCAGTCTTGTTTGTTGTACTAAAAATATTATCATTACCAATGAAACTAATTATCAAATTATTAGTAAATGGGGTAATAGGTGGTATTATTATTTGGGTTATTAACCTAATAGGAGCAAATTTTGGATTTGCCATTACCCTAAACTGGATAACTGCTTTAGTAGTTGGATTCTTAGGAATACCAGGTGCTATTATATTAGCAATTTTACAATTTTTTATTTAAGAATTACACTTTTGTAGAAAATATAAAGTTAGTAAGTTTGATCATTTTGCTAAGATTAGCAAAATGATAGAGATGGGAGAAAGAAAAAGATTAGACAGCCATCCGAAAGTTGACCAGATGCTGGAAATTTTGTACCACACAGAAAAAGATACCAAACATAAAGATA
>CAMSEM010000061.1 GCA_947057505.1 uncultured Clostridium sp. | reverse complement strand
ATAAATTTCATTTGTGTTCCAGAATCAACAATTATATTTCCCTCTGCATCAATTTTTACATGGTCAAATGGACTAATGCTTAGCATCACATCTTGGTTTTGAAAGCCTACCATTGATATCATAAATGATAGAATATATAATGCAATATTTTGCATAGAAAATAGGTCTTTCAAAATTTCTTTTCTAGACCTCTTGATTGTGTTTTGTGAATTTTCGTATATTTCTTCTTGTATATCTTTTTGTATATTTTGAAACACTTTTTAATCACCCCTACTTTTTTAATTTACCATTATTGTAGTACAAGCTATTTAAAATATTTGTCGTTTTGTTGTACGAAATTAAAAAAGTTTTCTCCCTTTTTTGCTGTCTTTTGTGTTTTTTTTACTTTTTTCTCTTTTAGCTCTTTCTATTTTATCGCAAAATGTGCAAAAAGACAAGATTTTGGTGATTTAATTTTTAAATTTTGGTAAGTATTTATTACAATTTACCACTTTTATAATTTTCATTAAAATTGACACTAGTATCCTTTGAAGCTGTTATAATCCAAAAGATTAATTGCTTTGTAAGCAATTAAAATGTAGTGTGCCACTTTAGAGAAAGTGTGTTATAATTCATAAGCCTATGGCTTGCCAAGCGAACTAACAGCAAAAAGATACTATTATCAATAAATCTATTATTCTTATTAACTGTAAATTATAACAAATATTTAACCCCTCTTAGAAAGAGGGGTTAATATTATTCTTAGTTAAATTTACTTCTCTAATGTACTAATCATCAGCTTTCTCGGTTTGCGACCTGTCCCAAGTCACCCTAAATAGGGTGCCTGACCACCGTCCCTAAATCCTTTTTTTGATTAGCATGATGCCGATTGCTAGTATGCTAATTGCTAATAATCCTATTCCTACATATAGTGGGGTTTTACCAAATGGTGGTAAAATCATTACTTTTTCTGCTTGGGCTGTGTCTATTTCTTGTGGGGTTGTGGTTGGGTCTTGGTTTCCTACAACGGAGTATGCCATTCTTCTTCCTACAGTGTTGGAGGTTTGTACAATTTCTGTAATGTTTCTATAGCTTAGGTCGTCTTGTGAGTTTTGTGGTGTAATGTTTTTGGTTAAGTATAGGTCTTTTGTGATGTTTTCTCCTGTTTTTAGTTTTTTGGCTAATGCAGTGGTTTGTAAAATGGTGTTATATTTTTTTACTTGTTCTTCTAGTGTTTTATTTACTAGTCTTTCTTCTACTTTTTGGTTTCCAGTAAGTTCTTCTGGTTTGATAGTTTGCCAATTTTTATTGTCTTGTTCTCTATATTGCAAGTTATTGGCTACATAGTCTATTACAATATTTGGTGTTGTTGTTACTTCGCTTTCTGGGTTTATTCCTTTATAGTAGAAGTCTTTTCCTGTATAGTCTTTTTCTCCTGCATTTTTTACGTTTAGCAAGTAGCTTATTTGAATGGTTGCTCCATGCATTAATTCTTCGTCCATGGTTGCTTGTATTAGTCCATTTTGTTGTCCTACATGGTTTGATGCTATTAATTCATTTATGGCATTTCTATAAGAGTAACGGTTTTTATTTTTGTCTTTTTTACTTTCTTGATAGTATTCATTATATTTATGGTTACTCATTTTAGTTGCTACATTATATTCATTTGCATTTACCCAAATTAGGTTATCTACGCTTTTGCCTGCATCAAATAGAATATTGCCATTAGCTAGTGTTATTTTTACATTAGTTACTTTTTTATTAAGTTCTAAAGCTGCTTTTGGTCTTTCGGTTAGTCCAAAGTCTACATTATTTATGGTATAGCTTCCGTTTTTGTCATTTCCTAATAAATATAAGTTGCTTCCATTGCTATTGGTTTTATAACCGTCTGTATTTTGCCTATTATATTCTATTTCTGTTACAATAATAGCTGTTTCTGCTACCATATTTGTTCTTTGAATTAGCTCTTGCAATAAAGTATTATCTACTTTTTGTGCATATGGTGATGCTAAAACTTCTGCTACATGGTTATTTACATTGTTACTGCTGTATGCATTTACAGTATTTCTTCCTTGGAAAGTCATATTTTGATAATTGTTATCTTTTCCTGTTTCAATGTTTAGTCTTGTTTCCCATAAGTCTTTGGCATCAGATACATTTGCTTTTCCTTCTACACTTAGCTTATCTGCTTTTTGAATGTCGTAATATTCATCTTGGTAACTTCCTACTTCTGCATTTTTGTTCATATCTTTTTGGTATACCGTTGATTTAAAGTCTTGTCCATTGTATGATACTGCATTTTTTCCACCATTATTTATGGTTAATACGGTATCATTGGTATTTCCATATTTAAATCTAACAATATAGTTTCCTGCAATAAATCCTGAGAAGTGGTACTGACCATTTTCGTCTGTTTTGGTAGTTTGCCATACATATTCACGTCCAGCTAATGTTTTTTCTACTAATTCTACTGTTACACCTTGAATCTTAATTTCGTCATCTTTTCTAATTCCGTCACCTATGATAGATCCATTTACTTCTTTATTTCTTTGGTCTTCCCAAACAGTACCACCTATATTTCTAACAATGTCGTTTCCTTGTTCATCTTTATAAATGGTTACTTTAATGCTTTTTGCTCTATCTGTATCGTCTTCAAAGTTCTTTTCGTATTTATTACCTTCTAAGTCTTCTAGTTCTAAGTTTCCTGGTGTAGAGTTGTAATCTATTAGACCTGCTACAGTATCATTTCCTCTAATGGTTACATCATTTGGTAATTTTGTTTTGTCTTGATAGTAACTCATATAGCCATTGATTTCTGAGTAGTTTTGTTTTAGGCTATTGTCTTCATCTAGAATAACTGGTCCATTATGGTCTGGGTTTACTTTAAAGGTTAAGTAAATATATGCCATTTCACCTGTACTTAGTTTTTTGTCTTCTAACCCATGTACATATACAGAGTTATATTCTTGTTCTAAGTCTTGTTTTGTGATATCTCCATAAATACTTTCTCCACAATAGCTTCTATTTTTATCACTAGATGCCCCATAACTACTATTTACATTTTTTTGGTTTGCTATTTGTTTTACATCTAGGTTATGTATCATGTTATAATATTCTTCTTTACTTACACTGGTTTGTTTTGATTTTCCATCTTCATTATACATTACCCAAGATAAGTTTGGCATGTAGGTATAATCTTTATCATAATAGTCTACTACCTCTGTTACTCTATTTAGAATACCTTGTGATGTATTTCTAATAGAGATTTTATAAGTAACATACAATTCTAAGTCTTTTCCATCTATATTAGTGTTTTGTGCTTTATAAGTATAATCATCTTTAAATAGTTCTCTATGATAGTTACTACCATAGTAGTTTTCATAGTCTTGCATTCTTAATCTAATTTCCCAGTAGTCTTTTTCGTTTTCTTCACGTTTATCGTAAGTATATACTTCTGTTTTTCCATTAATTTTAGTTGCTGCACGATAAACATCTTTTCTTAGTGCTAAGTCATTTTGCGCTCTTCTCCATAGTCCTAAGTTTATATAGTATTGTCCATCATAAATTGGTGGAACTGTTCCTACTCCTGGAATTACCATTGGCTCATCATCTACTACAAAGTCATCATATACTGGGTATAGGTCAATTTTTTCGTTTTCTATTTTAGAGCCTGTATAAGCATATATTTTACAGTCTTCTATAAATTGTAATTGCTTCCAAAGTAGTTCTTTTTGTTTTTCATTTTTACCATATTCACTTACTATTTCTTCATAAATGTCTTTTAAGGCTTCTTCGTTTGGATATTCATAATATCTATCCATATAGGTTTGAATTTTTTTACTAATAACCCCTTCATAAATGGTATTGGTTGTTTTAATAGTTCCATTTTCTATTTTGTAAAATCCATCTACTAATTGTACATTTTCTTGATGATATTTTCCATTTTCATCTAGTACAAATCCCATTAAGTCATAATTAGAAAATGCTTGGTTATAATAGCTATTTCCTTCTTTTACTAAGCTTCCGCTTCTTAGTGAATTACTAGATTCATAATTTTTTGGTGCTGAACCTATTTCGGCAAATGTTTGGTTATAATTTTCTCTTACACTAGAGGCTTCTATTGCTTTAGAGGTTGCTCTCCATGTATCTGTATTATATAACCTAGCATGAAATACCATGTCTGCTACAGAATCACTACGAATATATTGCGTTTCTCCGTTTTCATTTATTTTCGTATCGGTTACTAGGTATTCTGTTGGTAAATAGGTTTGTCCATTATATTCAAATACAACATAATATTTATTAGCTGCATTTAGTCCATCAAATTGATAATAACCATTACTATCTGTAATTTGTGGGTTTGCTCTGTTTAGTAGTTCTTGTTTACTTAAGCAGTTTTTATCTTCATAAGATAATAGGTCTGCTTGATAAGATACTACTTTTCCATTTCTATATTGTAAATTTCCATCTTCATCTACTGGGCATTCATATAAAGTAACTTTTACGTTTGGAATAGCTTTATCTGTTTTTTCTGCTCCATTATATAGGCTAGCATATGTACCATCTACTTTATTTTCTTTTCCTCCTGGTACATCTTCCCATACATAACCACCTAAGCTCATGGAAATATCCACTACAATAATTTCTTCTGGCTCCTCTGGTTTTTCTTCTTCTGGTAGATAACTACCTGTTAAGTCTATGGTTAATTTGTTTATTGTTCTTTCTCCCCATGCATCTAACATAATTTGTTGTGAGCTAGAGTAGTCTGTAACTACCCATTTGTATGTTCTAATGCACATTTTTCCATTATGCTTTTCTGAATATCTAATATGTTGGTCAGAAGTTTGAACAGCTGATGCTACATATTGATGTCCTTGTAATTCGCACTGTGTTGCAGTAAGTGTCATATACGAATATTCTGCACGAATATCTACATATCTTACTTGTTCATCACAATCTTCTATGCCTTGGTTTGGATTTTTTATTTTTATATAAAATTCTTTATTACTTTCTGGATAAGAGTTTACATTTCTATCCACATATCCATCTTCTTTACTTGGTCTAAAGAATTTTAAACTTTTTTCTATACCATTTTGAATATAACTTACAATTTCAATATCTTTTATTAATTTATGTTTTGCTTTATCATTATATCCTTTTACTACCATATTAGAAATTCCAGCAAATTTGGCACTAGGTGCATTACCGTCTATATAGTTTAATTTATATGGCCCTATAATAAAGTATTGCTCATCTTGATTGACATTTACTTTTATTCTTTGAGAAGTTGTTTCTTTGATTGGTTGATTTTCGTTTTGTTTTAATTCTTGTTCATAATCTCTATAATCTAAAGCTTCATTTTTTAGCTGTTCGGCCTTATCTATAAAAGTAAAGGTTGAGTTAGCATAAAAGTCATTTCCTTTTTTCATTTCTGGGTTAAGCCACATAGCAATTTGTCTAACTTCTTTACTAATATTTTCTCCTGCATTAAATTTTGCTTCATATTGGTCTGCTGTATAAGTTCCATTTGTTGGTGCTATAAAATTGTTAGGTGCAGTTACAATATAAGCTCCTGATGCTAACATTTGTGTATGGTTATTCACACAAGTATAGAATGTATTAGAATATTGATTTGATGGAAGTGGTGTATGCATATGACTAGTTACAGGAAATAGTGCAGGACTACAAGTTCCTTCTTGCCCTGCTAAAGCAGCAATTGCTGATGGTGAACTTAAGTTATAATGCACGCCATTTCCTTTTTGTATACAGTAAAGCTGAACATCTTCAATCGTTGGAATTAATACTTTATTTAAAGTACTTTTCGATGCTTCGTAGTAAAATTGGCTTGCGCCATTTACTTTGATATAAAAGTCATTGCTTTGATGAGCACCTGTCACTTCCATTTTGCCATATTGTGAGCTACCAGTAATGTTTAATGCTCTTATGTTATTTTGCATAGCTTTTGGTATACTTGTTTCTTTTGTTTTAATTAGTCCTGCAATGGTGATGGTAACTATTGCAAAAACCATAATAAGTATTACACTTATGATTGCTATTTTTTTAGTTTTCATTTTTCTCCTCCTTTCCTATACTTTTTTATCTAAAACTGTTCTTTTTATCATAATAACTCCTATCGTAATTAATATCATAATTGATAAAATGAGTGATACATTTAAAATAGTAGTACCTGTTTTGGTTGAAAGTATGATGTCTGCTCTTGAGAAGTCGTCTTCTGCCTCTTCTTTATTCGCCTCTTTTGAGTCATAATCTTTTACGCCTTGTTCATTATAAGTTTCGTAAATTTCTGCTGTGTTGTTTATAATACTTCCCATTGCTTTATCTGTCATTTGCATACTTAAAACAAGTGTAATTTCCTTACTTTCTCCCGGATTTATTAATACATTTTCTAGGCTAGTATTGTATAGTTCATTATTTTGTTTTGAGCTATACCAATCTTTATTTAGTTCTGATGTAAATTTGGTGTCTTCTGGTAAGTAGTCTACAATTTTTTTTGCATATCCTGGAATTTGCCCTTCGTTTGTTACTACTAATTTGTATTCTATTACCATACTACTTTTATTTACATTTTTAGCTGGTATTTCTTGTTTTACCATTTTGCCATTTTTAAATGTTTTTGTTTGTGCCTTGCTATTTGGCATTGTTACTGTAATTTTGCTAATATATTTATCTAGTTTTAAGTCAAACTTTTCTGCTACAAATACGCCTAAGTCAATGTCCCTAATGTTGCTATTTACTACTCTTATAATATTGGTTACTCCTGCATAAGTTTGTTCATTATTTAATGTAATTTTCATAGAGGTAGCATCTGAATTATAGCTTTGGCTAACTCCTTGTACTTGATACTGTGTAAGACTGTATTTACCTGCATCATACAAGAAAATAACGAAATATTGCCCTTCTGGTACATTAGTAAATTCATAGGTTCCATTTTCTAATGTTGTTACAATTTTTTCTTCTCCTGTTTTTGTATCTTTTACAATTTGATTATTGGCTTTATGAATTAGCATTACTTTCACATTTGGCAAAAGTTCTTCTGTTTCTTCTCTTTTACCATTTTTATTTGCATCTATCCATGCTGTTCCTGTAATTCTATAGCCTTGTGTTTCATTTGGACGATTGCTATCTCCTGGGGTATTTGTTCCTGGAGTGTTTGGTTTTCCTGGATTATTTGGCTTTTCATTTTGGCCATAAATTTCTTTGTTATATTCTACAACCGTAGTGATAGCATTCGAGCTTTTTGCTTCTACCCCTTGTGCCACAATTTTTCCTATATTGCTTACTGTTTTGTCTTGTTTATTTTCTGGTAATAAATCTGCTTTTGCTGTTACCTTTACTGTTAAGC
>CAMSEM010000060.1 GCA_947057505.1 uncultured Clostridium sp. | reverse complement strand
ACCCCTGGGCATTACAGAAAGCAAGGGATCGAGTTATCCGTACATCCCCAGCCCTTGATAAGGGAAGTGGATATACAATGATGCGGAAAACGAATCTAAAAGAAATGCACATTATTCGTTATGCCGATGATTTTAGAATTTTCTGTAAAACAAAAGAAGATGCCATAAAAACAAAAGAAGCTGTTACAAGATGGATTGAAGAGCGATTGAAACTTGAAGTATCTCCAGAAAAAACGAGGATTGTAAATACCCGTAAAAGGTGGTCGGAATTTCTGGGATTCAAGATAAAAGTCATTCAGAAACATCATAAATATGTAGTCAAGTCAGCAATCTGTGACAAAAAGGCAGAAATTGAAAGAAAAAAGTTAGTGGAGCAGGCAAAACATATCGCCAAGCCAAGGGAGAAAATGACCTGTCTAAATGAGATACGGCTATATAATTCTATGGTGTTAGGCATACAGGATTATTATCAGCTTGCAACCTGCATCAGTCTTGATTGCAGGGTATTCCACAGACAGGTAATGACGGTATTGACGAATCGGATGAACACTGAAAAAGGAAGTATGCTGAAACGGGAAGGTGGGACAATGACCAAGAGCGAACAGGAAAGATTTGGAAAATCGAAAATGGTTCGTTATGTTGCAGGAATTGACCAGATGATTTACCCAATCGCATATGTGAAATATAAGGTGGCAATGCCGAAAAGAATCGGAGTATGCAGTTATACAGCGGAGGGCAGAGAGACAATCCATAAAGAATTAAGCCTGAACAAGGCGGTTATGTATGGATTGAAAGACGAACAATCCCAAGACTACAGCATAGAAGCCTTAGACAGCAGACTCTCTTTATTTTCTGCACAGAAAGGAAAATGTGCTATCAGTGGGGAAGAATTTACAATCGCTCAAAACATCGCCTGTTGGTATAAAAAGCCAAAAGAGCAAGGTGGTTTGGAACGCTATAAAAATATGACTCTGATACACAAAAGATATTTACCGCTATTACAGAAAACATCTCTGGAAGAATTAAAAGCCTTAGCAAAAACCCAAAAAGCTATACAACTGAAAATATGTGTGAAATTAATTCACATGGTGGAACTATAATAGAAAGGCAAATATTAGAACAATGCTTATTAGCTGGCGCAAAAATTGCAGAGCCTGGTGAATTTACAAAAAGAGCCTTTCTAAATGGAAGAATTGATTTATCACAAGCAGAAGGAATTATAGATTTAATTAATGCGAAAACAGATAAAGAAGCAAAAGCATCATTCAACCAGCTAGAAGGAAGATTATCACAGAAAATTCAAGAAATTAGGAAAGATATTTTAGACATTATGGCAGATATTGAAGCTTCTATTGATTATCCAGAATATGATATAGAAGAAGTGAGTAATCAAAAAGCAGTAAATCAAATTAATAGAATACAAGATAAATTGGAAAAATTAGAAAAAAGTTTTAACACAGGAAAAATATTAAAAGAAGGAATACATACTGTTATAATTGGAAAACCAAACAGTGGAAAGTCCTCTTTACTAAATGCTATTTTAAATGAGGAAAGAGCCATTGTAAGTGGGGTAGAAGGAACTACGAGAGATACTATAGAAGAAATGATTCATATACAGGGAATACCTTTAAAATTAATAGATACTGCAGGAATTAGAAATGCACAAGATGAGATAGAAAAAATAGGTGTAGAAAAAGCTTTAAAATTGCTAGAAGAAGCAGACTTTATTATTAGTATATTTGATAATACAAAACCACTTGAAAAGGAAGATATTCAAATATTAGACTTAATCCAAAATAAGAAAGCAGTTATTTTATTAAATAAAATAGATGAAAAAGATATTCAATTAGAACAAACAGAAGAAATAAAAAGAATAAACAAACCTGTTATAAAAATATCAGCTAAGAAAAAACAAGGAATAGAAATGTTATATAAACAAATATTAGAAATGTTTACATTAAATGAAATAGAAATTAATAATGGAGATTTGATTACAAACATAAGACATAAAGAACAGATAAGAAAAGCAATAGAGGCAATTAAACAAGGAAAAGAAGCATTGGAAGAAAACATGCCAATAGATTTAATTGCGATTTCTATGAAGCAAACTTTGGAAGAATTAAGTGCCATAACAGGAGAAAATGTTTCAGAAGATATTATTGCGGAAATTTTTTCGAAATTTTGTCTAGGAAAATAAGAACAAAAAGAAAAACAAAGTATAAATTAACTAATAAGTTATTTTTGAAATAAGCTATGTAACATGCTATTTATAGAACAATTAAAGATATAAAGTATAAATAAATGTTGTAACAAAAAGACAAAAATATAACGAAAACAATACATTTTATTGCGTTCGACAAAAAACGACATGACAAAAAGTAATACGAACACTATTTTTTGTTTCATAAAAAACTAAATAAGAAAGGAGAAATGTTAGAAAAAAATATTTACTAACATAAAAAAGTAAAAAATGAAATATAATGCAGGAAAATATGATGTAGCAGTAATAGGAGCAGGACATGCGGGATGTGAAGCAGCTCTGGCAACTGCAAGATTAGGATTAAAGACTTTACTATTCTCAATTAGCTTAGAAGCTGTTGCTAATATGCCATGTAACCCACATATTGGTGGAAGCTCAAAAGGACATTTAGTAATGGAAATAGATTGTTTAGGCGGAGAAATGGGAAAAAATATTGATAAAACTTATACACAATTAAGAATGTTAAATACTTCAAAAGGACCAGCAGTTTATTCATTAAGAGCACAAGCAGACAGAAAAAAATATCAAGCAGAAATGAAACATACCTTAGAAAAACAAGAAAATTTATATTTAAAACAAGCAGAGATTATAGATATAGGAGTAAAAGATGGAAAAGTAAAATGGGTAGAAACCAATATTGGGGCTATTTATAATGTAGATAGCGTAATATTAGCTACAGGTACCTATTTAAAAGGAAAAATACATATTGGAGAAGTATCATATGAAAGTGGTCCAGATGGTGTATTTCCAGCTAATAAATTATCTGATATGCTTATAAAAATGGGAATATCCTTGGTAAGATTCAAAACAGGTACACCAGCCAGAGTAAATAAAAATTCTATTGACTTTTCTAAAATGGAAAGACAAGATGGGGATAAAAATCCAGTAGCTTTTTCATTCGAAGACAAAATAGAAGAAAAAGAAGAACAATTACCATGTTATTTAACATATACAAATGAAAAAACACATGAAATTATTAGAAAAAACTTACATCGTTCTCCTTTATATGCAGGGGAAATAAAAGGAACAGGACCAAGATATTGTCCTTCTATTGAAGATAAAGTAGTTCGTTTTGCTGATAAAGAAAGACATCAAATATTTGTAGAACCAATTGGAAGAGATACAGATGAAATGTATGTACAAGGAATGAGTTCATCACTTCCAGAGGATGTACAAATAGCAATGTATAGAACAATAGCAGGACTAGAAAATGTAGAATTTACAAGACCAGCCTATGCAATAGAATATGACTGTATAGACCCATTAGAGCTAAAATTATCATTAGAACATAAAAAAATTGAAGGAATGTTTTTTGCAGGTCAAATTAATGGAACATCTGGATATGAAGAAGCAGCAGCACAAGGCATTATGGCTGGAATTAATGCTGCGCAAAAGCTAAAAGGAAAAAAAACAGTTATATTGGACCGTTCGGATGCATATATAGGAGTTTTAATAGACGATATTATTACCAAAGGAACCAATGAACCATATAGAATGATGACATCTAGAGCAGAATATAGACTATTATTAAGACAAGATAATACAGACTTAAGATTAACTGAAATAGGACATGAAATAGGACTTATTTCAGAAGAAAGATATCAAAAATTTTTAGAAAAGAAACAAGCCATAGAAAAGGAAATAGAAAGAATAGAAAACACAATAATAAAGCCAACACAAGAGGTAAATGAACTATTACAAGCCAATAGCTCATCAAGTTTGACAACAGGTGCTAAACTTGATGAACTATTAAGAAGAACAGAGTTAACCTATGAAATATTAAAACCAATTGACAAACAAAGACCAGAATTACCAGAAGAAGTAACAAAAGAAGTAGAGATAGAAACCAAATATAAAGGATATATTAAGCTACAAAAGCAACAAGTAGAAAAATTTAAAAAATTAGAGAAAAAATTATTACCTCAAAATATAGATTATGAAAAAATGAAAGGATTAAGATTAGAAGCAAGACAAAAATTAAATAAAATTAGGCCAAATTCAGTAGGACAAGCTTCTAGAATATCAGGAGTTTCACCAGCAGATATTTCTGTCTTACTAATCTATTTAGAGCAAGAAAAGCAAGGATAATTAAAGGAGTAAAAATGGAAAAAGAGTTTTGGATGCAAAATTTAAAAGAAAAAGCAGAGAAATTACAAATTAAATTAAGTATAGAACAAATAGAAAAATATTATCAATATATGAATTTATTAATAGAATGGAATCAAAAAATAAATTTAACAGCAATTGTAGAACCAAATGAAATTATATTAAAACATTTTATAGATAGTTTAACAATATACTCATATACCAAAAATAGAAAAAGTGTATTAGATATAGGAACAGGAGCTGGTTTTCCAGGAATACCACTTAAAATACTACAAAAAGAAACTAGCTTTACACTATTAGATTCCTTAAATAAAAGAATTACATTTTTACAAGAAGTAATTTGCAATTTAAAATTACAAAATGTTCAAGCAGTTCATGGAAGAGCAGAAGAATTTATAAAACAAATAAATAAAAGAGAAAACTACGAAATTGTTACATCTAGAGCCGTAGCAAGATTAAACACATTGCTAGAATATATGCTTCCTTTTGTTAAAATAGGTGGACTATGTATATGTATGAAATCAGCAGAAATAGAAGAAGAGTTGCAAGAAGCAAAAAAAGCAATTGAAATATTAGGAGGAGAAATACAAAATATAGATACTATCATACTCCCAAATAGTAAAATTCAAAGGAAAATAGTAGTGATTAAAAAGCTAAGAAGTACGCCAAAGAAATATCCTAGAAAGGCTGGTACACCAACAAAAGAACCACTTCAATAGAAAGTATTATCAGTATAAAAATTTGTTATTAGTATCTATTAACTAGTAACAAATTTTTTTATTTTTGCAAATTTCATTGACATATAATAAATATTTTTATATCATTAATATATCGAATTTAAAAAAGAAATAAGCACAATAAAATGTTGACAAAAAGACAAAAAAACAAGAATGGAGGCAATAAATTGGGAAAAATAATATCAATTGCAAATCAAAAAGGTGGAGTAGGAAAAACCACAACCGCAGTTAATTTAAGTACATTATTAGCCAAAAGAGGAAAAAAAGTACTACTAATAGATGCTGACCCTCAAGGTAATGCTACAAGTGGAGTAGGAGCAGAAAAAAACGTAGAATTTTCAGTATATGATTTAATGGTTAATGATGAAGTAGAACCAAAAGATGCTATTCAAAAAACAGAAATCAAAAATTTATTTATATGTGCATCTAACATTAATTTAGCAGGTGCAGAAGTAGAATTAGTATCTATGATGTCAAGAGAATATCGTCTAAAGGAAAAACTAGATAATATCAAACAAGATTATGACTATATGATTATAGACTGTCCACCATCTTTAGGACTAATTACATTAAACGCCTTTACAGCATCAAATAGTGTATTAATACCAGTACAGTGCGAATATTATGCATTAGAAGGATTAGGTCAATTACTAAATACGGTTAATCTAGTAAAAAAACATTTAAATAAAGAATTTGAAATAGAAGGTGCTTTATTAACAATGTATGATATAAGAACAAACTTATCTAATCAAGTGGTAAAAGAAGTAAGCAAATACTTTGAAAATAAAGTGTATAAAACAGTTATACCAAGAAACGTAAAATTAAGTGAAGCACCAAGTTATGGAATGCCAATTTCTGTATATGACCCAAGATCTAAGGGCGCTAAAAGTTATGATAAATTTGTAAAAGAATTTTTAAAAACTAATGAAAGTAATGGAAAAGGAAAACATGCAATCTAAATAAAAGGAGTGAAATAATATGCCACCAAAAAAAACAGGTCTAGGAAAGGGGTTAGAAGCCCTATTTAGTGAAAATCAATTAACAAAAGAAGAAGAAAGAAAATTAAAAGATGGAGAAGAAATCGTACAAAGTATAAAAATCATTGAAATAGAACCAAATAGAAATCAACCAAGAAAAAATTTCCCAATAGAATCTATAGAAGAACTTGCTAAATCTATTGAAATATATGGAATTATACAACCAATTATTGTATCTAAAAAAGAAGGATACTATGAAATTATAGCAGGAGAAAGAAGATGGAGAGCTGCTAAAAAAGCAGGGTTAAAACAAATGCCCTGTATTGTAAGAGAAAATGACGAAAGAAAAAATAAAGAAATAGCTTTAATAGAGAATATTCAAAGAGAAGACTTAAATCCTATTGACAAAGCAAGAGGATTTAGACAATTATTAGATGATTATGGAATGACACAACAGCAATTAGCAGATACTGTAGGTTTAAATAGAAGTACAGTAACAAACACTTTAAGACTATTAAATCTAGATGAAAGAGTAATGAAACTTGCTATAGAAGGAAAACTTACAGAAGGTCATTGTAGGTCATTACTTAGTATTACAGAACCAGATAAACAATATTCTGCAGCACTTAGAATTATAGAAAAGGGAGAAACTGTTAGAGATATAGAAGAAAAAGTTCAAAGTAAGAAAAAAGCACCAAAAAAAGAAGAAGAACGTAGAGAAGCAATATGCAGAGATATAGAAGACACTTTCCAAAGCTTTTTTGGAACAAAAGTAAAATTGAATGCAGGAAAAAGAAGTGGAAAAATAGTAATACAATATTCTACAAATGAGGATTTAGAAAGAATATTAGGTTTGTTGAAATAGAAATGGATTTATATTCACACTTATATGAAGAAACGGATAGAGAAGTAGCTAATATGTTTGAAAAATTAATTAAAGCAAATTAAATGGTTAGCAAACACCAAAATTGTTAAAATTTGCTATTGACAAGTAAAGGGTAAATATGTTAAGATATATACTGTTACCGAGTTTGGTAGCAGTAAGATGCAGAGGTGGTCGAGTTGGTTTATGGCACCAGTCTTGAAAATTGGCGTGCGTTTGTAGCGTACCGTGGGTTCGAATCCCACCCTCTGCGCCATTTTTTATTGTATAGGAAAAAGTGATAAATTTTTCCATGTACAACAAGGTTTGAAATACCTTAAAAATTGTCAGTTGCAGAGCAATTGTGTACATGTGGTGAAACTCTTTTCTTATAAAATAAAACAGATTTGGAGAGTGTGGGCAGCCACAAGGAACGGGCCGGGCAGGAGGAGCATTTGTAC
>CAMSEM010000059.1 GCA_947057505.1 uncultured Clostridium sp. | reverse complement strand
GATTGAAAAGAATGATGCGACGATACTGGCTTTAGAGAAGAGCAAGAAGAAGAGAGAGAGAGCTACTCTTTATTTAACATGTAATGAAAGCTTAAAAAAGCAACCAAAATTGAATCAAAAAAGTTTTATTCAAATAAAGAAAAATTATTTCAAACAAAATCTAAATAATAAGAATAGTTCATATATAATGTATCCAATAAAGGAAGCGGGGATTACCTTAATAACCCTTGTAGTAATTGTTATAATATTATTAATATTAGCGGGAGTTAGTATAAATGCTGTAGTAGGAGATGGGGGATTCTTAAGAAGTGTAGTAGATAAACAAAAAGAACAAAGAATAGAAGTGTACAAAACAAAAATAGAACTTATTACAAATAATCATATAACACAAAAAACATTAGATGATACTGTAACAGAAGATGACTTGTTTCAAGATTTAATAGATGGTGCTGTTGCACCATCTAGAGAAAATATTACAGGCTCAAATGGACACTATGAGGTTACTACAAAAGAAGGAGATATATTTGAAATTATCATAGATGAGCAAGGAAATGTGAAAGTAGAATATATAGGAGATAAAGAAGGCGGAATTATAAAAATAGGAGATGTCCAAGTAATTGGTGTTACCAATCAAACAATATCTGTACAAACCAATATACGTAATCCAGAAGGAGAATATAGATATACTTATTTGTATAAAAAGAAAACAGATAAAGATTATACTACTGTAAAAGAAAATGAAACAAGAAATATATTTACCTATACAGGGTTAGAGTCAGGAGTAAAATATGATATTAAAGTAACAGTTACTCATTTAAAAGGAATAACCAATATGCATGCTAGTGCAACAACTAAAAGTGAAATCATACCAATTATTGAGATAGAAAAAGAAACTGTAAATACTAATTCTGTTTCAGTAATAGTGAAAGTAACACAAGCACCAGAAAAAATGCCAGCAACACCAACATACTATTATTACATTAAAGAAACAAATAATGAAAATTATAATAGTGAGGCAAATTACATAGGAACACAAACAACAAATACATTTACTAATTTAACACAAGGAGTGAGTTATGATATAAAAGTAACAACAACTGATATTTCGGGAAATGAAATAGAAGCAATATTAAGCAATATTGTAACAGAAACAATAGGAGATGCAACAGGAGACCTAACAACAGGAAATATTATAGCAGGAACGCCAAAATGGAACCCAGCAGAACATACTGCAACAGTGGAATTAAGTACACCAACTAATTTGATAATACAATGGCAAAAAAATAATATTTTGGAAAATGGCTGGATAACATCAAATACAGCTACTCAATTACAACATGGAGATACACTATTTGCTAGACTAACAGATGGAATAAATGCTGGAAAAGAAGCAAGTGTAAGTATTATAGACAGTATAGTACCAGAATTAGCAACTATTAGCAATTTGCCAAATACTACAACACCAAAAACAACAATTACAGCAACAGTAACTCATATAGATAACCAAAGTGGAATTAATCTAGGTAATTGCAAATGGATATTTAATACTACAAGTGGAGAAATTGGTGTAGATAGTATACTATGGAATACTGCAAGTCCATTTGAAAGCTTGGACTCGATTACTATAGAGCTTCCTGAAACAGGTGGAATTTATTTCTTACATGTACTTTCAGCGGATATGGCAGGAAATAAAAGAGAAACAGTATCTAACGCAATTGAACTGAAAAAAATACTGGTGGCAGATGGAAGTTTTAATGAAGAAAAGGGTGTAAATACTCCAAACTTAGGCGAAGGAATGACCCCAATAAAATGGACTGGAAGTGAATGGATAGAAACAACAGCAGATGATAAAGAATGGTATGATTACAGTACTACAGCAAAACAATGGGCGAATGCAAAAACAAGTGATGATAGCATGTGGGTATGGGTACCAAGATATGCATATCAGATAAGTAGTGGATATCATTCAACTACAGCAGGAACAATCAATATAAAATTTATGAAAGGAATAGGACAAGAAGCAGCAGATGGAACAACTTCGTGGGATAATAAGAGCGGGCAAGGAAATTGGAATATACACCCAGGATTTGAGTATGATGTAACAAAACCGGGAATATGGGTTGCAAAATTCGAAGCAAGTCATAGTGATGCAGCGTATTCTGTAGTAGGAACAAGTACAACATTTAAAATACTTCCAGCTAAAAAAAGCTGGAGTAATATAAGTGTTGGAGATGCCTATACAAAATGCTTAAACTATAAGAGAGAATTAAATAGTCATTTGATTAAAAATGTTGAATGGGGAGCTACTGTTTATCTAAGTCAAAGCGAATATGGAAAGAATGGGAGAGTAGCAGTCAATGCAAATAAAGGAAAAGTCACAGGTGCTTCAAGTGGAATTGGGTATGCAAGCCTTACAGAACAAAGCACTACTGGAACAGTATATGGTATTTATGATATGTGTGGTGGGGCAGAAGAGGTTGTTGCAGCATATGCAAAAACTTATACTACAGTGGGAACGAGTTTTGCAAGTTTAGTAAATGGAGCAAGTTATACAAAGGATTTTTACTCAGGAACAGGTACAGCTTCTCAAGTTTATGAAGGAAATAAAGCTAAATATGGTGATGCTGTATATGAGATTTCGACTTCTTATACAGGAAATACTGCTTGGTATACGGGGAAATCTCAATCAATTGGAGGAGCAGTAGGATATATATGCAGCAGAGGGGGATATTATGATAGTGGAGCAAACGCTAGTATATTTACCTTTGGAAATGGAAACAGCCGGTGCATTTCGCCCTGTACTTGCGCCATAATAAGTAAATCAACATAAACATGCTTGAAATATTACGAAAATATTACAAACAGATTAAGTTTTTATTACAAAGACTTAATCTGTTGTTTTAAGTTGAAAAATGTTGTACAATAAGATAAATGACGATATTTTGTAAAATTATAAGGAGGAACAAGCAATGGCAAAGAACCCAATGCAAAAAAAAGCACAAACTTCATTTTTATTAGGAATGTTATTAGCAATTGTAATAGCAGGTGTTATTATAGCATTTTTAGCAATGCAATTAGTAAAAGTTACAAATGAGCAAAAGGAATCAAAAGCAACACTAAAAAGAGTGTATGTACTAACACAAGATATTAATTCGGGAGACAGCATAACAGCAGAAAAACTAACTTTGCAAGAAGTAGAATCTAACATGATACCAGAAGATGCAGTAAGCATGGCAGAGTTAAGTGCTAAAACCAATGTGGAAGATGAAGAAGGTAATTTAATAAAAAAAGTAAATGTAATATCTAAAATAAATCTAAAAAAAGGTACAGTCCTTACTAGTGACATGATTGCAGAAGAAGGAGAAATTACAGCAGACTTAAGAAAAGTAGAATACAACATGATTGCACTAACATCTCAATTAGCAACCAATAAATATGTAGATATTCGTTTAAGATTACCAAATGGAAAAGACTTTATTGTAACATCACACAAAAAAATAGAAATTCCTAACATTGATGGAGTAGACTCAGTAAACACTATCTGGTTAAACCTAAATGAAACTGAAATATTAACATTAAGCTGTGCCATTGTAGAATCATATAAAATAGAAGGGTCATTACTATATGCAACAGAATATGTAGAACCAGGACTACAAAATGCAGCTACATTAACATATTTACCAGATGACTCAACAATAAACTTAATTAACCAAGACCCTAACTGTGTGGCAGAAGCTAAACAAGCACTATTCCAAAGAAACAATGATGCAAACATGAAAGGCGCAGTAAGAAATCCAATTAACAACAGCTTAAGTCAAAATGCAGACAAAGCAGAAGACAATGTAAAAGATAGGGTGGAAGACGAAATTAAAACAATGCAAGAACAAAGACAACAATATTTAGAATCATTAGGTGGAAGCTATTAAAATAGGAGGTAAAAATGAAAACAGTAGGCTTTATAGGAGCATATGACAAAATTGATTTAATCATATATATTGCTAGAATTCTAACAGCTATGGGAAGAAAAGTGTTAGTAATAGACACAACAACACTTCAAAAAGCAAAATACGTAGTGCCTGCTATTTCAAATGCCAAGGCCTATGTTACAAACTTTGAAGACATAGACGTTGCAGTAGGTTTTTATAATGTCCCATCTATCAAGGCATATATGGGCATGCCAGAACATGCCAGCTTTGATTATGATTATATATTTTTAGACATAGATTCACCAGAATGTATAGGTGTTTTTGGAATACCTACTGCCACAAAGAATTACTTTGTTAGTGGTTTTGACACCTATTCAATAAAAAGAGGAATGGAAATTTTAGCGCCAATAGAAGAGCCAATTCTACTAAAAAAAGTACTATTTTCAAGAAATATTACAAAAGAAGAAGATGACTATTTAAACTATATCTCATTAGGTGCTAAAGTAATGTGGGATGAAGAAAAAATTTATTTTCCATTTGAACAAGGCGATCAAACTACTATTATGGAAAACCAAAGAGTAGAAAAAATAAAACTAAAAAAACTAACACCATTATATAAAGAAAGTTTACAATACTTAGTAACAGATATAATGGAAAATGATAGTGAAGGAGTAAACTTAAGAAAAGTTTTTAAACAATTAGAAAAGGGAGTTTAAAAGTTATGGCAATTATTACATTTTATAGCAAAGAAACAAAAGAAACAGGGCAAAGCCTATCTACAGCTGCACTAGCAAGCTATATGGCAATAGAACACAATTATAAAATATTAGTAGTATCAACTAGCTTTAATGAACTAACCCTGGAAAATTGCTTTTGGGAATATAATAAAATAAGATCTACAGGAATTATTTCGCAAGAAGGAAATAGAAGTGTTGGCTTAGAGTCTGGTGTAGAAGGTTTAATAAAAGTTTTAAATAGCAATAGAACCAGTAATGAAATTGTAAAAAACTATTCAAGAATTGTGTTAAGAGATAGATTAGATATTTTATTAGCACCAGCTACTAAAAATTATCAAGAATATTGCAATATAGCAACTTATTACAATAATATTTTGCAAATTGCTAACAGATATTATGATATGATTTTTATAGACCTAAGTAAAAAAATGCCTTTAAAACAAGTAGCAGAAATTTTACAATTATCAGACATAGTGGTAATGAACTTAACCCAAGGCTTAAAAGCAGTAAATGAATTTATATCCCTAAAAGAAAAAAATGAATTTTTTCAAAAATCAAATGTAATGCTTGCAATAGGAAGATACGATAAATTTTCTAAATATAATATTAAGAATATTACTCGTTATTTAAGAGAAAAAAAATTAGTTTCAGCTGTACCATACAATACACTATTTTTTGAAGCTAGCACAGAAGGAACTGTAATTGACTTTATGCTAAAAGTAAAAAACATTACAGACGAAACAGACCGTAATCATATATTTATAAAAGAAGTAAAAGAACTTTCAAGTAATATTATTTTTAAATTACAAGAATTACAAATGAAAATTTAATCTGAAAGGAGAAAACAAAAAAGATGGTTAACATACTTTTAATTGTAATAGTACTTTTGGTAGCTGCTTTTCTAGTCTTACAATTTGTAAAAAAGAGACAAAGTCAGCAAGTAGAAGAAACTGTAGAAGTTGACGATAAAACATATACCTTAGAAATGATGACAGCATTCATAAAGAAAAGATTAGATGAAATTACCAAAATCAATTTATACGATATTGGACTTTCAGAAGAAGAATTAAAAAGAAGAAAACAAAAGAAATATGAATTAAAAAAGGCTTTAAAAGGCTGTACTTATGGTGACGTTAATGATAAAAAATATGTAAAAGAACTTATATATGATTTATTATACCGTGAATATGGAGTTGATGAAACGAATGTATCAAGAGCTATTCCTTTTGATATACCATCACTTTTAACAGCACAAGATAAATTTGATATTACCCTATATATGTACAAAAACGAATTTGGCTATGAAGCAATGGCAGAAATCATAAAAAAATACAACTTAGACGAATTAAAATATGTATCAGGAGAGTCTAAGCCTTGTTATGTAATTACACCAGAAGAAATTGACCAAATTTACGAAAAAGAAAATTTTGCACTAACATTTACAGATAAATTAAATGTAGTAGTACAAAGAATTTATCAACACTATAAAGGCTACAGTAGTATAGACGAAATTAGAGATATGAACATAGATGGTATTTCAGGTGGTGTATCTGGTCTTCCAGAATCATTTTTAAGCCAAGTTGCTCAAACAGATGGAGACTACTTAGACCAGATTGTAGAACATAAAGTACCACGTGCTTGTGATAGTATTTGGATTATGTTTCATGGTAAATCTATTCGTTTAGCTTTCTTATCATTTGGTACAGAAGCAGAACTAAAAAGAGTTTGCCAAAACATATATAAATATAATAACCCAGGTCAATTATCAGATACCAATGGTTTTAAAATTAACGAAATGAAAGACGGTTCACGTGTTGTAGTTGTAAGACCAAGTATGTCTGAAACATGGGCATTCTTTGTAAGAAAATTCGACGTAAAACGTGCGACCTTAGAGCAAATTATACGTTTTCCAGGAAAAGAAGATGCCATTGACCTACTAAAATATTTAGTAAAAGGTGCCAGAATTTTATCACTAACTGGAGAGCAAGGCTGCCGGAAAAACCACAATGCTTATGGCAATGATTGAGAATATATACGAAACAATGAACCTTCGTATTACAGAAACAGCATTCGAGCTTCACTTAAGAAAAATATATCCAACAAGAAACATTCTATCTATGAGAGAAACAGAAACAGTATCACGGACAAGACTGTTTGGACGTTCAAAAGAAAACTGACGGTTCTGTTAATATAATCCGGAGAGGTTGCAACAGACCCTGTAGCATCTTGGATGATTCAATCTGCCCAAGTTGCATCTAAATTTACTTTATTTACTCACCATGCTAAAACATTTCCAGATTTAGTAACAGCTCTTCGTAACTCTATGTTAAGAGCTGGTGTATTTAAAGATGAAAGAACAGCAGAAGAACAAGTTGTACAAGTATTAAACTTTGACATTCACTTAGTAAAAGACTTTAGAGGTAGAAGATACATAGAAAGAGTTACAGAATGTATTCCAGTAGAAGATAAAAACGAATACACATTTGACCATAGAAAAGAAAAAACACTAGAAGGAAAGCTAGACAAATTCATAGATAATGCAACCATATTCTTTACAAAAACAACGAATAGAGAATTATACAAATATAGAAATGTTTTAGAATATCAAGATGGAACTTATGTGCTTACAAATCCTATTTCTGAAATAAATATTAGAGAAATGCGCAATAATATGGATGATAGCGATATTCAAGGATTTGACGAATTTGTTGAAAGAAATTGGGGAATTAAACCACCAAGAGAAACAGATTACGAAGAAACCATTCAAACTTCTATAAACACACAAAGCCAACCTAAAAAAAGAGGTAGAAAACCA
>CAMSEM010000058.1 GCA_947057505.1 uncultured Clostridium sp. | reverse complement strand
TCCAGAAATCGGCAGGCTGTCTAGCCTGCCGGTTTTCCTGCATTCATATCATGTTTTTCATTTTTTTAGGTACTATAAAATAAAAAGCTATTACAATGGGCAAAAAATAATATAAAAAACTAATGCTTGTAAATAACATTTTTTCCTACTTTCTAATAAAGAATAAAGCCCCCAATCAAATGGAAGCTTTATTTCATCTTTTTAATACATTTCTGGTGGAAGGTCAATGTCTGCTGATTCAGTTTTTTCTAGTTCTTTTCCTATATCGTTTCCAACAAACCTTTTAAACTCATCATATACTGGTTTAGCCCATTCTTCACTAGACATTACTAAAAATATAACATTTTCGTAATTGGTAATATATAATTTTTCTGCTGAAACACAAATCCATCTTCTCATATCAATATTGTCTAACATTTCTTGTTTCATTTGCTCTACATTAGCCTTTTCATTTACTTTAACAACTGCAAGTGAGTATGCTTGTGAATTGATAAATGGTACAGATACTATTAATTCTTCTACATTTGTATTTGATTTTAAACCTGTAAAAGTGGTAACTTGAGCTGCATCATTTACATCCAAGGCAGTTGTTTCTAACTGTGGTAATTCTACCTTTCCACTACTATAAATTGTGTTTAACATATTTTGCATTTCTTCAGCTGTTTGAAGTTTTTTCTCCTTTGGTTGTTCTTTGTTAATTAATAAAATGGCACCTGCAATAACAGCTATTACTGCAACAATTGAAATAATTATGATAACTGTTTTTTTCATAACGTCCTCCTTATATTTTATTATATTTTCCTATTTGAACTAATTTTATTATACAAATTTACTTTTGTAAATATAAAATTTGATTTTTGTTGCTCTAGTTAGAAAAATTACTATATTACAAAGATTTTTACTTAAAGTGACTGAATCATTACTCTAACTTAAAATTACTTGATTTCTATCAAATCATATTCTTTGCTTCCAACGCCTAGGTTTGCTGACACATCTATGGTATGAGTTCCATTTCTTGATTCTACTCTTTCTAAAAAATGTGCTTTTCCTTCATCATTTGAATTTTTCACTAAGTCAATACAAGCTTTATCAATCGCAACTGGGTCTAAAGAGGCCAATATTCCAATATCTTTTATGCATGGGTCTTCTGCTACGCTGCAACAATCGCAGTCAACTGACATATTGCACATAATATTAATAAATGCCATATTTCCTTTAAAATATTTTACAACAGATAAGGCGCTTTCTGCCATTGCCTCTAAAAATTTATTTTGCTCTGCTACATTATCCCATAATTTGGTTTGGTCTTTTTCTTTTCCACCTGAATGAATCCATGCTTTTCCAATTGAAGATGCACAACCAATTGATAATTGTTTTAATGCTCCACCATAGCCACCCATTGGATGCCCTTTAAAATGTGATAATACTAACATTGATTGATAATTTGCCATGTTTTTGCCAACATAGTTTTCTTTGATTACCTTTCCATTTGGTATGTTAAGAACTAGGTCTTCTCCTTCTGCATCCATAATATCTACATCAAAGTATTTGGTCCAACCATGATTTTCCATTAATTTTTGATGTTTTTCTGTTGAGTTTCTTTCTCCTTCATATGCTGTATTACATTCAACTACAGTTCCATTTACTTTTTCTATTATTTTTCTCATAAATTCTGGATGAAGATAGTTTTGATTTCCTTCTTCTCCAGAATGTACTTTTACAGCTACCTTTCCTGGTAATTCCTTTTCTAATTTTTCAAATATTTTTACTACATTTTCTGGAGTAATATCTTTTATAAAATATACTTTTGCTTTTTCCATACAAAATTTCCTTTCCTATCGATATAAGTAATTATTATTGCTAACTGCCCTATATCCTAAATTACTATATTAGGAAATAAGTCATACACATTAAATCCAAGTTGTTTATCAATATATTCTTTTAGCTTATATGTTTCTTTTATGTGATATTGTGTGTTTTCACATATTCCTTTTCTAATTATAAGATCAATTAATCGTTTATCAACTGTCATATTAACATTGGTACACATTAAATCACATAAATTTATAATTTTATCATAGATGGTATATTCATGATTTTTAATAAATTCTGTTCTAAAAGGGATATCTACTGGTATGCCTCCCGCAGTACAGTTCACATCATTATTTAAATAAGAATGAGTTAAGCAAATATTAGCGTATTCATCATCGTAACCTAATTGCTTTATATAGTTATAGCCATTCATAACATGGCCTTTAAATTCTCCTACCGCTTTCCCTATATCATGTATATATCCTAATGTTTTAGCATAATCTATATCTAATCCTAAACTTTCTGCAATTTTTCCTGCTGAATTACCAACACAAATGGAATGTTCAATCCAATGATCATCTTTAGCTTTTTCTCTTGCTTCTTCCAGCATTTGTAATGCTTTTTCTACTGTTAGTTTCATACATTTTTCCTCTCTTTTTTAGTATTTACATTGTAACTTATTTTACTAATTTTTTAAACAAATCTTCATAAATTTTATATACATTTAAATAATTAACCATTGTTATTTTATGCTTATTTTGGGTTAGTTCATAAGAGGTATCATTTTTAATATTAGGACAACTAACTTCAAAAGTCTCAAACCATTCTTTATTTATCATATATGCTATTACACTAATATCCCAAATAACTCTTCTTGCTTGGTTTCCATGTACACCATCATTATAAAATCTTTGGCATAAATAATTGCATAGCTCATTTTTATCTTTTAGAAAATACTCTAATTCATAGATTGATGTTACTAAATTTGATGCTACATTTTTACAAGGTATTATTGTTAGTTTTACTTTGGATTTAAAAACATCTCTTATAGCTTGTAAATCTTGCCTAAAATTAAATTCTTTATTATCTTTACTTAATAAGCTATGTCCACCAAGCCAAACAACTTCTATTTTCTCAATTATGCTAGGGTCTTTATTAATAGCCAATGCTACATTTGTTATAGCTCCTATTGCTAAAATATAAGTTTTATCATTTTTATTTGCAACTTCAATTATTTTGTTTACTGCATCGTTTTCTTCGTTATATCCTTCTTCTACATAATCTGTAGAGCCTTTAAATACTCTATTTGTATAGTCAAAATTTAGCCAACTACAAATTTTGATTATCTCATGATAGCTTTTATCAATTCCTTCTTGGATAGACAAATTATTATCATGATGATAGGGTGCTACTGTAATTGCTTCAATATTAAATCTCTCTTGTGATTTTAATAAATAAGAAAGCGCAAATTGGTCGTCACACTCATTATAGGTGTCTGTGTCTAAAATAACATTTAACTTTTGAGGATTTTCTTTTTTATTTTGAGCTGATATTTTTTCATATATTTCTTTCCAGTTGGAAACTCTATCTAAGTTTTGCTCTTTTTGATTATACCTTGTATTTCTAGTATAAACTTTAACACCATTTTCTCTTAAATCTAGGCTTATTCTAATGCTATCTTCTATCATTAAATCAATATTATTTTCTAAACATACTTGTGTTTTTGCATGTTTATCATATGCATCTGTAAGGATTAATTCATCATACTTAATATCATATTTTTTTAACCATTCTTCTGTTAATTTATATGGATTTTTATATTCTCCATTATTTCTTCCAGTTATAATATATATTTTGTGTCCATCTTGTTTTAGTTTATTTATATAATAAGGTGTTTCTTTGATTGGCTTTAGTTTTTTTACAATTTCTTCAATATTTTCTTTGTAAAAGTTTTCTTCTTCTTCCTTTGTCCAATCAAACATTCCTTTTCTTAAATATTCTGGATTTTCATTGATAATTCCAGTGTTTCGTAATTCTTTGTCATGTTTCAAATACTCTTTTAATAATGTATCATCAAAATTAGATATGCAATTATCTATGTCTATTCCTATTTTCATTTTTGCCACCTGCTTTCTTTTCTTCAAGTAGCATATTATCATAAAAAATATACATTTTCAACACAAATTACAAAATGATTTTTTAATGTAATTTTATTAAGCAAAAAAGAGCTATCTATTTTTTTTAGCATAAAGCTATTACTAGATAACTCTTTTAAATTATTTCTATTTATCTTTTATAATAATATATATTTTACTCAACATTAACCCCTCTTTCAAATTGTTTCTTTCCTAAAATGTAATAGAATATATTATAAACTACATAAATTCCGCCAGCTGCATACATCAAATATTTAATAGCTTCTACATTAACATCTTCCATTGTATTTACTAAATTCATAATATCTGGGTTAAATATTCCAAATAATACTACTAATATTAAGCTTACCATTTGTGTTAACATATAAAATGCAAAGCTAATTATAATAGATTTTGCCATTTTATTTTGGTTTGCTTTATGCCCTAATATAATACCAACATAACCGATTAATGTAATAAAAATAATTTGCAAAAATAGAACAATTGCTATTAGTGCTACTAAATTTAATACTGTAGTATTATAAGTGTTTGCAGCTAATTCTAAAACAGATTTTAATATTTGCATATTGGTATCTGAATAATAACATATTAGTAAACAAACTAAGCTAACAATTACAGTTGTAAAAATACTAATTATAGCAGCTAATACCTTTGACATATAAATAGTTTTCTTTTCTACTGGTAAAGTGTGAGTTAGATATGATTCATCTTTATATCCATTTTTTACAAGCCTAGCCCATAATCTCATTAAACAATTAATTAAGCTACTTGCCATCATACTAATTGCAATTCCAAACATTATTTGTGTAATAACAGAGAATATTACTGAGTTTTCTATATAGCTTAAAGCTCTTCCAATAATAGAAAAAACAAATGCTAACACATAAAATACTATTACTACTTTATATATCCATTTTAAATCATATTTTAATAATTTTCCTAACATTTAAAATACCTCCTAAATATTTCATCTATAGATTGTTTCTCTTTGTTTCTTAATTCATCTGCTGAAGAAGTTAAAATAATTTCGCCTTTATCTATAAAAATAACTTCATCTAAAATTCTTTCAATATCGGCAATTAAATGGGTAGAAATAATAACACTTGCTCCTTCAAAAAAATTAGAAAGTATGGTATCTAAAATGTAATCTCTAGTAGCTGGGTCAACACCGCCTAAAGGTTCATCTAAAATATAAAGTTTAGCCTCTCTGCTCATTACTAAAATTAGCTGCAATTTTTCTTGCATACCTTTTGACATTTTTGCTATTTTTTTATCAATATCTAAGTCTAAATCTTTTAATAGTTTGATTGCTTTTTGTGTATTAAAATTTTCATAAAATTCTTCAAAATATTTTATTACTTGTTTTACTGTCATTTCTTTATCTAAGTAAGTTCTTTCTGGTAAATAAGATATTATTTTTTTAGATTCTACTCCTGGCTTTTGTCCCTCTATTAGTATTTCTC
Organism: uncultured Clostridium sp.; assembly: GCA_947057505.1. GTDB lineage: Bacteria > Bacillota > Clostridia > TANB77 > CAG-508 > CAG-273. The sequence continues at coordinate 2,410 of CAMSEM010000058.1, read as the reverse complement.
CGCTAGTTGGTGTTAATAAATCATTGATTAATTTAATTAAGGTAGTTTTTCCTGTTCCATTTTTTCCTAAAAGCCCCACTATTTTACCTTTTGGAATTTTTAAATTAATATTTTTTAAAATTTGTTTTTGCTCAAATTCTTTGCATAAATTTTTACATTCTAGTAATTCCATGTATTTTTAGCCTTCCTTTCTTAATTATAGTCTTTTAATTCTTGCAAGTATTTCACTGCATTTTCATAAGTTATACCGATACTATTCATATCATTTAAATAGTTTTTCAATTTTTCTTGTGCCAATTCTTTTTTTACTTTTTCAATTAATGCTATATTATTTGTTACAAATTTCCCATTAGTTCTTTCTGTATAAATTAGTCCTTCATTTTCTAGCTCTGCTAATGCTTTTTGCATAGTGTTTGGGTTAACTCTTGCAGTAAGTGCTAGCTCTCTTACCGAAAGCAGTCTTTCCCCTTGTTTTAGTTTACCAGAAACGATTTGAATTCTAAGTTTTTCTACTAATTGAACATAAATTGGTCTTTCATTATCAAAAATATAATCCACTATTTTCTTCCTTTCTATCATTGTATTACTTGCATAATACAATGATACTATTTTCTTTTTTGTTTGTCAAGTATAAAAAGAAAAAAACGTCCGCATTAGGACGTTACATTTCAGTTTTCTATTTGTTTTTTAAAGAAAGATCGATCTACTCCACATAAAGGGCACTTAAAGTCTTCTGGCAATTCTTCTCCATAATAAACATAACCACATATAGTACAAACCCATGCTGTTTTTCCTTTTGTTGTAGTTACTTTTAATAGTTCTTCTTTGTGTTCTTGATAATAGCCATAGCTCATAGGTTCTTCTTCTTTGAAAACATCTGCTTCTATAATTTTTCCTATAAATAGAGTATGGGTATCATTTTCAATAGAGTCTACTATTTCACATACCATGTACCCTAAAGAATCGTTTATAATCTTTACATCTTCTATTAGGGTGGTTTCTACTTTTTCAAATTTATTGATATCTCTTCCAGAATGAAAACCAAAAGTTTTAATAATTTCTGGATTAACATTCTTGGATAAGATAGAAAGTGCAAATTTATTATTGTTTTTTAATAGCTCATTTGTGTAGTTGCTTTTCATTACAGAAACTGCTATTAATGGATTTTCCCCTGCACTAATTTGTGATACTGCATCAACTATGCAGCCGCCTTTATTGGTTGTTAATACATACATTCCTTGTGTTATTTTCCATGTAATTTTTAAATTTTTCATAACTAATTTTCCCTCTCTAACATTTTAAAACTTCTGTCTTGTTTTAGCTTATGGTAATGTTTGTATGGTAGTACTTTTCGTTTTTAATGCATCATCTAATTGGTTACCTATTCCTATATAGTACGTAACTAGTACAACATATGCCATTACTATAATAAATATGTAGGCAAAACATATTGCATATGCTAATATTTTTCCTACTTTTTCTATAGCTTTTGTTATTTTATCTATCCATTTATTATTTTTTCCTAATTTGGTTATATCTACACCATACTCTTCTTTTAGTTTTTCTTCCCTTTGGCTTTTCCAATATTCTAGTTCTTTCCAGTTTTCTTTTATAGTTTCTTCACGCTCACGGTTCCACTTTTGTATTTCTTCTAATTCTTTTTCATCTTTCATACTTTGGCTCCTTAGTAAAAGATTATACTTTCATTATATACTTAGTTATTTTAAGTGTAAATGCTTTTTTGAAATTTTTATAGAAGCTTTTCATTTTATAGTATTACTAGATGAATTTCCTACGCTATATGATATTGACTTAAATCTGCTAAGAAACGATAAAAGACTCATTGTGCTTGAGTCTTTTACTGTTTATTAGTTATAAAGTTTGCTTGTGCCTTCGAGGCACTCGAATTTTTTTACTAGACATACAATGCCAATCGAAAACCTGTGCAATCGTCATTAGAAGTGTCATGAATGCTGCTGATACTACGACAAGAAGTTGGACCATCTAAACCTGTATTCACGTAATAGCTGCCTCTTAGAACACGGTCACCCGTATTGAAGGCTTCCATAGTCAACTCACATACATTTCCAGCTAAGTCATAAATATGATTTATTTGGTAATCTGGATTAGAACCAGTAAGAGCTAAATTCCATTCACCACTTCCCGTTTCGTCGTAATTACCTTTGTTACTACTGTTTCTTACAAAACTATCTGCTACAACATTATCTGTTTCCCCTGTTTTCCACAAATAATTTGAATCTATAAATTGCATCACTGCATCCCACTGTACTCCATAACATAAGGTTGAGGTTACTCCATAAGTAGTATCAGTAGAAGGATACTTACTTCTTGCAACTTTTACTGCTCCATTTTCCCTTTCATCTCCTGGGAAACCATCACTTCCAATTGC
>CAMSEM010000057.1 GCA_947057505.1 uncultured Clostridium sp. | reverse complement strand
TTCTCTTGGTCTAAAGCTAATTCTATAGCTTTTCTAATTTCTTCAAATTGCATCATACTATTTTTGCAGTTAAATGATAAATAATCATATTCTCTACCACTATATATTTTTTTCCCATATCCCATACTACCAATATGTTCTTCTACATTACGATTTGTTGTATGAATAAAATCTATATTCCCTAATTTGAATGCATTATATATTTCACCCATTGTTTCATACAAATTAACTGTAATTGTTTTTATATTAGCTCTTTTATCTTCTATTTGGTTCCAATACTCATTTTGAGTTAATTCTATTTTTTCCTTTTGAATGCTTAAAATTTTGAATTGTCCTGTTCCTAGAGGTATTGTTGTAGAACTTTTTATGCTTTCTTTTTTAGAAATAATAGGAAAAATTAAGTTATACTCAAAAAAAGGAATTTCTTGTTTTAATTGTATATTTATAGTGGTAGTATCTATTACTTCTACCTTTTGAATATTTTTTACATTTTCATAATAAACAGAATCTTTTACATTTTGTATTTCTTCAATGGAGAATTTAACATCTTGCGCCGTTAAACTTTCTCCATTTGACCATTTCATATTTTCTTTTAGTTTAATAATATAAGACTTTTCTCCAACTTTTGACCATTCTTTTGCTAAGCAAGGAGTTATATGATAATCTTCTGTAATTGTTAATAATGGTTCAAAAATAAGACTATCTAAATAAATTACTTCACGGTTTTTGGTGATATATGGATGGATAGAATCAAAATTTGAAATAGCAAGCTTCATATTAGTAATAATATTAACGGTTTCATAGTTTACTTCTTTTTTTGCTTCTTCTTTTGGGTTTGACTTTTGCAAAATAAAATAAGTTACACCACCAATAATACATAATATAAATATGATAATCATAATTCTAGATGTTTTTATTTTCATGTTTTTCTCCTCTTTCTTTGTTATCATATAATATTTTGGCATTTTTTGCAATTATTCATTCAATTTTTTTGAAATTTGTTTTCATACGAAAAGGCACAAAAATAGAAATACTATTTTTGTGCCCCCTATATAAAAATGATTTTTAAAAATCAAATTATTTTCTACTTTCTACAATTAGCTTAATACCAGTTCTATCTTCTCCTTCTACCTCTACTTCTGCAAATGCTGGTATACATACTAAATCCACTCCTGCTGGCGCTACAAAACCTCTTGCTATTGCAATAGCTTTTACTGCTTGATTTAATGCTCCTGCTCCAATTGCTTGCATTTCTGCTTTACTTGATTCTTTTACCAAACCAGCTATTGCCCCTGCTACTGAATTTGGATTTGATTTTGATGAGATTTTTAAAACTTCCATTTTTGCCTCCTATAATTTTATTTTTTGTTTCGCGAACAGTTATAGTTATATTATATTTTTTAAATTTTGTCTAGTATTTTTTGGAAAAAAGTGGAAGTTTTTATCGCCATATTTTTTACATATTTTGTCAGTTTTTGTCGTTTATGATAAGCTAATTCTCTCTATTTGTTCAACCTCGCTTGTCTCATCATTTACAGTGAATACACAAGCACAAAATGTACATTCTCCCTCTGCCAATTTGTATCTTTCTGGAAGTGATGTTACAAATCTTTTAATAGAAGCTTCTATATCCATACCTATAACAGAATTCTTTGGTCCTGTCATTCCTATATCTGTAATATATCCCATTTTTTTGCTAGTTATTTCTTCATCTGCTGTTTGTACATGGGTATGTGTTCCTACTAAAATAGTTACTTTTCCATCTAAATAATACTTCATTGCTATTTTTTCTGCAGTGGCCTCTGCATGAAAATCTACAATAATGATATCTGCTTTATCTTTGATGTTTTGTATAATTTCATCTACAACAGTAAAGGGGTTTTCTGATAGCACATTCATGTCTGTTCTACCTATTAAATTAATGACAGCAATATTTTTTCCTTTGCATTTGTAAATACCATATCCTTTTCCTACCACCCCTTTGGAATAGTTAGCTGGTCTAATTAATTGTGGATGGTCTATAAAAGAAAAAATATCCTTTTTTCCCCAGGTATGGTTTCCCATTGTATATACATCTATTGGTAGTTTTGTTAATTCATTCCATACTTTAAAAGTAAGCCCCATTCCGCCTGCTGTATTTTCAGCATTTACTGTAACAAAGTCTATATGCTTTTCTTCTTTTAATTTTGGTAATATTTGTTTTAGTTTTTCTAATCCATTTTCTCCTACAATATCACCTACTGTTAATATTTTCATTTTTTGTCCTCTCTTTCGTATTTTTTCTTTATCATACTATAAAATATGGCATTGGTCAATTATTAAATTGCTTTTAATCTGTAACTTATGAATTAAGCAAAAAACAAAACTAACATTTTCTAAGCTCCTATATTCGCTAAAAAAGCAAAACACAATCTACTAGTTAATAGATTGTATTTTGCTTTTGAAATATTTTATACAAATCCAATTGGAACTGTAATTTCATATTTCATTGTTGTAGAAGAGCCATATTCTGAGTTAAAGTACATAACCATTAGAAATATAGGAGGCTCACTGCTTCTTTTCGTAATTTCATATACTTGAATGTATGGCTGTGTGCATGTGGAATCTTCTATTACTTCTACATTTTCTGCCTCAATATATTCTTTCTTCCCGTTTTTGTATTCTACTAAATAGTAATCATTTTCTATTTTTTCAATACTTTCAAGTTGATAACTATCTATGAATGTTTTTTCTTCTTGAATTTTTGGTTCTAATAAAAAAACAACGAATACTAAAACTGCTATTAAAGCAAGATTTATCAAAGCATTTTTATTGTCCCTCATCATGCAAAAGATGACCGTTAGATAAGAAAGTGCTACAATCAAAATAATAAAAATCCAAATCATACTATCTCCTCCTTTTATTGTTGTAAAAATTTTATTGTAAACACCAAAAAGTTAGAGGTTATGTTCCTCTTTCTAATTAATAGAAATAAGGTGATGAACATGGTTTATTAACCAGTTTTGATTATTATAGCATGTTTTTACATAAAGTTCAAGATTTAAGTAAATATTCTGCTTATCCACTATTTTCTACAGATTACAAAAAAAACTACCCTTTTTTATCATAATATGTTATACTACCTATAGTTTTTTAGGAGGGATTTATATGAAAGAAGAATTTATAAAATTATTACAAACTGTAAATAGAGAAGGAATGGACAAGTTAATAGCCTATATGGAAAAAACAGATTTTTTTAGAGCTCCTGCTAGTACTCGTTTTCATGGTAGTTACGAAGGTGGCCTTTTAGAACATAGTTTGAATGTTTATCATTTATTAAAAGAAAAGTTGATGAATAAGCCTTATGTAGATGTAGTAAAAGCTTCAGACGAAACTATTATTTTAATTACTTTATTGCATGATTTGTGCAAAGCTAATTTTTATGCTGTCGACTATCGTAATAAAAAAAATGAAGATGGTATTTGGGTAAAAGAACCATATTATACAATTAATGATACTATCCCTTATGGTCATGGTGAAAAATCTGTTATGATGATTAATAAGTTTATTGATTTAACTTTGGAAGAAATGTATGCTATTCGTTGGCATATGGGATTTACAGAGCCAAAGGAATTATACAATACGATTAGTAATGCCTATGAAAAATATCCACTTGCACTTGCTTTGCACGAGGCAGATTTAGAGGCTACTTATTTAGTAGAATCTAGAAAATCTAAATAACCTTTAAAATTAATATTCATAAAAATAAATGCACTATTGTTATTTTATAATGCATTTATTTTATAAAGTTTGCTTGGTTTTAAATATTTTAAGGAGCCCTATTATGAAGTTAACTTATCTTGTTACAGATACAACTTATCAAAATATAAAAGAAGTTTTAAAGGCAAATTTTCTAATGTCTGATAGACTTATATTAAAACTAAAAAAAATGCAAAATATTTTTTTAAATGGAAAACCTATTTATGTGCATCATACAATTACAACTCGGTGATATTATAGAATGTGATTTAACTTATGAAGAGGATAATTCTAATATTGTTCCTATTTGTATGCCTGTTGAAATTTTATACGAAGATGACTGTTATTTAATTGTTAATAAACCAGCTGTCATTCCTATTCATCCTTCATTTGACCATTATACAGACAGTTTATCTAATGGGGTGCGTTTTTATTTTGACCAAATTGGTTTGCAAAAGAAAATACGACCAGTAAATCGTTTAGATAAAGATACTTCTGGTTTGGTTGTTTTTGCTAAAAATGAGTATATACAAGAATGTCTTGTAAAACAAATGAAGTCAAAAGAATTTGTAAAAAAATATATTGCTATTGTAAATGGACATTTAGCACAAACAAGTGGTACAATTTGTGCCCCTATTGCAAGAAAAGAAAATAGTATTATTGAAAGGTGTGTGAGTCCAAATGGTGATGCTTCTATTACTCATTTTAAGGTTACTCACTCTAATCACGAAAAAAATTTCGATGTAGTAGAATGTTTATTAGAAACTGGAAGAACGCATCAAATTAGAGTACATTTTGCTCATATCAATCATTCTCTTTTAGGAGATACTTTATACGGATGTTCCTCTCCACTTATTCATAGGCAAGCACTACATAGTAATTATATTAGTTTTATTCACCCTATTACTAAAAAGTTAGTAGAATATCAAATAGCACTTCCAAAAGATATGTTATTTGGACTTCAATAATGATATTCATATGCAAAAAAGACAGATTCTCTCTGTCTTTTTTCATATATGGTAGCAAACCTGTAAGCCGGGTTCTGTCTAGGATAGTCATTTATCTAGTACTTATATTGCTATAAGCATCATGCCACCAAATTAGGAAGATGACGAGTAGTCTTAGCCTTCCTGTCTCGGTGTTGCTCCAGATGGGGTTTACACTGCCTAATATGTCACCATATTAGCGGTAGGCTCTTACCCTGCCTTTTCACCCTTACCTAAGTAAAAACTTAGGCGGTTATTTTCTGTTGCACTTTCCTTAAGGTTTCCCTCACTGGACGTTATCCAGCATCATTACTCTATGGAGCCCGGACTTTCCTCGTACGCTGCCTTTCGACCTTGCTATACGCGACTATCTAATTTACTACCTTCTAATTATACTATATTTTTTAATAAAAATCAATGATTTGCCTTTTTTTCTATATTATGATATAATACCTATATTGAAGACTTTTTATGAAAGCCTTCCAAACTTTTGGAGGGCTACCGTATCCCCTCCATTTTAATTGTATAAAAGTTTTAAAGGAGGAGATACAAATGTTAGAAGTAAAGGATTTTCGGTGGGCTCGTTCTTCAAAGGATTTTTGGGATAAAGATTTTCCATATGATTCATTTTCTGTAGTCGATTTGGATCATTTTATTCTTAGCATCATTGAATCTTGTGCCAAACATTTTAAGGTTCCCTATGAAGAGTTTAAAATAGTATTTTTTGAAAAAAATGAAGCTTTCTTTTCTATTAAAACTGAAATTGACTTTGAGTATTTCAATAGTACTATTCCTAAATCTTCCCGTTTGTTCACATTTTTAAAAAGAAAGCTCTACCTGCCTCATACTTACATCAAACATTAAGTTACTTAAAAATTTTTCATGACAATAGCCTACTTATTTAAGTAGGCTCTATTTTTTAGTATTTTTATTGCATTATGTATACTTTTATGCTATAATATGGTCAATCGGCCGTTTTTATGCCTTTCAATATTTTGGAGGCATTAGCCTCCAATAATAAACAAAATTATGTTAGGAGGTTTTCATTATGAACATTGAAAAAATACGGTTTTTTGAAAGAAATGGTCTTGCTAGTCACATTACATTAAGCAAACTGGCCATTCCAGAAACAGTAAAGGTAACTTTACTTGGAGAACCAATTATTCCTGTTTCGTTTGACTACTATGGACACCCTAATTTTACTCAAGAACAGAGTGATTTCTTTCTATTTAAACAGGAATCACTAAAAAAACTCAATGGTGGAAATTCTATTTCATTGGAATTAGAAGTCATTTATGAAGAAAGAATTTTTGATGTTCCAAGAAGAACTTTTGATACTATTAATGGTATCGAAAAAGCTCTAGCAAGTCTTTCTAGTTTAAATGAACTGTTGCACAATAGGGAATTATTCTGTAAAACTCATTCTGGCGTGCCATTAAACGAATTTGTACTCTTTGGTTACATTTTGCTCGAGAAATTTGGTAGAGTCATGTCATTGAAAAAATCAGCAAGGGGTAAATTCATATCATCAAGTTCTATTGAAGATTTTGCACTTTTCAAGAAAAACAACAAGGGTGGCGACTTTGTTTTTAGCACAAGCACAAGTCGTTGCTATACTATTCCTACCGCTGGCTCATTTTGTCCTTGTTGTGGTAAAATGTTTACAATTGATGATTTTAGGTATAGCCCATGTGTATGTATTGACGACAAATTCTATCATGACAGTTGTTGGTGTAACTATAGAAGACTTAAGGAAGTATATAAGCTAACTAACCTAATGATGGACCTTATTTATAAAAAAACAGACTATCATTTTGAGTTACTTCCTAACGGGTATTGCCAGGAGGACTGTTGCTCTCACATTCCATGGATTTTGTTCCATACTATTGATGGCGATATTATAATAGGCTGGCGAAAGCATGTTATATCAATTGAGTGGCAAAAAAACTATAAGCCCTTTGATATAAACAAGCTTTTTGAAAAAGAAGATGTTACCAAATGGAATGAAAATGGGAAACGTGGCATTCACGCTTGGGGTAATGAGAAAGCTCTCCAATATTTGAAAAAAGTATTAAAAGCTGTCAATCCTAACTATGCTTATAAAGTATTTTAATGTTCAAAAAAACACCCTACAAGAAACTACTTTCTTGTAGGGTGTTTTTACATGTACAACAGTTACACTCTCTTAGTCTCTGTCAATTGTAAAGCAATCGTCTCCTCCCTATTTTTCATAATAGCCTAATTTAGAATTTTTCTCAAAGTAATCACCTAAAAAGAATATTAGATAGTTATCAGCAACTTTTTTGAGTCTTATAACATTTGAAACAAATTTGACATTTGACATAAATTATGTTAATATTTTATTGTTCATATTTAGTATTCTCTTGCTGGGAATAGAAAACAATCTAAAACAGCAAGGGATTATCCTTTGTTTTTTTAGTTAATATAAATTATTATTATAAAAATCAAAGGAGAGAAATCATATGAAAAGATTAATAATGTCCATTATTATAGCTACAATATGTATATCTTTATGTGCTTATGGAGAGGTAAAACAGAATTTCCATTCTAAAGATAAAGTTTTAACACTTGAAATGAAGATTAATATTCAGGAAGCCACTTTCTTTTTATCTAACGCTAATGAGTCTGTTATTGACTCTATATATGCAATACAAGTATTAGATGAGGAGAAAAGCCTAATCTGTTTTAAAAAAGCCCTAGAATTAGTAAAGGATGCAAAAACAAGAATAGATAATTCCATTTCTTCTCCTAATTTTATTTCAAAAGACTTAGGAGAACTTGAAAAAAATTATGAAGAAACCATAATTTTACTTTCAAAATTCTCAAAGCTTTCTAAACAAGAAATAGATGAGGTTACAAATCTCATAATAGATGGAACTTCTAAGCACATTCTTTTATTAAAATCTCTTACTGCACTTTCATATTTATATGAAATTAGAGAATTTGATCAATTGCCAACTGATGTAGCTCAAAGTAATTTGAAAGACAGTTGGTGGAAGTTTGGATTTAATAATAACATTCAATGCCCAGAAACTATTGATGAACAAGAATTATATTTAATATGGGCAAAACAATACTTTGACGAATTTGATAAAGATAATTTCTTACAAGAACTTCAGTTTTTAAGGGAAGATGAAAAATGATATTTAATTTTGAAAAAATGAAAGAAGAAAAACTTGAAA
>CAMSEM010000056.1 GCA_947057505.1 uncultured Clostridium sp. | reverse complement strand
TTTGCACTTTTAGCAACTTTTCTACAATGAGAATCATCACAATTAATTACTAATAAGCCTTCTTCTGGTAATAGAGTAACATATTTCTCAAAAGAAGTTACAATATTATCAAGTGTACCAAAATAATCTAAATGGTCATTATCAATATTTAAAATAATTTCTGTCTTAGGGAATAATTTTAAATAACTTTCTACATATTCACATGCTTCAATAATAAAGTATTCACTACTACCAACACGATAGTTTCCACCAATAGGTTTTAAGTAAGCTCCTACTTGGATAGAAGGGTCTTTATGGGCTTCTAAAAAGCACATAGAAATCATAGAAGTAGTTGTTGTTTTTCCATGAGTACCAGAAACACAAATACTATTACGGAAGGCTTTAGTGATTTTACCTAAAAAGGTACCTCTGTCAATAACAGGAATATTAAGTTCTTTTGCCTTTTCAAGTTCGATATCTGTTTGCTTAACAGCAGCACTATAAATAACAACATCAGCTTTTGCTAAATTTGTTAAGTCATGCCCAATAATAACAGGAATACCTGCTGCAATTAATCTTTTTGATGTTTCAGATAGGGTAGAGTCAGAACCTGTAACATGGAACCCCCAAAATTTTAATATTTCGGCAATACCACTCATACTAACACCGCCAATACCTACCATATGTATATTTTTATATTGTTTTAATTCTTCTATATTAGCCAAAAAAATACACTCCTTTAATTTGTTATTTCAATAAGTTAATGTTTAGAATAATTCTAAACATAGTTAGGCATATTATATACTTTATATTATCAATTTTCAATATTTTTGAGGTTTTTTATGCAATAACTTGTAATTAATAGTGATATTATTATTAATTATGGTTATTTTGCTTGGATACAATTAAAAATTTTTATGAAAATTGTAACGACTAATATATAGTATGTAAATGAAATAGAAGTGTGAAATAAACACGGAAATAAATTTTTAATAAAATTTGTAAAATAAAGAAGGAAAAAAGAAAAATGTGGCGAATAATATAAATGTACATAGAAATTGTACAAATATTATGCGGAAGGTGGTACACAAAATGCAAATTACAGATGTACGTTTAAGAAAAGTAAATTCAGAAAACAGAATGAAAGCTGTTGCTTCTGTAACATTTGATAACGAATTTGTTATTCATGACATCAAAGTTATCGAAAGTCAAAATGGATTATTTATTGCTATGCCAAGCAGAAAAACTCCAAATGGAGAATTTAAGGATATAGCTCATCCAATCAATGCTGAAACTAGAGAAAAAATTCAAAAAGCTATTTTAGAAGCTTATGAAGCTCCAGAAGCAGAAGAAGATTCTAACGTAGAATCAGCAGAATAATAAATAAAAAGAGAAATTATTGTGATTAAGCAGTGAGTTCTCTTTTTTATTTTATCAAAAAATAGATAAACTGCTGGAAAAAAATATTATAAAACAAAAAATATAATTTTTAAATTAAATAATAAAAAGCAAAAAAGCTATGTGTATTAACAACATAGCTTTTTTTTAGTGAGAAGAATTTATAACATAAAATATGTTACTTTCATACATTAAGAATACATAGAATGATACAAATCATTTAAGATATTGTAAAAATATTCATTGCAAGTCTTAATGGTAATTTGAAAATACAAATCATGGTCTTGAGCAATCAAAGAGTGTTCAAAAACACAATCTGGCAAAGAACATGCAATGTTATAAATCTTCAAATTGCGCATAATGTTAGCTTTCCCATCATGAACAGAAAAGTGTAAGGGGTGTTCAAGAAGAGGATGATACAGTACAATTGTTTTTTTGTGATTTTTTAACTGTATCATATGTCCACCAAGAGCGTCAGCAGACTTAATACATCCGCCAAAATCATCACAGAATTTCTCCAACTTTTCAAGTTCAATCCTAAGGTGTTTTTTACCATCAAGATTAGGGACTTGGGTAAAAAACTTGAGTTGGAAAGTTAAATTTAAAGAATACCGCATAAAAAACACTCACTTTCTTTTTTATAAAATTTGGACATTGCCATTTATGTTACTATTATATCACAAAAAAATGTATTTGTAAAATGCCCTTTTAAAATTTGCTTTTTAAGCATGTTGTCAATTAAGTATGAGTGAAATATGCTATGTATAATAGTGATAAACATAGAAGGAATGTAAAGTTATGTAAAAAAATACAATATGTACAAAAAAGTTACAAAATATAGTTGACTTTAGAGGATAAAGGGTATATAATAATAAAGTATGTATTTGGCGTTGAAGTAAGATGTGGCTACAAATGTAACAAAAATGTGGCATTTGGAGGGAACTCTTATGGAGTATGTCGTGGCTTAGACCAAGGCGGTAAGTTAAGAATAATAAAGCACTTATCCCAAGATTTCGCATACAAACTTGGGTTTTTATAATGGTTAAAAAAGAAACACCAGGGTGCGTTATAACTTCCGACCAAAATAAGGGCAAAAAGCCCCAGAAAATTTAGAAGGAGGGAATTTTAAAAATGGCAACAAAGAAAGAAAATGCAGTAACAAGTGAAAAAATTAGAATAAGACTAAAAGCTTACGATCATGTTGTTTTAGAACAGTCTGCTGAAAAAATAGTAGATACTGCTAAAAAAACAGGAGCTAAAGTATCAGGTCCTATTCCACTACCAACAGAAAAGGAGATTATAACAATCTTACGTTCTCCACATAAACACAAAGATTCAAGAGAACAATTTGAAATGAGAACACATAAAAGAGTAATTGACATTCTTTATCCAACACAAAAAACAGTTGACAATCTTATGAAAATAGACTTGCCAGCAGGTGTAGATATAGAAATTAAGCTATAATGTTAATAAAAAACAACTAAAATAAAAACTATGCTGGTATAGCGTTAAAATATAACGAAATTTAAAATATCAGCCAATGGAGGAACAAAAAAATGAATAAAGGATTAATAGGAAGAAAAGTTGGAATGACTCAAATTTTCGATGAACAAGGAAAAGTTATTCCAGTAACAGTAATTGAAGCAGGTCCATGTACAGTAGCTCAAGTTAAAACAGTAGAAACAGATGGATATAATGCTATCCAATTAGGATTTGGAGAAGTAAAAGAACATAAAGTTAACAAACCAGTAAAAGGACATTATGCAAAATCAAAATTAGCACCTAAAAAACATTTAAGAGAATTTAGATTAGATTCAGTAGAAAATGTAAACGTAGGTGATGAATTAAAAGCAGATGTTTTTGCACAAGGTGACAAACTAGATATTCAAGGAACTTCAAAAGGAAAAGGATTCCAAGGTGTTATTAAACGTCATGGACAATCAAGAGGACCAATGGGACATGGTTCTATGTATCATAGAAGACCAGGTTCAATGGGACCAACTTCTACACCAGGTAGAGTATTCAAAGGTAAAAAATTACCAGGTCACATGGGTAGAGAAACCATTACAATTCAAAATTTAGAAGTTGTAAGAGTAGATTTAGATAAAAATGCTATTTTAGTAAAAGGTAGCGTACCAGGAGTAAAAGGTGCTATTTTAAAACTAAAATCAAGTGTAAAAAGTAAATAATAAGGAGGGAAAGACAAATGCCTAAAGTAGATGTATACGATATAGAAGGTAAAAAAGTAAAAGACATAGAGCTTAAAGAAGAAATCTTTGGCATCGAGCCAAACGAAGCAGTGGTACATAGTGTTTTAATTAACTACCTAGCTAATCAAAGACAAGGTACACAAAATACAAAAACTAGAAGCGAAGTATCTGGTGGTGGTAGAAAACCATGGAGACAAAAAGGTACAGGTAGAGCAAGACAAGGAAGTATACGTGCACCACATTGGGTAGGTGGAGGTATTGCATTAGGACCAAAACCACGTTCATACAATTATACAGTAAATAAAAAAGAAAGAAGATTAGCAATCAAATCAATGCTAAGTTCTAAAGTATTAGAAAACGAATTAACAGTTGTTGATAGCTTAACATTAAAAGAAATTAAAACAAAAGAAATGGTAAGAATTTTAAACAACTTAAAAGTAGAAGGAAAAACAGTAATCTTAATTCCAGAAAAGAACGAATTAGTTCAAAAATCAGCAAGAAACATTGAAGGCGTTAAAGTTCTTCAAGTAGGTACAATCAATGTATATGACCTATTAAAACATAAAAATCTTGTTGTAACAGAAGATACTGTTAAAAAATTAGAGGAGGTGTACGCATAATGAGACCAGAAGATGTTATTATAGCTCCAGTTATTACAGAAAAAAGTAATGATGGATTACAAGAAGGAAAGTATACCTTTAAAGTAAACAAAAACGCTACAAAAATTGATATTCGTAATGCGGTAGAAAAACTTTTTGAAGTAAAAGTTTTAAATGTTAACACAATTAGCGTAAAAGGAAAAACAAAAAGAATGGGTAAAACATCAGGAAAAACTTCTGATTGGAAAAAAGCAATTGTTACAATTGATACAAACCCAGGAGATATTACTTATTTAGCAAAAGGCGGAAAAGAAGTTAAAGTTGCTAAAAAGTATAAAGATTCTATTGAACACTTTATGGGTGCCTAGGAGGAAAGAAAAACAAGTGGAAAATCAATTTAAAAAAGATTTAAAAATTCCTATATTAGCAAGACGCAGACTTTTGACAGCTGAAGAAGAAAAGAGAAAATATAAGTCAGTGTATAAAGAATTAGAAGGAAAAAATCTATTGGCTTCTAGGGAACTTACAGAATTATTTATAGAAACAGAAGAAGCAGAAGAATTAGAAAAATAGAAAAATATCGGGAAACAGACCCGGAAAATAAAGTAAAAGGAGAGAAATTAAAAAATGGGAACAAAAAGATTTAAACCATATACCCCTTCAAGAAGAAACATGACAGTTTCTACATTTGAAGAAATAACAAAAAAAGAACCAGAAAAATCTTTACTTGCTACTAAAAAGAAAAATGCAGGTAGAAACTCATACGGAAGAATTACAGTAAGACATCAAGGTGGAGGAAACAGACAAAAATATAGAATTATCGATTTCAAAAGAAATAAAGTTGATATGCCAGCAACAGTTATTGGTATTGAATACGATCCAAACAGAAGTGCTAACATTGCTCTAATTCAATATGAAGACGGAGAAAAAGCATACATCTTAGCACCAATCGGTTTAAAAGATGGTGACAAAGTAATTTCTGGACAAAAAGTAGATATCAAACCAGGAAACTGTATGCCAATTGAAAGCATTCCAGTAGGTACTATGATTCACAACATTGAACTAAATCCAGGTCAAGGTGGAAAAATGGTAAGAGCTGCTGGTCAAGAAGCTCAATTAATGGCAAAAGAAGGAAAATACGCACATGTAAGATTACCTTCTGGAGAAATGAGATTAGTTTTAGCTGTATGTAAAGCTACAATTGGAACAGTTGGAAATAGCGACCATGAAAACATTAAAATAGGTAAAGCAGGAAGAAAAAGACACATGGGAATTAGACCAACAGTTAGAGGTTCTGTAATGAACCCAGTAGATCACCCTCATGGTGGTGGTGAAGGTAAAGCACCAGTAGGACACGCAGGACCAATGACACCTTGGGGCAAACCAGCATTAGGATACAAGACAAGAAAGAAAAACAAACTAAGCAATAAATTTATAACAAAGAGAAGAAAATAAGTTAGTCCTTAATAAAAAAATAAAATTTTTCGAATTTTAGGAATAACTTATGCAACTTGAACATAGTGAAAGTTGCATACCTTAGAAAAACTTAAAAATAAGATTTTAAATATAACCTGAAAGAAGGAGGAAAAAAACACATGTCAAGATCAAGCAAAAAAACTCCATTCATTGCACCAGAATTATTAAAAAGAGTTGAAGCAATGAATGATAATGGAAACAAAGAAGTAATTAAAACATGGTCTAGAGCTTCTACTATTTACCCACAAATGGTTGGACACACAATCGCTGTTCATGATGGTAGAAAACATGTACCTGTATATATTACAGAAGAAATGATTGGACATAAATTAGGTGAATTTGCACCAACAA
Source organism: uncultured Clostridium sp. (assembly GCA_947057505.1). GTDB lineage: Bacteria > Bacillota > Clostridia > TANB77 > CAG-508 > CAG-273. The sequence continues at coordinate 2,091 of CAMSEM010000056.1, read as the reverse complement.
GAACTTTTAAAGGTCACGCAGGAGACAAGAAAACATCAAATAAATAAGGAGGTAAAAAAAGTGGAAGAAGTTGCAATCCAAACAGCAGAAGCTACTCTAAGATATGCTAGAATTTCCGCTAGAAAAGTGAAAATTGTAGCAGACTTAATTAGAGGAAAAGATATTGATGAAGCTTTAGCTATTGTAAAATATGCACCAAAAGCTTCAAGCGAAATTATAGAAAAATTATTAAAATCAGCAATTGCCAATGCAGAAAACAATCATCATATGGCACATGAAAAATTATATGTTGCTGAAATTTATGCAAACCAAGGTCCAACTCTAAAAAGAATTAGACCAGCTGCAAAAGGTAGTGCAGTAAGAATTAGAAAGAGAACAAGTCATATTACAATCGTTTTAAAAGAAAGAGATTAAGAAAGGAGGACTTAACAAAATGGGACAAAAAATGGATCCTAACGGATTAAGAGTAGGTATCATAAAAGATTGGAATTCAAAATGGTATGCAAACAAAAAGAATTTTAGTGATTACCTAGTAGAAGATCACAAAATCCGTGTGTATGTTAAGAAAAAATTATATGTTGCAGGAATTTCAAAAGTTGAAATAGAAAGAACTGCAAAATTTGTAAAAGTAAATGTTTATACAGCAAAACCAGGCTTAGTAATTGGAAAAGGTGGAAACCTTGCAGAAGAATTAAAAGCTGAGCTTGAAAAAATGATAGGAAAAACTGTAAACTTAAACATTGTTGAAGTTAAAAATATAGACCTAGATGCACAATTAGTTGCAGAAAATATTGCAGGTCAATTAGAAAGAAGAATTTCTTTTAGAAGAGCTATGAAACAATGCATGCAAAAAACAATGAAATCAGGTGCTTTAGGAATTAAAACTTCTGTATCTGGTAGACTTGGTGGAGCAGACATGGCTAGAACAGAATTCTATAAAGAAGGTACAATTCCACTTCAAACTTTAAGAGCAGATATTGATTATGGATTTGCAGAAGCAGATACCACATATGGAAAAATCGGTGTTAAAGTTTGGATTTATAAAGGAGAAGTTCTTCCAACCAAAAAGAGAAAAGTGGAAGGAGGAGAAGCATAATGCCATTAATGCCAAAAAGAACAAAATATAGAAAACAACAAAAAGGTAGAATTAGAGGTAGAGCAACAAGAGGTAATAAAGTAACAAATGGAGAATTTGGTCTACAATCTCAAGAAATCGGTCTAATCACTTCTAACCAAATAGAAGCAGCCCGTGTTGCTATGACTCGTTATATAAAAAGAGGTGGAAAGGTTTGGATTAAAATCTTCCCAGACAAACCAATTACAGCAAAACCTATTGGAACTCGTATGGGTAAAGGTAAAGGTGCAGTAGAATATTGGGTAGCAGCAGTAAAACCTGATAGAGTAATGTTTGAAATTGCAGGTGTTCCAGAAGAAACAGCAAGAGAAGCATTACGTTTAGCTGCTAACAAACTATCTGTAAAATGTAAGTTTGTTAAAAGAGAAACTGAAGTAGGTGGTGATAGCGATGAAGATAAATAAAATAAAAGAAATGTCTTCACCAGATTTAGAAAAAGAATTAGGAGAACTAAAAAATGAATTGTTCAAACTAAGATTTAGTTTAGCAACTAATGGATTAGACAATCCTATGAAAATAAAAGAAGTGAGAAAAGACATTGCAAGAATAAAGACAGTTCTAAAAGAAAGAGAAATTGCTGAAAGCAAATAAAAAATAACTTTCTTAAGGCGAGGATATAACCTAGCCATAAAAAAAGTGTAAACCAAGCAGGGACACACCTTAGACAGAAAGAATGGACTAAGAAAAAAGTGTGTCATTGTTAGAATACTATGAGAAAGGAGTATACAAAATGGAAGAAAGAAATCTTCGTAAAGTAATGGTAGGTACTGTTGTTTCTGATAAAATGGATAAGACAGTTGTTGTAGCTGTTGAAACAAACGTTATGAACAAAATGTATGGTAAAATTCAAAAAAGAACATACAAACTAAAAGCTCATGACGAAAACAATGAGTGCCAAGCAGGTGATAAAGTAAAAGTAATGGAAACAAGACCACTTTCTAAAGATAAAAGATGGA
>CAMSEM010000055.1 GCA_947057505.1 uncultured Clostridium sp. | reverse complement strand
GGTCCGCGCCCTCTCATATGAAGAGGCGAAGAAGCTGTGGAACTGTAACGATAAGTTTAGTAGGTTTGAAGTAGATAGGAATATCTTTAATAGTTTGAGTATAGTAATCATGAACTTTAGAAGTTTCAGTAAAGCAGAAAGGACAACAATGTTCTCTTTTAGGCATTTCAATGCAAATGTGAACCTCATTTTCAAAATTTTTAATACTTTTAACAATAACCCCTTTTAAATTTAACAAATTTTTGATACAATTACTTAGCACTTATCAATACCTCCTTTAAATGTTTTCCACAATTACATTTTATTAGGTATTTTAGATAAGTGCATTATTTTTACAAAAAAATGTTGAAGTAGTTTAACCCACCCCAACATTTATTATAGAACCAAAAAATGAAAGAAGGATTTTTCTTTGATTTTAAATAATTAAGAAACAAATACAAATTTATGTGGTATAATACCTATGAAAAAAAGTATAAAATCAAGGAGGAAATATGGATTTTTTTGTTATATTTATAGAAGGATTTGCATCTTTTTTATCACCATGTGTATTACCAATGTTACCAATGTATGTATCTTACTTTGCAAGTCAAGATAAAGGTTTAAAAAGAACTGTAATAAATTCTTTAGGGTTTGTTTTAGGTTTTACAATTATTTTTGTATTATTAGGTATATTTGCAGGTACATTAGGAAAAGTAATAACAGCCAATAGCAGATATATAAATATAGTATTTGGAATTATAGTAATTCTATTTGGAATGCATTATATGGGAATATTAAATATAAAAATATTAAACAAATCTAAAGGAATTCAAAAAAGTAAGGATAAATTAAGCTTTTTTTCAGCAATATTATTTGGAATGGTTTTTTCTGCATGCTGGACTCCTTGTGTAGGAATATTTTTAAGTAGTGCATTAATGATGAGCGCTACTTCACAAAGCATTTTTAAAGGTGGACTTATGCTATTTATCTATTCTATAGGTTTAGGAATACCATTTGTTTTAACTTCTATATTTTTAGAAAGATTAAAAAGTACATTTAATTATATAAAAAAGCATTATAATATAATAAATAAAATAGCAGGTATTATACTAATTATTAGTGGAATTATATTAATTTTTTAGGAGGATGGGAAATGGATAAAAAGAAAAGATTAATAATTGAAATTATTTTATTCATAGTAGTATTAATAGGAATAACTATTGCATATAACTACATAGTAAATAGTAATATTCAGCAATCCAGAGTAGAAAATATTTTGAATAATGATGAAGCAGAAGAAAAAATAGAGATAATGGAAATTCAAAATGCAGAACAATTTGAACAAGAAGTAATGAAAGAAAAAGGAATTGTCTTTATAGACTTTTATGCAACATGGTGTATGCCATGTAAAACAATGAATCCAATTATTAAAGAAATAGCAAGAGAGCATAAAGAGGTTAAATTTGTAAAAGTAGATGTAGACAAAAATGAAAGATTAGCAATAAAATATAATGTTATGAATATTCCAACCATGATTATAATGAAAAATGGAGAAATAGCAAAAAGCTTTGTTGGTATAGTAAATAAACAAACTATAGTTAATGAATTATATCTTGAGAATCAATTTTGAATTTTATAAGTAAATATTTCTATAGTAGATATTTAGCAATTATCACACAACACATTACATAAAAAGTTTTTTAAATTAACACTGAAATGAATAAAACTATCTAATAAATGGTGCAATAGAAAAGTGAATTTTTTATCTATAAAGTAAAAATACATTGACTTGTGTAAAACCTAATGTTAAAATAAGGTAAATTGCGAAATGAGGTAAAAAATGTCAAATAATGAACAATATTATAAAAATAGTATAGAATCACTAAAACAATATATAAAAGAAACAAAAATAATACCAACAGAGAAAATGTGGAACAAAAAGGCAATAGAAGAAGGACTTTTAACAAGCCAATCACTAGGCTATTTGTCTGGAACTAAATTCCCAGACTTATGTAAAACAATATACAAACAAATGCAAAATAAAAAGAAATAAAATAGCAAAGTATTGCATAAATATTATAATAAAAAATAACATATATAAAGGAGCACTATGATAGAAAAATTAATTTTTAATATAATAGCAATTTCTTTATTTACCATTACATTTTTAAAATTAGTAAAAAAAAATGAATCTAGCTACATATATTTATTATTAGTAGAATTTATAGGAATTGCTATAAACTTTATTGAACTATTTATAACCACATCATTAGGTTGGGGTTTTAAAATATTAATGTATCTATTAGCTATTGTTTTACCAACCTTTCTATTTTGGTTAGAAAAAATAAAAAAGATAGACTTAGCTGAAATGTTTCAAATAATAGCAGTAACTATTTTGAGAAGAATAGGAAAAGAAGATAAGGCTAAAACAATATTAGTTAATTTTTTAAATAAAAATCAAAATAGTTATAGAGCTCATAAATTGTTAGCAGAAATTTATGAAAAGGCAGAAAATTATGAAGCTGCTATTAGTGAATATATAAGAGTTACTGAACTAAACAGAAATGATTTTGTATCTAATTATCAATTAGCACTTGTTTTAAACAAAAATAAACAAAATGAAGAAGCTATTATTGTTTTGCAAGATATATTAAAACAAAAACCAGAATATGAACAAGGAACTAATTTGTTAGGAGAAATTCTTTTTGAACAAGAAAGATATAAAGAGGCAGTTTCTGTATATATGACAGCTCTTAGATATCACCCACGGAAGTTATGATTTATATTATAATATAGGAATGACCTATACTATGATGAATGATTTTGGACATGCAAAGGATTTTTATGAAAAAGCAGCAGAGATTAATACAATGGCATATAATGCTAAGTTAAATTTAGGTCAGATTGCATTAATGTATGGTGATTTAGAAGAAGCAGAAAAGTATTTTAGAGAATCTAGCAAACAAGAGGATTTAGAATCAGGTTCTTATTATTACCTTTCTCAAATTGCCTTATTAAAAGGTGATGAAGAAAAAGCTAAAAATTATATGAATGTAGCAGTACAGTTAGATGCAAGAGCATATAAGCAAATGCAAAAGGACCCCATTTTTATGCCAATTAGAAATAGCATTACACCTCCTCAAGAAAGCATAGAAGAAAAGGACTTAAAGAAAAAACAGTTAACAAAAAAAGAAAGAACTGTAAATAAACATTTAACAAAAATGTGTATACTAATAGAAAACTTAAGTAATGAAGATTTACAAGTTATAAGAAAACGAAAAGAGAAACAAAAAGAAGAAAAACAAAAAGAATAATATAAGAAAGAAGGAAAAACAAAATGGAAATTTATCAAGCATTAATTTTAGGAGTTGTACAAGGATTGACAGAATTATTACCAATTTCTAGTTCTGCCCATTTAACAATTATACCATGGTTATTGGGATGGCAAAATAACGCAGCATTTGTTACAGATTTTGCAGGCTTTGATGTGGCCTTACATTTTGGTACATTACTTGCCATTGCTCTTTACTTTTTTAAAGACTGGTTACAATTATTAAAAGGCGGTTTTGATCAAGTAATTAAAAAGAAAAAAACAACAGAAGGAAGAATGTTTTGGTATATTGTATTAGCAACTATTCCTGGAGGAATAATAGGATTTATTTTAGATAAGTTCTTAGAAGATACTTTAACAAAACCAATCATTATAGGCATTGCTTTAATCGTAATGGGTATTATACTTTACTTTGCAGACAAAAAATGTAAATCTATAATAGAATATAAAGACATGACCTTAAAACAAACTTTTTTAATTGGTCTATCACAAGCACTAGCTTTCATACCTGGTGTATCTAGATCAGGAATTACTATGACTACAGCTAGAATTATGGGAGTAAAAAGAGAATCAGCAGCACGTTATTCTTTTATGCTATCAGCTCCAATTGTGCTTGCAGCAACTATTTTTAAGGCGAAAGATTTTGTTTTTAGTGTTCCATTTTTTATTGGAATAATAGCAAGTTTTATTGTAGGTATTGTAGTAATTAAATTTTTATTAAATTACTTGCAAAAAGGTAGCTTTAAAGGATTTGCCATCTATCGTGTTATATTTGGTGCTATCATTCTAGCATGTGTTATTGCAGGAATGTAAAAAAATATAAAAAAACACTATTAATAAATAGTGTTTTTTATTTGAAAAATTGAAATTAATAGAATAAAGTAATTATGATAAACTAATTTTGATAAAAATATTACAATAATATTACAGTAATATTACATTTGTATTAAATATCTTAAACATATATTGACTTTTGAGCTAAAACATATAAAATAAATACATAAAAATGAAAAAATAATCAAAAAATGTAAAAACAAACAAAAAATTCAAGTATGTTTTGTTGCATTTTGTCAAATATAATAATATGATAAAATTTATTTTAAACGAAGGAGAAAAAAGATGGCAAGTTGTTTAGGACTATATATAGAACCAAATATAATTAAATATGCAAAAGTATCAAAAGAACGTGATATCTTAAAAGTAGAATCGTTTGGAATAAAGTTTTATGATAAAATTGGAGAAGCAATTAAGCAAGTTATAACAGATACTTATAGTTTTAAAACACCAATTAGTATTAACTTGTCAGAAGAAACATATCAATATTTTTATATGTTTAGCTTATTGAATAAAAACGACTTAAAAAAAGCAATATCTACAGAATTTGAAGCATTTTGTGCTGAGAAAAATATCAATAAAAATGCTTTAGAGACTAGATATGCACTTGTTAATAGTTTAGAAGACAAAGAAAAAATAAGAGTAGTTCATATCTCTACAAATAAATCAGCAATTAATACTATACAACAACAATTTGCAGAATATACTATTTCAACTATTGCACCTATGGGAGTTAGTATTGCAAATGTTGCAAACTTAAAACCAAAAGAGAATGTTTTAATTATTAATATGGAAGAGCAAACTACTTTAACAACTGTAGTAGACCAAAAAATATATGCAGTAGAAAAACTAGAAGAAGGCTCTAAAATAGTATTAGACAGTATAAATATAAAAGAAAATTCATATTCTAAAGCATATGAAATTTGCAAGAACAGTACAATCTATACAATGGAAGGCAAAGAACTACAAGAAGAAGAAAATGAATATTTAGATGATATTATGCCTACTTTATATAAAATAGCAAGTCATGTACAAGAAACGCTTACTAACAGTAGCATAAAAGTAGATAAAATTTATCTAACTGGTATTTTATCAGTAGTAAATAACATTGATTTATATTTTCAAGAGTTCTTTCAAACAGAAAAATGCGAAATACTTAAACCATTTTTCATTAAAGATAACATTAAAATTAATATAAAAGATTATATTGAGGTAAATTCAGCTTTAGCATTAGCAATGCAAGGGCTAGATTATGGCATAAAAGAAATGAACTTTAAAAAGAGAGACTGGAAAGATGATTTAAATGCTATTTTTGGAAGTATGAATGAAAAGAAAAAAGAAGGTAAGACCACAAAAAGTAATCCATTATCAAGGATATTAAAATTTGACTTAAGAGAAAAACTTGATAATACAGAAAGATGGATGCTTAGAACAGCAGGTGGAATTTTACTTTTAACAGTTATTTATAGTAGTTTTTCACTTTTCTTAAGTCATGCCATTGCAGATAAAAATCTTCAAGTAGCTGAAACAAAAAGAGATACTCAAATGCAAATTGCAGCAGTTAGCCAAGATATTAATAGTGTAAATACAAAAGCAAATGAATATATTCAATTATCGGATAATTTAAAAAATATTAGAACACAAGTTGCAGAAAACAATAAAAACAAAAAAGCAGTTCCTAATTTTTTAACTAAAATAATGTTTTCTATTCCACAAGGGGTACAAATTACTTCTATAGATAATACAACAGGAAATCACATTGTAATTCAAGCACAATCAGGGCAATATGAGCAATTAGGTTATTTTAAAGCAACATTGAAGGCGCAAGGAATTTTAGCATCAGATAGTATTACATCTTCAGCAGGAGAAAAACAAGGAGATTTAGTTAGAATTACAATAGAAGGAGAATTACCATGAAAAAAATATTAATAAGTGTTTTAATTGTATTACTAGTAATATTAGCATATTTTGCAGCTTTTAAAGGCATATCACTTGGGAATTTTAAAATTTTAAGTGTAAAACAAATTGCAAATGAAAATGAAAAATTAACACAAGAAATTACACAAACAGAATTGTTAATTAATAATGAATATCCAAGTAAAACCAATGAGCTAGATAAAACAATTGATAATTTATTAACTGCAGAGGAAGAATATTTAGATTTAGCAAAAGTTAGTACAGAAGGAGAACTACAACAAGCTAATCAAGAAGAAGAATATACAGTAGAGTTTTTATTAACTAAATTTGGTAGATATGCAACAAAAGAAGGAGTTAATTTGGTATATACACTTAGCCAAGGATCAACAGGAAGTCAAAATACAAAAAACATTTCTTTTACTGTAACAGGTGGTTACATTCCAATTATAAACTTTATTTCAGACATTGAAGATGACAGTAAACTAGGTTTTAGAATACAAAGCTTTAAAATGAGCCCAGATGGCGACAATAGAAAAGCTACCTTCTTAGTAACAAACGTTAAAGTAAAACAAGAAAAAACAACAGTAGCTCCATCAACACCAAATACTACAACTACACCAAAAGAAAATAGCAATACAGTAAATACAACCAATGCAACCAATGCAACCAATGCAACCAATGCAACCAATACAACCAATACAACAAATACAACAAATACAACAAATCAAAATAATACTACCAATACAAACAATCAAACAACTACTACAAATAACACAGCACAATAACCTCAAAGAAGAGCACAAACAAATAGAAATGTTAAAACTTAAGAAGCAAAATAAATTGTGCAAAGGAGAAAAAGATGATTAAATCAATTTTAAAAGAAATATGTATTATGCTCTTATTATGTGTGGCAATTGTTTTAGTACTAGGAGTAATATTTTATGATTATATTCCAGCTAATAAAGCAGTTCCAAATAAACTAGTTGCATATTCTACTCCAGAAGATGTAAAAAATAAAATTGAAGAAAATATTGTAGAAATGGAAAAAGAAAATGTAACTTACACAGTCACAGGAGCAGACTTAAACTTATACAAACAAAATAAAAGTTACACAGCAGGAAAACCAGACCCATTTGCGGCAAGTCCTGATGTGAATAATACAAACAACCAAGGTGGAGGTAAAAATAACACAACAAACACAAATAAAAACACAACAAACAACAATAATACAAACAAAAACAACACTTCTACCAATACAAATACAGACCAAAACTCAACAGGAACGTTCTTTAATGATACAGGTCTAAAATAATTTTAGGTTATATTTATAAACATAAATATATACAAAAACAATCTAAAGAGAAAGGAGAAATTCACATGAAAAAAACTAACGGACAAGAAGGTATTACCTTAATTGCATTAGTAGTTACAATTGTTGTACTATTAATTTTAGCAGGTGTTACTATTGTTTATGTAATGTCTGATGGAGGTATTTTTGGAACAGCTCAAAAAGCAGTAGAAGATACTAAAGTAGGTGCTATCCTTGATTATGTTGGAAATGCACAAGCTCAAATTATGATGGCTAACTATACAACAGTAACTGAAGGTGAAGGTGAAGCAGCAACAACAGTAGCACCTTCTGGTGATGGTGCAGCAGCTGTAGCCATTATGCAAAAACACTTCCCTGCAGGTGCTTATACAGTAGCTGTAAAAGATAGTGATCCAACAGCAGGATATACTAAAGGTAAATTTAGTGGTTCATATACTGTTACAAATGCAAAAGCAACAAGTGAAACATATACATTAACATTTGATGCTAGTGGTGTAGCTAGCTGCGTAAAAGATGAACCAGCTGCATAATTATTTGCAAAACAAAAAAAGTGAATAATAACAAGTAAGATAAAGAAAGGGCATATGCATTATGAGTGTATATGCCTAGACTTTTATCAAGCAAAAACAATTAATTTATTAGCATATACAATTAGGAGAAAACATGGACATTTTTTTATACACAATTATTTTTATGATAGGCACCTTATTTGGAAGTTTTTTTACACTAGCAGTTTACCGTATACCACTTGGAAAAGA